>JALZAB010000003.1 GCA_030948585.1 Chloroflexota bacterium
GGCCCGTGTCGAAGACGATCAACCCTTCAGGCGTGCGGAGGAGGGCCGACCAGACCGGGCATTCGACGAACTGGTCGCGTTCCGGGCTCTCGAGCCACGGCGCGAACGCGGAGCGCGCGAGCTTGACCGCCCCGGTGCGGAAGATCGTGAGCTCGATCGTCATCCCTCGAGCAGCTCGTCGACCGCGCGGTACGGATCCAGCTCGCGCTTGGCGACCCGGGCCACCGCGTCGGCTACGCGCTGCGAGCCGATGCGCGATTCCAATCTCTTGACCAGCGCGTCCCGGAGCAGCGCCTCGACCTCCTGCCGCGCCGCGCCCGCGCGACGCTCGTCGAGCGTCCCGCTGCTGCGCGACCACGCGGCGTGCTCCTCGATCGCGCGCACCAGCTCGAGGACGCCGGTGCCGTCCTGCGCGCTCGTGCGCACGATCGGCGGCTTCCATCTTGACTGGGGCTCGCCCGGGGCCGGCGAAGCCAGGCCCGGGCGCACGGAAGGACCGAGGCTCAGCATTTGTGCCAAGTCGCGGGCCGCCTCGTCCGCGCCGGGCTTATCGGCCTTGTTCACGACGAGGACGTCGGCGATCTCGAGCACGCCGGCCTTGATGGCCTGGATGTCGTCACCGAGGCCGGGCACGGTGACCAGACAGACGGTGTCCGCGACCCGGACGACGTCGACCTCCTCCTGACCCACACCGACGGTCTCGACGATCACGAGCCCGGTGCCGAGCGCGTCGAACACATTGACGACGCGCATCGTGGCGCGCGCGAGGCCGCCGGCGTGACCACGGCTCGCCATGCTGCGGATGAAGATCCCCTCGTCGAGGAAGCGGTCGCGCATGCGGATGCGATCGCCGAGGATGGCGCCTCCGGTGAACGGACTGGATGGATCGACCGCGACGATGGCGACGCGGTCGAAGGTCTTGCGGTACTCGGCCGCGAGCCGCGACACGAGCGTGCTCTTGCCGCCGCCTGGCGGGCCGGTGACGCCGACGATCCGTGCGGTACCCGTATCTGGGTAGAGGGACCGAAGGATGTCCGCGCTACCGGGCTCGTCGTTCTCGACGATCGTGAGGAGCCGCGCGATGCTGCGGGTGTCGCCGGTGCGGGCCCCCGCGAGCAGCGACTCTGCCGCCGCGATCAAGGCGCGGCGACGAGGTCGCGCGCGATAACGATCCGCTGGATCTCGCTCGTGCCCTCGCCGATCTCCATGAGGCGCACGTCGCGCACGATGCGCTCGACCGGATAGTCGCGGAGGTATCCGTACCCGCCGAGCACCTGGAGGGAGGCGTTCGCCGCGCGGCTGGCGGCCTCGGTCGCGTACAGCTTCCCCATCGACGCCGCCCGGGTGAACGGCCGGCCGGCGTCGGCGAGGCTCGCCGCGCGATGGATCAGCAACCGTCCGGCATCGAGCTCCGTGCGAGCCTGCGCGAGCTTCCAGCGGATCATCTGGAACTCCGCGAGGGCCTTGCCAAATTGCGTCCGGTCCTGCGCGTAGGCGGTCGCGGTCTCGAGGGCCGCACGGCCGAGGCCGACGGCGAGCGCGCCGATGCCGATGCGACCGCGATCGAGGACCGTGCGCACGTTCCCGAACGCCGCGCCGACCTCGCCGATGCGGTCCGCATCGGGCACGCGGCAGTCCTGCAGGATCAGCTGCGCCGTGTCCGAGGCGTGCAGGCCCATCTTCTTCTCGCGCTTGCCCGCGGCGAGGCCAGGGTTGTCCGCGCTCACGCCGAACGCGGTCAGCCGCCGATCGCTCGTGGCGGCGATGACCACGGTGAAACCCGCGATCGAGCCGTTCGTGATGAACTGCTTCTGTCCGTTGAGGACCCACCCATCGCCATCCTTCTTCGCGGTCGTCTTCGCGGAGACGGCGTCGGATCCGGCACTCGGCTCGGTGAGGGCCCACGCGCCGAGGTGCGCGCCCGTGGCGAGCGGCGGAAGCCAGCGGGCCTTCTGCTCGTCCGACGCCGCGGTCAGCAGGTGGCCGATGCACAACGAGTTGTGGGCCGCGAGGGTGAGCGCGATCGACCCGTCACCGGCCCCAAGCTCCTCGGCGACCAGCGCTGCCGTCAGGGCATCGAGACCCGAGCCGCCGTGCTCCTCCGGGATCGTGAGGCCGGTCAGGCCGACGGACGCGAGCTCCGGGAGGAGCGGCATCGGGAACTCGCCCTGCTCGCTCCACTCCGCCGCGCGCGGGACGATGCGTTCCCTGACGAACGCGCGGATCGCGTCCCGCACCGCGAGCTGGTCCTCCCGGTAGCGGAGATCCACTACCGCGCCGGGTACGCCGAGCGAACGCTCGCGTCGACGGTCGGCAGGATCTTGTCGACCAGGGCCTGGTCCTTCTCCAGCACGCCCCGGTCGACGTTCCACGCGGCCTTGCGCGCCGCGGCGAGCAGCTGCCGCTGGTCCTGCGGCAGCTGCGCGAACGCGACCACCCGGGCGCGGGTGAGTCGCTCGCGCTCGGTCTCGTTGACCATGCGCGTGAGCTCGCGGAGCTGCGGCGTGAGCGCGCCGACCCGCGCGATGTCGTTCGGGATCGCGGCGACGAGCGCAAGACGCTTCTTCCAGAACTCGATGGCTGCCGCCTCATCGTTGCCGTTGAGCGCCGCCAGGCCCACGTCGATCGGCCGGTCGTCCTTCTTCGCCATGTCGCTCCTCCTTACGCGGGCTGACCGCGGCGTTTCGCCACGGCCTCGCGAACGTACGCGATGATCTCCTCGAGCGAGGCACCGGGCTGGAAGATGCGCTCCACCCCATGTTCGCGGAGCGCGATGATGTCGTCCTCCGGGATGATCCCGCCGCCGAACAGCAGGACGTCGGCCATGCCCTTCTCCTTCATCAGCTCGGCGACGCGCGGGAACAGGTAGTTGTGCGCTCCCGACAGGAGCGACAGGCCGATGGCGTCGGCGTCCTCCTGCAGGGCGGTCGCGACCACCTGCTCGGGGGTCTGATGCACGCCGGTGTAGATGACTTCCATCCCCGCATCCCGCAACGCGCGCGCCACGACCTTGACCCCGCGGTCATGGCCGTCGAGGCCGGCCTTCGCCATTACCACACGGATCGGCCGCTTCATGAAAGACCCAGCTCCTTCGCGTGCTCGTCGTAGTGGCCGTGGGTGTTGGCGGCGACCGTCTTGATGATCGCGCCGCGGTACCCCTGGATCTGCTCGGCGGTGAGCTCCGCGACCTCCGCACGCAACGCCCGGAAGGTCGTGTCGAGCTCATCGACGAGCGCCTCGGCACCGACGAGCCGATGGCTCGACACGAGCCGCGCGTTGAACTCGTCGGCATCCGTGAAGGCGGCGATCCCGAGCGCGGCCTCATCGCCGGGCCGCGGGAATGTGCCGGTGGTCCGGAACGCCCGGACCCGCCGCGCCGTCAGGTCATGCCAACCGGCGATGTGGGCGATGAGGTCGTGATACGACCAGCCCGCGCCGGTGGGCTCGCTCATCTTCGCGCGGCCGATGTGGCGCACCGCCTCGCGGAACCGGCGCCACCCTTCATCCATGCGTTCCAGCAGCTGCTCCTTAGAAGTAGCCGGGGTCGTGGTATTCGCCATACGCCTCCTTCAAGATCTCGACCTGCTCGCCGACCGTTGCCATCGCGCGCGCGCACTCGACGAACGCGGGCATCAGCTCTCCGTGCGCCTTCGCGGCATCCCGAAGACGATCCATCGCCTCACGCCACCGGCCGGCATCGCGCTTCGCGCGGGTCTCGACAATCCGCGCGACCTGATTCCGCTCCACATCCGGATCGATGGCCAGGACCGGGATCTTCGCGGCGGCCTTGTCCTCGACGTACTTGTTGATCCCGACGATGATCTTTTCCTTCTCCTCGACCTGCTGCTGAAAGTGGAACGACGCCTCGATGATCTCGCGCTGCGGGTATCCGCGTTCGACGGCCGCGACCATGCCGCCCATTCCGTCGATCTCGTCGCGGTATCTCTCGAAGCCCTTCTCCATCTCGTTCGTCAGGTGCTCCAGGTAATAGGAGCCGGCCAAAGGGTCGACCGTCTCGCTGACCCCGGACTCGTGGGCGATCACCTGCTGCGTGCGGAGAGCCAGGGTCACGGCCTCCTCCGTCGGCAGGGCGTACGTCTCATCGAGCGAGTTCGTGTGCAGGGAATTCGTGCCCCCGAGCACCGCCGCGAGGGCCTGGAGCGCGACCCGGACGACGTTGTTGTACGGCTGCTGCGCGGTGAGCGACACCCCGGCCGTCTGCGCGTGGGTGCGCATGAGGAGGGCCTTCTCATTCGTCGGGTGGTACCGCCGCTCCATCTCCCGCGCCCAGATGCGGCGCGCGGCGCGGAACTTCGCGATCTCCTCGAAGAAGTCGTTGTGGACGTCGAAGAAGAACGACAGGTGCGGCGCGAAGTCGTTCACGTCGAGTCCCGCTTCGGCGCCCCAGCGCACGTACTCGAGCCCATCGAGCAATGTGAACGCGAGCTCCTGGACCGCCGTCGAGCCGGCCTCACGGATGTGATAGCCGCTGATCGACACGGTGTTCCACTTCGGCACCGCGCGGGCGCCGTACCGGAAGCTGTCGACAACGAGCTCCATCGCGGGCTTCACCGGGACGATCCATTCGCGCTGCGCGATGTACTCCTTGAGACAGTCGTTCTGGATCGTGCCCCCGAGCTTGCCGAACGGGATCCCCCGCTCCTCGGCTGCGGCCAGGTACATCGCCCAGACGATCGAGGCCGGGCCGTTGATGGTCATGGACGTGGTGACCTCGTCCAGCGGGATCTTGTCGAACAGGATGCGCATGTCGGCGAGCGAGCTCACCGCCACCCCTTCACGGCCGACCTCCCCACGCGACAGCGGGTCGTCGGCGTCACGCCCCATGAGCGTGGGCATGTCGAAGGCCGTGGACAGGCCGGTCACGCCGTGCGCGAGCAGGTAGTGGAAGCGCGCGTTGGTGTCGTCGGCCGAGCCGAAGCCGGCGAACTGCCGCATGGTCCAGAGGCGCCCGCGGTACATGGACGGGTACACGCCGCGCGTGTACGGGAACTGCCCCGGCAGGCCGAGGTCGCGGTCGGGATCGAAGTCCGGGAGGTCGTCCGCCGTGTACAGCGGATCGACCGGCAGATCGGACAGCGTCGAGAACCGCGACTTGCGCTCGGGATGCGCGGCGATCGCGGCCTCGTATTTCTCGAGCCACCGCGACTTCGCGGTCCGGTCGTCGGCGGTCTCGGCGTTCTCGGCTTTCATGCCGCCACCAGTGACCGGGCGATGACCATGCGCTGCACCTCGCTGGTTCCTTCGTAGATCGTGGTCGCGCGGGCGTCGCGGAAGTACCGCTCGATACCGTACTCGCGCATGTAGCCATACCCCCCGAAGACCTGCAGGCACGCATACGCCGCCCGATTGGCGGCTTCGCTCGCGTACAGCTTCGCCATCGCGGCCTCACGGGTGAACCGCCTGCCCTGGTCCTTCAGCCACGCGGCGCGCATGACGAGCAGCCGGGCGGCGTCGAGCTCCGCGCGCACGGTGCTGAGCGAGAACCGGATCGCCTGGAACGAGGCGATCGGCGCGCCGAACTGCCGGCGCTCCTTCGCGTACCCGGCCGCGAGGCCGAGCGCGCCGCGCGCGATGCCGCAGGACTGCGCGGCGATGCCGATGCGTCCGGCGTCGAGCCCGGCCATGGCCACGTCGCTGAAGCCCTTGCCCTCCGTGCCGAGCACCGCGCTCGCGGGGATCCGCGCGCCGTCGAACGTGACCGCACTCGTCTCCGACGCTTGCAGCCCGAGCTTGTGCTCCGGCGTGCCGACGATGACCCCCGCGGTCCCGGCGGGGACGAGGAACGCCGTGATGCCGGCGTGGGGTCGAGCCGGCTCGGCCATGCCGATGCGCGCGAGCACGATGAAGAAGGGCGCGTAGCTCGCGCTGGTTACGAAGAGCTTGGTGCCGTGCAGGATCCAACCGTCGCCATCGCGCGCCGCCGTCGAGCGAAGCGAGGCCGCGTCCGATCCGGACGTCGGCTCGGTCAGGCAGAACGCCGCGAGGCCCCGGCCGTCCGACAGCATCGGGACGAACGTGTGGCGCTGATCGGCGGTACCGAGCCGCGCGATCGAGGCCGCCACGATGCCGCTGTTCACGGACACCCCGACGGCGAGGGACGGCCACACGGCCGCAAGCTCCTCGAGCACGAGGGCGAACGCGACGGCCGACGCGCCAAGCCCGCCGTCACGCTCGGGCACGTTCATGCCGAGCACCCCGAGGTCGCCGAGCGACCGGATCACGTCGGCCGGGATGGTGCCGTCGCTCTCCGCTGCCGGGATGCGCTCCCGCAAGCCACGGGCGAACGCGGCGACGCCGGCGGCGAGGTCGCGCTCCTCCGGACCCGCGAACGGGAACATCAGGCGCCCGCTTTCGCTTGCCTCACGGCGTCGGTGAAGGCCGGAAGGAACTCGAAGACGTCCCCGACGATGCCGTAGTCGGCGACCTTGAAGATGTCGGCATCGGGATCCTTGTTCACGGCCACGATGACCTTGCTCGAGGTCATGCCGGCGAGGTGCTGGATCGCACCCGAGATGCCGAGGGCGATGTAGAGATCGGGACTCACGGTCTTTCCGGTCTGTCCGACCTGCTCCTCGTTCGGCCGCCAGCCGGCGTCGGTGACGGCGCGCGACGCACCGAGCGCAGCACCGAGGACGTCGGCCAGCGCCTCGACCTGCGTCCAACCCTCCGGCCCCTTCAGGCCCCGGCCGCCCGACACGATGACGCGGGCCTCGCTCAGCGGCACGCGGCCGCCGCCGGACGCCGTCGGCTCGAACCGCACGAACGTGAGACCGGGCTCGTCCTGCGCCGCGACGCTCGTCACCCGCGGATCCGAGGCACCGTCGGACAGCGGGAACGCGTTCGGGCGCACGCTCGCGACGGCCGGCAGGGCCACGCGCACCCGTGCTCGGACCTTTCCGGCATACATCCCGCGGCTCGCTTCCACGGACGTACCGGCGACCGCGAGAGCCGTGCACTCGGAGAGGTACGCGCGACCGAGCTTCGCTGCGAGCCGTGCGGCGACGTCACGCCCCGATGGCGTGGCGCCGACGAGGATGAGGTCCGGCGCATCGGTCGTCGCGCGCGCGGCCAGGGCGGTGGCTGCCGCCACGGCCGAGACACGCTCGCCCCCGACCTCGAGGACGGTCGCGTCGCCCATGGCTGCGGCTTTTGCGGCGAGCTCCTTCGAGACGCGGCGCAAGCTGCCATCAGCGGACCGTTCGGCGATGACCCAGATCTTCATAGGACCTTGGCCTCATCGCGCAGCAGCGTCGCGAGCTCCGCGGCGTGCGCCTTTGTGTCGCCGTCCTTGAAGATCTTCCCCCCGCCACGCGCGGGCGGCGGATCGAGCTTCTGGATCTCGATCTTCACCGGGTCGGCCACGCCGGCGACCGGTCGTTCGGGGATCTCCTTCTTCTTCGCTTTCATGATCCCGGGCAGCGACGGGTAGCGCGGCTCCTTCGCGCTCTTCTGCACCGTGAGCACGGCCCCGCCGCTCGCGTTCCACACCTCGTGGCCACCCTCCGTCTCCTTCCAGACCTCCGTCCCGCCGGCGACCGGCGCGAACTTCGTGACGACCGCGACGTGCGGCCACCCGAGGGCCTCCGCCAGGGCGGGACCGACGAAGCCCTGGTCGTCATCCGACGCCTGCTTCCCGCAGAGCACGAGGTCGGGCTTCAGCTCGTCGACCGCACTCTTCAGCGCGTTCGCGATCCCGATCGGGCCGAGCCCGTCGGCGCCGTCGCCGGTGACGAGCGTCGCGTCGTCGCAGCCCATCGCCAGCGCCTGGCGCAGCGCGTCCTTCGTCCGCGGCCCGCCGACGCTGATCACGCTCACCACCGTGTCGGCCGCGGTGTCCTTGTGCTCGAGCGCGAGCTCGATGGCGTACTCGTCATACGGCGAGATCGACCAGGTGACGCCGTCCGTCACCACGGACGCACCATCGGGCGCGACCTTGACCCGCGTGGTCGAGTCGGGGACCTGCTTGATGCACACGAGCAGCCTCGTCATCTCGTCACTCCTTCACTGTTGAGGCGCGCCGCCACGAGCTCCAGGACATCCACCGGCTTCAGGGTCTCCTGGATCCCCTTCGCGCCCACGCCCTCGTCGAGCATGATGAGACAGAAGGGACAGCCCGATGCGACCTTGGAGGGCTGCGCGCCGTTCGCGTCGCCGGCCGCGAGGATCTGCTCGACCCGCCGGTGATTGACCCGCTGGCCGATCTTCTCCTCCATCCACATCCGGCCACCACCCGCGCCGCAGCAGAAGCCCCGCTCGCGGTGGTGCGGCTCGATCTCCATCCGGCTCACGCCGTCCATCGCATCCAGCACCGCGCGGGGGTCCTCGTAGATACCGTTGTGCCGGCCGAGGTAGCAGGGGTCGTGATATGCGACCGATTCGGTGACGCCCGGCCCGAGCATGATCTTCTTTTCCTCGATCAGATCCTGGACGAGCTGCAGCGCGTGCACCACCTCGTAGGTGCCCCCGAGCTGCGGATACTCGTTCGCGAACGTGTTGAAGCAGTGCGGGCACGACGCGATGATCTTCCGGATCTTGTAGCGGCCGAACGTCTCGATGTTCTGCTGGGCCTGCAGCTGCCAGAGGTATTCGTTTCCCATCCGGCGCGCCGGGTCGCCGTTGCAGGTCTCTTCCGTCGCGAGGATGGCGAAGGACAGACCTGCCGACGTCAGGATCTTCGCGAGCGCCTGCGCGACGCGCTGGTTCCGGCGATCGAACGAGGCCGCGCAACCGACGAAGTACAGATATTCCGCGTCCGGTTTTTGGGCGAACGTCGGCACCCCGAGATCGACGGACCAGTCGCCGCGCGTGCTCGCCGGCTCGCCCCAGGGATTCCCGGCGCGCTCGATGTTGGTCATCGCGCGCTGGGCCTCGGGCGGCGCGGCGGCCTCCTGCATCGTGAGGTAGCGGCGCATGTCGACGATCTTGTCGATGTGCTCGATCGTGACCGGGCACTGCTCGACGCACGCCGCGCACGTGGTGCAAGCCCACAGCTCGTCGGGCTTCGTCGGCAGCTGATGGGCCGGCGAGGTGCCAGTGGCGAGGGGGTCTTTCAGCAGGGCATCGCCTTCCTTCAGCAGCAGGTCACGCAGATCGAGCACGATCTTCTGTGGGTCGAGCGGCTTGCCGGTCGCGAGGGCCGGACAGTTGTCCGAGCAGCGCCCGCACTCGGTGCAGGTGTAGCCATCCAGGTGCTGCTTCCACGAGAGGTCGCGCAGGCTTGCGGCGCCGAACGCCTCCTGCTCCTCGATCTTGTCCACGAACCGGAGCGCGCCGCGGGGCCGCTGCGAGCGGAAGAACACGTTGGGCAGCGTGGTCACGATGTGCAGGTGCTTCGACTGCGGGAGGTACGCCGTGAACGCGAGGACCGTGACGACGTGGACCCACCACGCTGCCGCGAACACCGATCCGGCGGCGCCGGCGGGAAACGGGATCGGCAGCAGCTGCGCGAACGGCGGCGTCGACTGGCGCACGGCGAGGTAGCCCGCGGCCACGCCGGCGTTCTCGAACAGGAGCAGGGACACCATCAGGGTCCCGATAAGGCCGAGGATGATGTATCCGTCGAGCGCGATATGCATCCGCGGCGGCTTGAAGAACGCCCGCCGGACGAGCGCGAGCGCGATGGCCGCGAGCACGAGCGCCGCGAACACATCGACGGCCCACACGAACACGCCGCTCTCCGCACCGGGCATCCGCAGGCCGAACAGGCCGCTGGCGAGGAGGTCGACCGTGCCGAGCGTGATGACGATGAAGCCCCAGAAGATGAACGCGTGGGCGATGCCCCGGATGTAGTAGGGCCGCTTCAGCAGCTTGCGCTGCAGCACGTAGATGACGAGCTCGTCCCGGAAGCGCCTCCCCAGGTGCGCCCGCCGATCCTCGTTCCAGCCGAGCCGGAGGTAGCGATACAGCTTCCAGGCCCGGTAGGCGAACGCGCCGAAGCCGAGCACGGCCACCGCCGCCAGCACGACCGCGCCGGGGCCCTGGGTCGGCGGGATCACGCCAACAGATCCTCGGAGATGATCAGCTTCATGATCTCGCTGGTGCCTTCGTAGATCTCGGTGATCTTCGCGTCGCGATAGTGGCGCTCGGCCGGGTAGTCCTTCAAATAGCCGTAGCCGCCGAAGATCTGGACGCAGTTCCGCGCGGACTTCATCGCGACGTCCGACGCGAAGAGCTTGGCCATGGCCGCCTCGGCGGTGAACGGCTCGCCCCGGTCCTTCAGCGTGGCGGCGCGCCACGTCATGAGCCGCGCGGCGTCCACCTCGGTGGCCATGTCCGCGAGCATCCACTGGATCGCCTGGAGCTCGGCGATCGGCTTGCCGAACGCTTGACGCTCCTTCGCGTACGCGAGCGAATCCTCGAGGCAGGCCCGGCCGATGCCCACGGCCTGCGCGGCGATCCCGATGCGGCCGCCATCGAGCGTCGAGAGCGCGATCTTGAATCCCTCGCCGATCTCGCCGAGGCGCTGGTCGTCCTCGACCCGCACGTTCTCGAACACCAGCTGCGCCGTGTCGGAACCCTTGATCCCGAGCTTCTGCTCGACGCGGCCGACCGTCAGACCCGGCGTGGGTTTGTCGACGGCGAACGCGGTGATGCCCCGGTGCCGCGAGCCCGGATCGGTCTGCGCGAACGCGACGACGACATCCGAGGTGACGCCATTGGTGATGAAGTTCTTCGTGCCGTTCAGGCGCCAGCCGGCGCCGTCACGGCGGGCGGTCATCTGGAGGCCGGCGGCGTCCGACCCCGAGGCCGGTTCGGTGAGCGCGAAGCAGCCCAGCTTCTCGCCTTGGGCGAGCGGGCGGAGCCACCGCTCCTTCTGCTCGGGCGTGCCCCATTTGAGCAACGGCCCGCAGGCCAGCGAGTTGTGCGCCTGCATGACCACGCCGGTCGATGCGCACGCGCGATTGATCTCCTCCGAGGCGAGGATGTACGAGACCGTGTCGAGGCCGGCGCCGCCCAGATCCTCCGGGACGTAGATGCCCATGAACCCCAGGGCCGCAAGCTCCTTCAGGATGGCCGGCGGGATCTTGCCCTGCTCGTCGATGTCGTGCGCGATCGGCAACAGCTTCTCGCTCGCGAAATCGCGGGCCGTCCGCTGCACGAGCTCCTGCGAGTCGGTCAACGTGAGATCGAATGCCGCGCCGGCGTCCGCGGGCTCAGTGGTCGTGGCCATGACCGTGCTCCTCATTCACGTGGATGCCGATGAACCTGCCGTCCGGATCGCGCGCGAAGAAGTAGTCGCCGTAGAAGTCGCCGACCACGGCTTTCGCCGCCCTGGCCGTCTCGAACGCCGCCTTCACGTCATCGACGCCGAACCACACGACGAACGCCCCCTGACCGCGGACCTCGGCCGGCGTCTCCCGGTCATCCGGCGAATGGAACACCACGTCGGCATTCTCCGCCCGGAGCCAGCTCGCGTTCGGATCCCCGCCCGTTCCCGCCGGAAGGCCGACGACGTCGACGTAGAAGCGGGCCGTGGCGGCGTGCGTTGCCGAGAACGCGAACACCGGGCCGACCTGCGGACCGCTCACTTCGGGTACTCGAAGAAGCCGCGCCCGCTCTTTCGCCCGAGCCAGCCGGCGTGCACGTATTGCTTCAGCAGCGGCGCGGGCCGGTACTTCGGATCGCCGAGGTCGCGCTGCAGGACCTCGAGCACCGCCAGGCACACATCGAGCCCGATCAGATCCGCGAGCGCGAGCGGGCCCATCGGGAAGTTGAGGCCCTTCATCATCGTGTCGATCGCGTCCGCGGTGCCGACCCCTTCGGCGAGCGCGAACACCGCCTCGTTGATCATGGGCATCAGCAGGCGGTTCGCGATGAATCCCGGCGCGTCGTTCGACTCGACGGCCGTCTTCCCGAGCGCCTTCACGAGCTCGCGGGCGCGCTCCATGGTCGCATCGTCCGTCTGCAGTCCGCGAATGAGCTCGACGTACCCCATCACCGGAACGGGATTCATGAAGTGCATCCCGACGACCTGCCCGGGCCGCTTCGTCGCGGCGGCGAGCGTGGTGATGGAGATGCTCGATGTGTTGGACGCGAGGACCGCCGCGGGCTTGCAGAGTGCGTCCAGCTTGCGGAACAGCTCGGTCTTCACCGCGGCGTCCTCGAACGCCGCCTCGATGACGCAGTCGACGGTGGCGAGGTCGCTCATCGCGGTGCTGATGCGGATCCGGCCGGCGATCTCGGCCGCCGGTCGCGGCAGCCTGCCCTTCGGCTCGAGCCGCCCGAGCGATTCAGCGATCACGGCCTGCCCTCGCTGCAGCTGCTCGAGGCCGAGATCCACGAGGACCACCTGCAGGCCCGCGGTCGCGCAGACCTGCGCGATGCCAGCGCCCATGGTGCCCGCGCCGACGACCCCGATCTGCTCCACCTACAACGCCTCGACCGCGAGGGCTACGGCCTCGCCGCCGCCCAGGCACAGCGACACGACGCCCCGGCGCGTGCCACGCGCGCGTAAGGCGTACAGCAGCGTCACGAGGAGGCGTGCGCCGGACGCGCCGATGGGGTGGCCGAGGGCGACGGCTCCGCCATTCACGTTGAAGCGATCCTCCGCGATGCCCAGCTCGCGCCGCACGGCCTCGATGCCCGAGAAGGCCTCATTCACTTCGTACAAGTCAACGTCGCGCACGCTCCAGCCGGCCTTCTCGAGCACGCGCGCGATCGCCCCCGACGGCGCCAGCAGAAAGAGGTCCGGCTCGTGCGCGAACTGGGCCTGGGCGACGATGCGCGCGAGCGGCGTTGCGCCGAGCTCGCGTGCGTGGGTCTCGCCGGCCATCACCAGCGCGGCGGCTCCATCGTTCAGCTTCGACGCGTTCCCAGCGGTGACCGTCCCATCCGGCATGAACGCGGGCTTGAGCGCGGCCAGCGCCTCGAGCGTCGTCTCGCGCGGGGACTCGTCCTTTTCGATCCGGCTGACCTGACCCTTGCGACCGGGCACGTCGACCGGGACGATCTCGGCGGTGAACGCGCCGGTGCGCTGCGCGGCCAGGGCCTTCTCGTATGACCGCAGCGCGAAGCGGTCCTGGTCCGCGCGGGTCAGGCTGCTCTTCGCGGCGGCCTTTTCTCCGCCGAGGCCCATGTGCCCGCCGCCGTACGCGTCAACAAGACCATCGGTGAGGTTCGCGTCCTCCATCGAATGCTCCCCGAGGGTGAGCCCCTGCCGCAGGCCGCGAAGCAGGTATGGGGCGTTGGACATCGACTCCATGCCGCCGGCGACGATGACGCCGTACTCGCCCGCGGCGATCTGCGAGGCCGCGAGCATCACCGCCTTCAACCCCGATCCACAGACCTTGTTGATCGTCGTGCACGGAACGCTGCGCGGCAGACCCGCCCCGAGCGCGGCCTGACGCGCCGGCGCCTGACCGACGCCGGCCTGCAGGACGCTGCCCATGAACACCTCGTCGATGCGATCGGGCGCCACGCCGCTGCGCTCGATCGCGCACGCGATCGCGATCGCCCCGAGCTGCGGCGCCTTCATCGGCGCGAGCCCACCGAGGAACGCGCCGATGGGCGTCCGGGCGGCCCCGAGGATGACGCTCTTCTCCATCAGCGGTCGGCCTCGATGAGCCGCTGCGCGACGTGCTCGCGATAGCTGCGGATCTCGTCGCGGAGGGCCTGGAGCTCTGCGATGCGGCCGTCCACGGAGACCAGGTGCGCGTCGAGCAGCTCGATGAGCCGAGGCAGCACAGTTCGGTTGCTGCGCTGCGAGGTGTAGATGCCCTCGAGCTCGCGCATCTCCTGGAGCGAGAGGCCAAGGACCTTCAGCTTGCGGATGAACTTGAGGCGCCGCACATCGTCGTCGGTGTACACGCGCGTCCCGCCATCGAGGCGCTTCACGGACTCGAGCAGCCCCAGCTCCTCGTAGTAGCGGATCGTCCGTTCGGTCATGCCGACCGTCGCGGCGAGCTCTCCGATGCGATAGCTCGCGTTCGCCGGCTGGCTCAACGTCGCTCGCGCCACGCTTGCTTGCCTCCCCGCTTCGCCAGTTGACGTGAACTGGCAGACTCGCGGGATACTAGCCCGCAAGCTCCCGCAGCGCGAGCGCGAGAGCCCGAGTCCCGAGCATCGCGTCATCGAGCGTCGCGAGCTCATTCGGGTTGTGACTGCCACCGGTCGACCGCACGAACAGCATGCCCGTCGGCACGCCGGCCAGCTGCGAATTCTCGGCATCATGCCCCGCCCCGGAAAAAAGCTCCGGCGCGTCCACCCCGACCTGCTGGGCGCAGCGGTGGAATAGGTCGCGAAGCGACGCGTCGAGCGGCACGGCCGGCACGCGCGACAGGACGTCGAGCGACGAGCGCACGCCCCGGGCATCGCCGACCCGCCGGATCGCCTCGCGCACGTCGCGCGCGAGCTGCTCCACCGTCCGCTCCTCTCGCGCGCGCAGGTCGACCGAGAACACGCATTCGCCCGGGACGACGTTCTTCGCGCCGGGGCGCACGGCAATTTCACCGACGGTGCCGACCGCGTCCGGCAACGCGCGGGCCGCGGACTCGACCGCGAGGACCATCTCGGCCGCCGCGGCGAGGGCATCCTCCCGCGCGGTCATGATCGTCGCGCCCGCATGATCCTGGCGGCCGCGCACCGTCACCCGACCATGCAGGATCCCGACGATGTCGCTCACCACGCCGAGCGGGATGCCGCGATCTGCGAGGCGGGGGCCCTGTTCGATGTGCAGCTCGAGGTACGCGGCGAGCGCACCGGGGCCGCGTGCCGCGGCGGCGGGATCGCCGGACTCGCCGATCGCCCGGAGCGCGTTCGCGATCGTGATCCCCGTGGGGTCCGCTCGATCGGCCGCGCCGGCCGGCAGCCTGCCGAACGCGGCAGAGGACCCGAACAGGCCGATGCCGAAGCGCGCGCCCTCCTCGTCGCACCAGCCGACGACCTCGACCGGACGGCGGAAGCGCACGCCGTCGTCCAGGAGCGCGTCGACGGCCTCGACCGCGCACAGCACGCCGAGCGCGCCGTCGAACCGACCGCCCTCCGGCACGGAGTCGAGGTGCGACCCAAGGAGGATCGCCGGGCCTGCGTCCCCGAATCGGCCGTACACGTTGCCCGCCGCGTCACGGCGGACGACCGCCCCGCGCTCGCGCAGCCATCCGCCGACCAGCTCGCGCGCGCGTTGCTCCTCATGGCTCAGGCCGAGCCGCGTGACGCTCGTGCCCCGTCCCCCGATGGCCGAAAGCGCGGCCATGCGGGCTTCGAGCCGCGCGCGATCGACGCTCACGCCAGGTCTCCGGGCCTGAGTGGGATCCCGGCGAACACGTCGCGCTCGATGGCCTGGGCCATCGCGAGATCGGCCGCGCGCAGGTGCGCGAGCTCAGGATGACGGGCCAGCTGCTCGTCGATGCGCTCCTCAAGCGTGACGACGCGCTGGCCCCCGCGGCGGTCGGCGTAGTAGACGATCTTCTCGCCGAGCGACCGCGGCGCGGTCAGCGGATCGCGAGGCGCATACACCGGGTGCCGGCGCGAGAGCTCCATCAGGTCCGGCAACCCCTCGGCGGCGAGCACGAGTGGACCGAGGACGTGGTGGTCGCGGTCGTCGCCGGCCAGCAGCGGGCTCTTGCCGATGTCGTGGAGGTACCCGCCGAGGCCGACGGCGCGCGCATCGAGGTCCGCGCCGACCGCCGCGTGAGCCTCCGCCAGACGGGTGGCGACGGCGCCGACCACGACCGAGTGGGTCCGCAGCCACTCGGGGTACCGGTAGCGCGCGAAGTAAGCCTCGGCGATTGTGGACAACCCTGTCGCTCTGTTATTGACACCAGCTGGAGCGGTGGGTACGGTGCCGCCGGGGAGCGGAGAGTGGATCTGCAAACGAGCGACGAACGCATCATCGCGCACCTCAGGTTCGCGAGGGCGGTCGCCTCCCGCGCGCTCGATCCGCGCTGCTGCGGAGCCGAACGGGAGGACCTGGTCGCGTGGGGCGTGGTCGGGCTGGTCCAGGCGGCGCGGCGGTACCGCGACGACACCGGGGCGCCATTCAGCGCGTACGCCGCGCGGCGGATCCGTGGCCAGGTGCTCGATGCCCTGCGTGAGCGCGATCCGCTCACCCGGTCCGCCCGCCGCGCGTACCGCAAGGCGCGTGAGCTGGACGCCGATCTTCCGGCTCCGGTCGTCGAGGTGTCCCTGGACCGCTGCGTCCAGGCCGGCCTCGAGAGCGTCGAATGGGGCATCGCCGGTGCCGGGGCGCCACGTTCGGGCCGGAGTGCGTGCGGCGATGAGCAGTGGGAGCGCGTCGCGAAGGCCCTGCGCCATCTGGCGCCGACCGAACGGAGGGTCCTGGTGCTGTCGTTCGCGCGCGGGCTCACGCTCAAAGAGATCGGCGCGCAGATCGGTCTCAGCGAGTCGGGCGTCTGCCGGCTGCGCGCCCGGGCGCTGCGTCACGTGCGCTCACGGTGCGCGTGACCACCGGCGCGCGCTGCCCGCTCATGCGCGGTCAGACGCGTCGCTGGCTCCAGCGTTGCCGAGCGCGTCGCGGAGCGCGATCTCGACAGCAGCCAGGCTGAACGGCTTCTCGAGGAACGAATCGGCCCGCAGCTCGAGCTTGCTCCGCGCGAGCGCGGCGCGGTCGCCGCTGATGATGACGATCGGCACATCGCGCGTGATCGCGGAGCCGCGTAGGGCCCGACCGACCACGATGCCGGACACGTCCGGGAGCATGAGGTCGAGGAGGACCGCATCCGGCGAGTTCGCTCGCGCGGCGTCAATCGCGTCGCGCCCCGCATACGCGCGCGTCACGTCGTAGCCCTCCTCGGCGAGGAAATCCGCCAGGAGGTCGCAGAGGTCGCGGTCGTCGTCGACGACCAGCACGCGGCGGGGGCCGGTCGAGCGCATGGCGCCCGTAAAGTAGGCCTAGATGTCAGATCTCGAGCGCGCCCGGTTCGCTCGCCTGGTGCGCCGGGCACTCAGGGATCTGCCCCCGGAATTCGGCCGGCGCATGCGGAATGTCGAGATCGTCACCGACGACGAGCCAGAGCCTGACAAGGTCAAGCCCGGGCAGGAGCTGTTGGGTCTCTACGAAGGCGTGCCGCTCACCGAACGGTTCGACGAGCCGCTGATGCCCGACCGGATCTCCATCTATCGGGGTCCGATCCAGCGCATGTCCAGCTCACCGCGCCGGCAGGCGCAGATCGTGCGCGACACGGTGATGCATGAGATCGCGCACCACTTCGGGATCAGCGACGCGCGCCTCGCCGAGCTCGGGCGGGGCGACGCGGACTAGGCGACTGCCCGGCGGAATTTCGCCAGCGCCGCGCTCACGCCCTCGGGATCGCGGTACACGGCCGAGCCGGCGACGAGGACCGACGCGCCCGCATCCGCGACGCCCTTCGCGTTCTCGGGCTTGATGCCTCCGTCGACCTCGAGCTCCGCCTCCGACCCCCGCTCGTCGAGCGTCGCCCGGAGCGTGCGCACCTTGTCGAGCGCGGAGCCGATGAACGACTGGCCGCCGAAGCCAGGGTGCACGCTCATGACGAGCACGAGATCCGCGCGGTCAAGGTACGGAATGACGCGGGCGGCATCGGTCTCCGGGTTGAGGCTGATCCCCGGCCGGGCGCCGGCCGCGCGGACCGCATCGAGAGCGGCGCCAGGGTCGCGGGCGGCCTCGACGTGGAGGGTCAGGTACGTCGCCCCGGCCTCGACGTACTTCGCGACCCACTCCTCGGGCCGCTCAATCATGAGATGCACGTCGAGCGGCAGGCGCGTGGCCGCACGCAGGTCGGCGACCATCTTGGGCCCGAATGTGAGATTCGGCACGAAATGCCCGTCCATCACGTCGACGTGGATCCAGTCCGCGCCGCCGGACTCCGCGGCGGCCACGGCGTCGGCCAAACGCGCAAAGTCGGCCGACAGGATGGACGGCGCGAGCTTTGGCGTTCGCTTGTCCCAAGGCATGTGGGCTGGCATCATTGATGTCGCTTCCCCCGCTTTATCCGGAGAGGATCTACATATGTATAGGCCGCAGAACCTGCGGATCCCTGGTCCGACGTTCGTCCCCCAGAGCGTGCTGAACGCGTCCGCACGGCCGATGATCAACCACCGCGGGCCTGAGTTCGCGGCCCTCATGGCCGGCCTGACGCGCGCGCTGCAGGAATTCCTCAACACCGAAGGCGACGTCTTCCTCCTCACGGCCTCAGGGTCGGGGGGCATGGAAGCCGCGATCGTGAACACGTTGTCGAGCGGTGACCGGGTGCTGCTGTTCGTCAACGGCGCCTTCGGCGAGAAATTCGCCGCGGTGTGCAAGGCCTACGGCGTCGACGCGCGGCGCATCGACGTGCCGTGGGGCCGCGCGGTGGAGCCCGATCTCGTGCGCGACGAGCTCGCGAAGGAGAAGGGCAAGGACGGCGCGAAGGCCGTCCTCATCACGCACAACGAGACCTCGACCGGCGTGCTCAACCCGTTGAAGGAGATCGCCGAGGTCGTGCGCGAGTCCGGCAAGCTCCTCATCGTCGACAGCGTCTCCGGTGCGGGCGCGGTCGAGTTCATGCACGACGAATGGGGCATCGACGTCCTCATCTCGGCGTCACAGAAGGCCTGGGGCGCGCCGCCGGGGCTCGCGATGGTGACGATGAGCGAGCAGGCCTGGAAGGCGTACGACCGCTCGAACCTGCCGAAGCTGTACTTCGATCTGCAGACGTACAAGGCCGCGCTCGAGAAGGGCGCCACCCCGGCGACCCCGGCGATCAGCGTGTTCATCGGGCTGCAGGAGTCCCTGCGGCTCATGGCCGAAGAGGGCCAGTCCGCCATCATCAAGCGACACCGCGATCTCGCCTACGCTACGCGGCGCGGGCTCCAGGCGTTGAATCTCGGCATCTTCGGTGACGAGCGGTACGCCTCGCCGTGCGTCACGGCGTTCCGGATGCCGACCCGCGTCGACCCGCGCAACCTCATCCGCATCCTGCGCGATGACTACGACACCGTCATCGCCGGCGGCCAGGCCCGCATCGAGGGCCAGATCGCGCGCGTCGGGCACATGGGCTTCGTGACCCTGCAGGACATCGTGGCGTTCTTCGGCGCGCTCGAGCCCGCCCTGAAGGATCTCAATCAGCCCGTCGAGCCGGGCCAGTCGATCTCCGCGGTGCTGCGGGCGCACGCCGAAACCTCGGCACCGCCTGCGAGAGGCGCCCGCGGGAGCGCTCGGCGCGAGCCCGATGCGGTGATCGCCCGCCGCTAGCTATTCAGGCGACTGCTGGTGGAGCGCAAGGCCGCTCATCTCAGCCGAGCGCGCGAAGGCGGGGCAAGAGCTCGCGCGCCGCGAGCTCCCCGAGCTTCACCGGGTCCGGACCGGTCAGCATGACGATCTGTTCGGTGAAGCCCGCCTTCAGGTAGGACTCGGCGACCTTCAGAGACTCATCGACCGTCGTGAGCCGGAACTGCACCGAGCGACGGACCGCGTTCGGGTCACGGCCGACGGTACGGCAGTGCTCGTCGAGCACCTTCGAGAGCGCGATGGTCTTATCCATCTCGCCGGCATTCGAGTTCCACACGTCGCCGTGCCGCGCGACGACCTTGAGCGTGCGCTGCGGACCCGAGCCCCCGATCCAGATCGGCGGATACGGCTTCTGCAGCGGCTTCGGCTCCGCGATCGCGTCGGTCAGCGTGAAGTGCTTGCCTTTGAAATTCGCGCGTTCCTGCGTCCAGAGACGCTTGATGACCCGCACGGCCTCGCCGAAGCGCCCGAGGCGCTCCCCGAGCGGCGGGAAGTCCATGCCGAGCTGTGCGAATTCGGGCTCGTTCCATCCGGCGCCGATCCCGAACTCGAGGCGGCCGTTGGACAGGTGGTCGATCGTCGCGCCGATCTTCGCGTGCATGCCGGGGTGCCGGTACAGGCTCCCGGCCACCATCAGGCCGATGCGCACGCGAGTGGTCGCCTCGGCCATCGCGGCGAGCATCGACCAGCCCTCGAACACCGGCTGGGTCGGGTCATCGCCGAGTGCCTGCAGATGGTCGAAGCCCCAGAGTCCGTCGAATCTGGCGTCGTCGGCGATCCTCCAGACCGCGCGATGCGTCGCGATCGGATGGACCTGCGGCGAGAGCTTCAGTCCGATGCGCAGCGGATGGGTCATCGCCCGAGCGTAGCCGCGACCTCGAACGAGCGCGTCGTATAGTCCTCGCCTCATGGAAGCAGCGCGCTTCGAGCGCACGGTCCGCACCGAGTCGAGCGAGATCTTCGCGATCTACGGCGGCGCCCGCCGCGTCGGTCGCGTCGACCTCCACTACGGCCGGTTCGAAGTGAACGCGACCCTGCTGCTCGAAGTGGAGCTCACGGACGACGAGCTGCAGCAGCTGATCGATCAGCTCGACGAGGAGCTCGTGCAGACGCACGATCCGGAGCGCGAGGACTTCCTCGTGACCGTGTTCAAGTCCGAGGAGCTCGGCTTCTACTCCGACGAATTCGAAGAGGACGACGAGGATGACGACGAGAGGTAGCTGACCAGCCCTTCGCGCAACGAACGCGGCGCCCAGCCGAGCTCCGCTCGGGCCTTCGCATCGGTCGCCCAGAACGTCGCCCCGTCCGCGCTCCGCACGACCTCTGCGACGTCAGGCCGCAGGCGGGCCGCGAATCGCAGCACCGCCGCGGGCACCTCGAACCGCGGCGCCGGCTTCCCGGCGAGCGTGGCCATGATCCGCACCGCGTCGCGGAGCCTCGCCATCTCGCCGCCGAGGACGTACGCCTCGCCGGCGCGGCCACGGTCAAGAAGCGCGACGATCCCGCCCGCGACGTCGTCGACGTGGACGAAATTCAGACCAAGATCGCCCAGGGTCAGGACCGGCAGCTTTCCGGCGGCCGCGCGCCGGAAGAGCGCGCCGATCCCGGAATGGTCGCCGGGACCGTAGATCTGCCCCGGCTGCGCGATCGTGACCGGCAGGCCCTTCGCCGCATAGCCCAGGGCGACGCGGTGCGCGAGCGTCTTGGTCTCGTCGTAGTACGAGGTGAACCCCGCTCCGCGCTGATAGGTCTCGTCCACGATGGCGCCATTCGTATTGCCGAAGACCACGACGGATGACACGTGCACGACCTTCGCGACGCCGACCGCCGCCGCTGCCGACAGCACCGCCTCCGTCCCTTCGACGTTCGCCGTGTACACGTCGATCCGCCGTGGCGCGCCGATGCCGACCTCGTAGATGCCGCCTGCGTGCACAACCGCATCGCAGCCGTCGCAACCGCGCTTCAGCGCATCCGGATCGGCGAGATCGCCGACGACGACGTCGCGCCCGGCGCGGCGCATGAGATCGGCCTTCGCCGGATCACGGACCAGTGCGACGACCGTGTCGCCGCGCGCGCGTAGCCTCTCGGCCACGACGCTGCCGAGGAATCCCGTCGTGCCGGTCGCGAAGACTCTCACGCCGGGATGCGTCGCGTGCCGTGATGGGGGCTGGCGGGCGTTCCCGGGGCGAAGGCTCGTCCGGAGGCACGCCCGCGACTGTGAACGCACCTGACGAGCGAGCAGAGGGAATGACCGCCAGCCCCTAACGCACGCATACGTCCGCCCCCGTCCCCCGCGAGAGCCGCAAGAGATCGGCCGACGCGACCGGGAACACCGCGTCGGGCAGGCCGGCCGCCGCCCACACGCGTTCGTGCGCCAGCAGCCCCTCGTCGACGATCACGCGCAGGGCGGAGGTGTGGCCGAACGGCGGTACCCCGCCGATCGCGAAGCCGGTCGCCGACTTCGCTTCGTCAGCCGTAGCCCGCCGCACGACCTGCGCGCCCAGTGCGCCGCGGAGCTTCGCTTCGTCGACGCGATCAGCGCCGGAGCACAGGACGACCGTCGGCGTGCCGTCGGCGAGGAAGACGAGGCTCTTCACGATCTCCGCGACGGTGCAGCCGATCTCGCGTGCGGCGTCGGCTGCGGTGGCCGTCTTGCCGGTGAACCGCGTGACCGCGATCTCGACTCCGTGCGCCGCAGCGTGCGCGCTGACGCGCGCGACGTTCGCGTGCTCCGCTATCGGACGAACTTCGAAAGCGCGCGCACGATCCGGGTCGGCATGAGCGTGACGAAGATCCGCGCGACCGTGCGCCAGGCCGCGGCCGCGGCGGCGCGCTCCACGTCGGTCGCGCCCTGTGGCGAGTAGCGGTCCTGCACGCGGGCGTTCGCGATCGTGCGCAACGGCTCGTGCACGTCAGGGATCTCGCGGCCGATCGCGTCGGCGTACTCATACGGGGTCTGGGACGGCCGCGCCGCGTGGCCGGCGTAGGCGCCGAGCAGTCGCGTCTTGCCCCAGGCGGTGTCGATCGTGCCGAGGCCACGGAAGCGCATCTCGAAGCGCACGAAGGCGATGAGCAGAGCGATGAGCAAGACGGATAGGACCGCCAGACCGGGCCGTGGATCGATGGTCTTCACGAGGTCGCCGCCGACCCCGCTCGGCGGAGTGTCGTCCACGGCGCCGATCCCGGGGTCGGGCGCGTTATCGCGCCCGGCAAGGCCGGAGCTGTCCTCGCGGCCGTTCGGGTTCTTCGGCGAGCCGTCCGCGTTCGTGCTGCCGGCAGCCGCCGCTTCCGCTCGGTCGAACGGCAGCTCGGAGGGCGTCGGCTCGAATTCGATCCACCCGTACCCCGGGAAGTAGGCCTCGACCCAGGCGTGCGCGTTGAGCTCGCGAACGGCGTAGCGGCCGCTCGGGTCGATCTCTCCGGCGGTGAACCCTTCGACGACCCGCGAGGGGACCCCGACCTCGCGGAGCAGGACGGCCATCGATGACGCGAAGTACTCGCAGAAGTCCGCCTTGAGCTCGAACAGGAAGTAGTCGACCGGGTCGCGGCCCGGCGGGGCGGACTTCACGACGGTCGAGTACTTGTAGTTGTTCCGCAGGTACGTCTCGATCGCCTCCGCCTTGTCGTACGGCGTGGCGGCCGACGACGCCGCGACGATCGTCTGCGCGAGCTGGGCCACGCGCGTCGGGACGCCGGACGGGAGCTGCAGGTACTTGGATCTGATCGTCGCCGGGTAATTCGTCGTCGCCTTCCGCAGCTGGTCCTTGTTCGCGATCGAGACGAGCGACGTCGTCGTGTACGTGCCCGCGGCCTCGTTGCGATTCACCGCCCGGACCGAGGTCGAGTAGGCCCGGTCATCACCGGTCTGGAACTGGAACGGAACGTTGACCTTGCTCGGCTCGTTCGCCCCGAAGAGGAGGTTCGTGTGGGGCACGACGATGTTGAAGGTCGCGTCCAACTTCTCGCGCTGGAGCGTGGGCGGCGTGACCTTGTCGACCCGATCGGTCTCGGTGGTCCGCCAGCCGGCACCGGTGTAGAAGTCGTAGGTCACCGCGCGCCAGAAATGCGCGGCCGGCGCATCGACGTAGAAGACGATGCGGTCGCCCAGATTCGGCGCCTGGCCGAGACGGATCGCGTCGGAGAACGACACGCCCTGCAGCCGGCTCGGCCCCGACACGCCGGCGAAGAACCGCTGCCACTCGGCCTGCACCCGTTGGTACGGCGCTTCGAACGTGTTGAGCGCGTTGGATACGAGCTCGGCAGCGCCGACCCGAGGCGTGAAGAACGCCATCAGGATGAGCACGAGCGTCCAGGTCAGGCCGCCGCGCAGGAGCCGCCAGTCCATCTCGCCGGCGGGCACGATGTTCTGCCGCTCCCACCGCTCCGCGAGATTGACGATGTGCAGCCGGGTGAGCAGGACGAGGGCGAGAAGCGTGAACAAGATGAGGTCGAAGTACAGGGACGTGAGCGCCAACGACACGTTGATCGTGAGACAGATGCCGCTGAAGACGACGGCGTCCCACGGCCGGTGCTCGCGGGCCAATGCGAAGGCACCCGCGTACGCGCTCGCCCAGCACGTGGCGCCGAGGAGCAGGACGAACACCGACGGGTCGTTCGCCGATTCCCCGGCGATGATCTGCGTCGTCCAGTTGTTGACGTGCGTCGCCAGCTCCACGGCCTTCGCGTGCAGCGTGGGACCGGGGGACGCGACGATCGTGAAGCCCGCGACGGCGAGCGCACCGACCACGGAGGCCAGCAGCGTGGAGCGCCTGGTGCGGATCCGGCCGTTCCCGACGACGGTGCCGAGGAGTGCACCGGCCACGGCGATGTAGGTGAACTGGGCGTTGAGGTCCACCCACCCGGCCTGCGCGATGGACGCGGGGTAGATGAGGGTCATGACGAGGTAGATCGGTAGGGCCGTCCAGCCACCGCGGAACCGCAGCTTCCGCCCGTCGATCGGCGGGAACAGCGACCGCCTCACGGAGCCGAACAGCAGGTCAGGCGATCGCATTCATCGTCTCGTGGAACAGGTCCTCGATCTGCATGGTGCGCTGGAGGTGGGCCGTGCGGACGCCGGCGACCGCGAGCTCGCCTAGCAGCGCGTGCCGGCGCGCGCGATCGCGCTCGTCGGTGTCCTCGGATCCCACCACCACGGCCTGGGTGGAGATGGAGGCCTCGCGCAGCGTGCTCGCCGGTCTGACCCAGGCCCTGTCGAGCGACGGAGTGATGAGCAGGACCGATGCGCCGCGCCGGATGCGCGGCAGCGTCTCGACCATCACCTCAGCGAGGGTGCGCGAGCCGCCCACCTGGACCTCGGCCAGGTACTGCATGAGCTTGCCGAATTGTTTCGTGCCGCGGTCCGGGTGAAGGATCTCGGCCCGCACGCCTGTGGTGACCAAACCGACGTTCCGGTGCTCGCGCAACGCCTTCGACACGACCGACGCGGCCACGGTCACCGCGCGCTCTTCCGTCGAGGTCTCGCCCTCGCCGCGGTGCCAGTGACGTTCGAGATCCAGGTAGATCCAGAGATCGGCGGTCTTGTCGAGCTCGAATTCCTTCACGTAGAGGCCGCGGTGGCGCACCGAAGAGGGCCAATGGATCCGGTTGACGGCGTCGCCCGGCCGGTAGTCGCGGATGCCCATGACCATCGAGGTCGACTGCAGCGAGCGCTGCCCGGTGAGCACGTTGCCTTCGAGGAACGAGCCGGGCAGCTGCCAGAACGGCAACGGCAGGACCTTCGGATACACGAGGATCAGCGCGTCCAGCGGGATGCGCGCGACCGTGGCGAACAGCCCGAACGGGTCCCCGGAGCGGAGCACGATCGGGCCGAGGTGGAAGCGTCCGCGCCGCAGCGCGGGGACGCTGACCTTCCAGCGCCGCACGGAGCCCTTGCCGGCGATCGACAGGACGCGACCGGTGAGCGGCTCGGGCCAGTTGGAAGTTTCACTGACCTCGACCCAGAGCTTCCCAAGGCGATGGTCATTCCGCAGCTCGTAGTTGAGGTCGATCTTGTCCCCGAGGTGGGCGTAGGCCTGTCCGACAGTGCGCTTCACCGAGAGGCCCTCGAGGGTGAGCCGCGCGGTGACCCACATCGCGGCGCCGACGAATAGGAGCAGGTAGGCGAGGTAGCTGAGGAGCTCGACGCCGCTCGAGATCGCGGCGATGAAGAGCCCGACCCAGAGGCCCGCGAAGTGCCAGGGGCGCATGCCCTAGGTCCGCAGCGCCGTCGGGGAACCGACCTCCACCGGCACGCTCGCCAGGACCTCGGCGATGACCGTGGTCTGCGCGAGGTCCTTCAACCGAGCCTGGGGCTGGAGGATCAGGCGGTGCGCCAATGTCGGACCGGCGAGGGCCTTCACGTCGTCGGGGACCACGTAGTCCCGGCCCCGCACAGCCGCGTACGCCTGCGCAGCGCGCGCCAGGGCCAGCGAGCCGCGGGGCGACGCGCCGAGGTACACATCCGGGTGGGACCGCGTCGCGCCGACGACGGCGACGACGTACTGCTTCACCCCATCGGCAAGATGCACGTCGCGGACGCCGGCCTGCGCGCTGAGGAGCTCGTCCGCGCTCATGACCTGACCGAGGCTCTCGAGGGGGTGCTGCACCCGCTGCGCGTCGAGGATGTCGACCTCTTCCGTGGGCTTGGGGTACCCGAGCTGCAGCCGGATGAAGAACCGGTCGAGCTGGGCCTCCGGCAGGGGAAAGGTGCCCTCGTACTCGATCGGGTTCTGCGTGGCCATGACCAGGAACGGATCCGGAAGCTGGTAGGTCGTCCCGTCGACGGTGACCTGACGCTCCTCCATCGCCTCGAGGAGGGCGGATTGGGTCTTGGGGGTCGCGCGGTTGATTTCATCGGCGAGCACGATCTGGCTCATGACCGGCCCCGCCCGGAACTCGAAGGTGTTGTTCTGCTGATTGAAGATCGACACGCCGGTCACGTCCGAGGGCAAGAGGTCCGGCGTGAACTGGATCCGGCGGAAGCTGCAGCCGAGGGACCGCGCGAACGCCTTGGCGAGGACGGTCTTCCCCGTGCCGGGCACGTCCTCGACGAGGATATGCCCCCGGCAGAGCAGCGCGACGAAGGCCAGCTCGACCTCGTGGTGCTTGCCGAAGATGACCCGTTCGACGTTCTCGACGACACCCGCGACCTGCCGGGCGAGCCCAGTGCTGTCCAAAATGAATCCCCCTGAACCCCTAATCCCTAGTTGCCATGGTACGTGGGGCCCCGCGCGCGAGGCAGTCGCGAACGGGGTCGTCCAGCGGGCGCGCCCGCCTATAGAACGGTCTAACGGGCCCCGCGGTTCAATCAGTACCGTTCGGACCGGCCTGCGGTTCCCTATTTTCCGAGCACGGCACGCATGACCGCGCCTCCGAGCGGTGCGGCGTCGACCCCGCCCTGCCCGGCGTTCTCGATGATCACGGCCACCGCGACCTGCGGGTCCTCGGCCGGCGCGAAGCCCACGAACCAGCCATGCGGGGTGCCGCTCGGGGTCTCGGCTGTGCCCGTCTTTCCGGCAACGTGGACGCCCGGGATCTTCGCGCCGAACGCGAAGGCCCCCGGCGCCTCCACCGCCTGCACGAGGTACGACGTCAGCTTGGCCGCTGTCGAAGCGCTGATGATCTGATCGCCCGTTCCGCCGCCGATGGTGCGCAGGATGCCCCCCGCCGCGTCGCGGATCTCCGTGACGTAATGCGGCTGGATCTGCACGCCGTGATCCGCGACCGTCGCGGCGACGAGCGCCATCTGCAGCGGCGAGGTGAGCAGCTCGCCCTGCCCGTAGCTCGTGTCGGCCAGCAGGGTCGGCCGGTCGATGTTCCCGCTGTTCGAGAGCTGACCCTTCCCGGTGGCGAGGTCGAGGGCCGGCGCGTGGCCGATCCCGAATTTCTTGGCCATGTCGCTTTCCTTCTGCGCGCCGAGCGTCAGACCCACCTTCGCGAAGTAGATGTTCTCGCTCCGCTGGAACGCGAGCGACATGTCGTAGTCCCCGTGCGCCTGCGACGACGACCGCACGAAGTAGTCGCCCCAGGACCGGTCGGCCTGGTACGGGTCGTCGATGCGGATCTTCTGGTTCGGATCGAAGCCGCTCTCGATGGCGGCCGCGGCGGTGATGATCTTCATCGTCGATCCAGGCGGATAGAGACCCTGCGCCGCCCGGTTGATGAGCGGCCGGTCGGTGTTGCCGTTGACCTGACCCCAGGCGACGTCCTGCCGCTGCGGGTCCACGAGCGCGTTCGCGTCGTAGTTGGGCAGGCTGACCGAGGCGAGGATGCGGCCGGTCTTCGGATCGAGTGCGACGATGGCGCCGCGCCGGCCGGCCAGTGCCGCGACCGCCGCCTGCTGGACCTTCGGGTCGATGCCGAGCACGACGGAGCCTGGCTCGCTGCGCTCTCCGAGGTACCGCGCTTTCCACTGCCCGAGCAGATCGGACGGATCCTGGCCGATGAGCGACTCCTGGTACGCGGCTTCGACGCCCGACGCCCCGTACTTGAAGGACGCGTAGCCGACGACCTGAGCCAGCGATCTGTCGCTGTAGGTGCGGCGGTAGGCATCACCGTCCTTGACCGATTCGGCGAGCACCCGCCCGCTCGAATCGACGATCTTGCCGCGCGGACGGTCGCGCACGGCCGCGATCAGGCGCGGATTGAATGGATCGGCGTTGAGCTCGCTGGCCGCGACGAGCGTCCAGTAGCCAACGCCGATGGACGTGACGAGGAAGGCGATGGCGATCGTCAGGGTCAGCCGGCGGATGTTCCCCGGGATCGTGCGCTCCTTCATCGCCGGACCTTCGCCGTGATGTCGCTCACTCGCAGGAGCAGCGCGCACAGCATGAAATTCGTGATCAGCGACGAGCCGCCGTAGGCCACGAACGGCAGCGTGATCCCGGTCAGCGGAATGAGCTTCGCGTTCCCGCCGACGATGACCAGCGTCTGGAAGGCCACGATGAACGAGAGGCCGCCGGCCAGCAGCTGCAGGAAGATCGTCGGCGCCCGTAGCGCGATGAGCATCCCGCGGTAGACGAACACGAGGTACAGGGCGAGCAGCCCGACGGCGCCCACGAATCCGACCTCCTCGGTGAAGGCGTCGAACACGAAGTCGCTCCACACGACCGGGATGCGCTCCGGCATGCCGCTGCCGAGCCCCGCGCCGAGCACGCCGGCGTTGGCGAGCGAGAACAGCCCCTGCGTGAGCTGGTAGCCCTGATCGAAACGCAGGTCGCTGTTGAATGGCGCAAGCCATACGTCGATGCGCGCGGCGACGTGGCCGAACACGTGATACGCGACGAAGCCGCCGCCGACCAAGAGGAGGAGGCCGATGACGAGATACACCGGCTCGCCCGTGGCGAGGTACAGCATCGCGAGGAAGATGCCGAAGAACAGGAGCGTCGCGCCGAGGTCCTTCTCGAACACCATCACGAGCATGGCCACGAGCCACATCGCGACGATCGGCAGGAGGTACGGCACCGGCGGAACGGGGATCGGGCCGAAGCGGCGGGGCGGCTTCGAGAGCACCTCACGGTATTCCTCGAGATATGCCGCGAAGAAGATGACGAGGGCGATCTTCACCAGCTCCCACGGCTCGAACTGCGCGACGCCCGATACGCCGACCCAGATGCGCGCGCCGTTGATCTCGCGGCCGATCACCGGCAGGAGCGGAGAGACCAGCAACAGCATCCCGATGAGGGCCCACGTGTACTTGAACCGGGCGAGGACCGACAGGTCGCGGGGGATGAGGATCGTCATCGCGAACGCGCCGGCCGCGATGACCAGCCAGGTCAGCTGCTGCAGGAGCAGCGCCGGGGCGAGGCGCTCCACGAGCACGAACCCGATCCCGGTGAGGCCGACCGCCAGGGGCATGAGCAGCTGATCGCCACGGAAGCCGATGCTGACGAGGAAGACGTGCAGCGCACCGAACACCGCGAGCACGGCGACCGGGACAGCGATCTCGTACCAGGCGAAGCGCCCGGACGCGGCCGCGACCACCGCGACATACCCGGTGAGGACGAGGGCGGCGACCCAGATGAGCATCCGCAGTTCGCCCAGTCGGGCGAGGGGCCGCGCGCGGATCACTGGGCGCGCTCGAGGCGCAGAGCGATCCGCCCGACCGAGACCTCGTCGCCGTAGTGGAAGCGCTCCTTGTCCCAGATCCGCGAGCCGTTCAGGACGGTCCCGTTGGTGCTGCCGGCGTCCTCCAGCCACCACTCACCGTCGGCGTAGCTCACGATCGCGTGCTTCGCGGAGGCGGCTTCGTCGTTCAGCACGATGTCATTTCCCGCGTCGCGACCGACGCTCGAGACCGCGCGCAGTGGCAGCCGCTCGCCCACGCGCGGTCCGCCGCCGTGGCTTCGCGTCACGACGAGTGCGGCGATCCCGAGCTGCCGCGCGCTGACGGCGACCCGCTCCTCGCTGAGGGCCCGGTGGAGGGACCGGAACGCGCGGATGAGGAAGAGATAGAGCAGGAGGAGGAACGCGATCCGCACGGCCCAGAGCAGGACCGCGAAGGTGATCTCCACTTAGGCGTCGAGCCGGACGACCAGCTCCGCGCCGCCGATGGTGATCCGGTCGTCGTCCGACAGCACCATCTCGGCGATGCGCCGTCCGTTGACGAACGTCCCGTTCGTGCTCTGCAGGTCGTAGAGCGTGTAGCGGCCCAGGCGCAGCCGCACCTCGGCATGCCGCCGCGACACCCGGCGGTCATCCAGGACGATGTCGTTCTTCGGATCCCGCCCCACCGAGATCGGCTCCGCGGTGAGCGGCACCTCGCGCCGGACGCTGCCCTCGCGCGCGACGATCGCGCCCTGCGGGGCGCGGGGCTTGGCGGCGAGGAGGGCCTCGCGGTCGAGGATCATCGTGTGGCCGGCCTCGATGCCGCCCAGCCGGTCCGGCTCGTTCGCCGGCACCTCGTCACCGGACGCGTCGACGAGCGCGCACGCCACGCGGAGGTCGCCCGGGGAGATGTCCGCGTCCTCTTCGATCTCGACCGTCGGATAGGCGAGCAGGGTGAAGCTTCGGTCGCGCGCCGCGCCGAGGACGGCTTCCGCGAGGTCGCGCTCGAGGCTGCGCTTGTACTGATCGAACTGCGCGTAGTCGGCGGGCGAGAGCGAGACGACGTAGCTGTTGGGAACGAAGGTCTTGGCGAGGGAGATGGTCTGATGCGCCTCCATCGTGCGGATCACGCGCTTGGCGATCATCACCGGTTGCAGCCGCGCGCGGAACAGCCGGGCGCTCCACCCTTCGATCACCCGGCTGGCCATCGCCTCGATCCGCTCAAGCATCGCGCGTCTTCACGACCTCCGCCCCGATGAGGATGATCACCGCCGTCACGTAGATCCACGTCAACAGTCCCGCGGCGAAGGCGAGCGCACCGTACGCCTGGAAGATGCCGAGACCGCGGGTGAGGAAGCCGAAGGCCACCTTGGCGATCTCCCAGAGCACGGCCGATACCAGCGCGCCGCGGCGGGCATCGCGACGGCGCACCGCGCGACGGGGAGCGAACCGGAAGACGAGGTAGAAGAACCAGAACCCGAACAGGAGGCCGACCACGGGCGAGATGAGCTCGAAGAACAGCCGCACCCCACGGAGGCCGGACGCCGCGAGCGCGTCGGCCGCGGCCTGTACCCCGAAGCTGACCGCGAACGACGCCACCGCCAGGAGGAGCACGAGGACTACGAACGCCATGCTGTTGAGGCGCTCGCGCACAAAGGCGCGCTTGCCCTCGCGGCCGAGGATGTGTGACATCGCGATATCGAGCGAGCCGAGGATCGCGGTGACGGTGACCAGCGTTCCGACCAACCCGAGGCTCAGCGAGAGCGCGCGGCCCTCGACGAGCTGCCCGACCAGCTTCGTCTCCTGCCCGGTGGCCGCGGGCAGCACGCCACGGACGATCGAGACGAGCTCGGTTTCCGCCTGCTGCGTCCCATAGATGAATCCGAAGATGCCGATGATCACCGCGAGGAGCGGGATGAGCGCGAAGAAGATCTGGTATGCCACAGCACCGGCCAGGAACGGGCCGTCGTCGTCAAGGAAGGCGCCGAAGACGCGGCGCGCCGTCAGGAGGATGCGGCCTCGCCCTTCGGCCCCGGGGCCGGCGCATCGGACTTTTTGGTGTCGCTCTTCGCCGGTGGGGCCGGTTTCGTCTTGTCATCGGACTTCGCGGGCGGCTTGTCCGCCTTCTCGCCTGACTTCTCGCCGCCGTCCGTCGGGCCGGCCTTCGAGTCGCCATCCTTCTGCGCGGGCCGGCTGTCCGTCTTGTACCAGCCCCCGCCCCTGAACACGATCGCGGGCGTGGCCATGAGCTTCCGCGGACGCTTGCCGCAGCTCGGGCACGTCTCCAACGTCGCGTCGGTGTACGACTGGACGGCCGAGAACGTGTGCCCGCAGTGGTCGCAGTGATAGTCGTAGATGGGCATGTGCTCCCCTATCATCGCAGCACGGTGAGGGTCGGCGTGATGTCGCGTCCTGCGGTCGGAGCCGCACGCCGCCGTCGCATCCTCGCCGAGAACCTCCTGGCCTACGCGTTCCTCTTGCCGGCCTTCCTCGTGCTCCTCGTCTTCCACTTCCTGCCGGGATTCGCCGCCATCTACATGTCCCTGTTCCGGTGGGACATCGTCCAGGGGCCCTTCCGGGGCCTCGACAACTACGCGACCGTGCTCGTCGGATCCCGCTCCGAGGAGTTCTGGCATTCGCTGTCGGTAAGCCTCACCTACACGCTCATCACCGTCCCGATCGAGCTCATCGTCTCCCTCGTCCTCGCGTATCTGCTGTTCCAGAAGCTGCGGGGCCGGGGCATCTATCGGACGCTCTACTACCTGCCGTACATCACCTCCGCGATCGCGGCCGCGGTGATCTTCAACTGGCTGATGAACCCGAACTACGGGCTGTTCAACAGCCTGCTGGAGCTGGTCGGCATCGGGCCGCAGAAGTGGCTCGATGAGCCGCGCGGCCTGTTCGAGCTGATCTTCGGCAGCTTCGGCGTGACCGTTCCGGGGTGGGCGCAGGGACCGAGCCTCGCGCTCGTCGGGGTCTCGCTGTTCACCGTCTGGAAATTCGTCGGCTTCCAAGTCGTGCTGTTCCTGGCGGGCCTCGGCAACATCTCGAGCGAGTACTACGAGGCGGCGCGCCTCGACGGCGCCAGCGAGCGGCAGATCTTCACCAAGATCACGCTGCCCCTCCTCAGTCCGACCACCTTCTTCGTCGCGACGATCGGCACCATCGGTTCGCTGACCGCGTTCAACCAGATCTACGCCATGACGAACGGGGGGCCGCTCGACACGACGAAGAACCTCGCCTACGAGATCTTCCATGTGTTCTTCCAGCAGGGCCGCATCGACCTGGGCGCGGCCATGGCGATCCTGCTCGCCCTGCTGATCTTGGGCTTCACGCAATTCCAGTTCCGCGTCGTCGAGCGCCGGGTGCATTACGTATGAGGGTCCCGTGACCGCGGTATCGCTGCCGCGGCCCCGGCGGATGGGCCGGCTGCGGGGCCGCACGGTCGCGAAGCACCTCGTGTTGGCCGCGGTCGCCATCGTGATCGCGTTCCCGTTCTACTGGATGCTGTCAACGGCGACCAAGAGCTTCTTCGAGGCGACGACGTTCCCGCCGACGCTGTTCCCGCACGAGCTCCACCTCGAGAACTTCGCGACCGCGTGGGGAGATGCTCCGTGGCGGACGTTCTTCACGAACACGGGCATCATCATGGTCATCGGCACGATCGGCGAGCTCGTGACGTCGATCCTCGCCGCGTACGCGTTCGCTCGTCTCGAGTTCAAGGGAAAGGGCTTCTTGTTCCTGCTGTTCCTCGCTACCTACATGGTGCCGGCCGAGGCCACCGTCATCCCGAACTTCGTGCTGGTCACCAAGTATCTGCACCTCGGCGACACGCTGCAGGCGCAGATCATTCCCTTCCTCGCCTCGGTGTTCTCCATCTTCCTCCTCCGCCAGCACTTCAAGTCGATCCCGAACGAGCTGCATGACGCCGCGAAGGTCGACGGCGCGGGGCACCTGCGGTTCCTCTGGACGGTCGTGCTGCCCCTCTCCATTCCCGTCCTCGTGACGGTCACGCTGATCACCGGGCTCAAGTTCTACGACGCGTTCCAGTGGCCGCTGCTGGTGACGAACAGCGACGCCGTCAGACCGATCCAGATCGGAATGGCGCAGTTCCGCACTGAATTCGGGGCGCAATATCATCTCGAAATGGCGGCGGCCACCTTCGTGATCGCCCCGGTGGTCCTGATCTTCCTGTTCGCGCAGCGGTATCTGATCCAGGGGGTGGCGAGGACAGGTATCCGCGGCTAGGGCCCATTCGTATACCCGGCGGAACGAGCGGTAGGGAAACAGTGGAGGGATCCATGCGGTTGAAGATGGCGATCCTCGCGGCGGCCATGGTCGTCGCGACGGCGTGCAGCGGCGCTGCGTCGCCGGCGCCGGCGCAGTCCACGCAGGCGGACATCGACCTCTCGGGCTCGCCGATCGCGCTGACGCTCTGGCACACCCAGACCGGCGCGAATGCGGCGGCGCTCCAGGCGATGGTCGACCGGTTCAACTCGAGCAACGGCAAGGGCATCACAGTGACCCTGCAGTACCAGGGCAGCTACACGCAGCTCTATCAGAAGAACCTCTCGGCCATTCAGGCCGGGGCGCTCCCGGAGCTCGCGGTCGCGTACGAGAGCTTCGTCGCCGACTACATGAAGGCGGACGTCGTCCTGAACCTCGATCCGTATGTCAAGTCCGCCAAGAACGGGCTCGACGCGAAGTCGAAGGACGACATCTACAAGCCTTACTACGACACGAACACGTTCCCGGAGTTCGGGAACCAACTCCTGTCGTTCCCGTTCACGAAGTCGCTGTTCCTCGAATACCAGAACGACGACATCCTGAAGGAGATCGGAAAGAGCACGCCGAAGACCTGGGATGAATTCGAGGCCACCGCCAAAGCCGCCAGCAAGACCGGGCCCGACGGCAAGCCGAGCCGCTACGGCTGGGCGATCACGATCAACGCGTCGAACTTCAACGGCTGGGTCCTCTCGCGCGGTGGGTCACTCATGAGCGCCGACCAGAAGACCGTCGCGTGGGACCAGCAGCCGGCCATCGACGCGATCACGATGATGAAGCGCATGATCGACAACGGCAGCGCGTACGTGCCGAAGGGCTTCGACTACCAGACCGACTTCGGGACCGCGAAGGCCGCGTTCGTCCAGGAGTCGAGCACCGGTCGCCCGTTCTTCGTATCGAGCTTCAAGCAGCCGATCAACTGGAGCCTCACGAACATCCCGCAGAAGGACCCGGCCAAGCCGGCGACGGTCCAATATGGGGCGAACGTCGCGGTCTTCAAGAGCACGCCTGAGAAGCAGCTCGCCTCGTGGTTGTTCGTGAAATGGTTCGCGGAACCTGCCCAGACCGCCGAATGGGCCGTGAAGTCGAGCTACATGCCGGTCCGCAAGAGCGCGGCCGACACGGACACCCTCAAGAACGCGTGGAAGACGGACGTGCAGGGCAAGCAGGCCTTCGATCAGATCGGAACGAGCGTGCCCGAGCCGAACGTTCGGGGCCAGCAGGACATCCGGACCGTGATCGAGGATCTCCTCAACGCGGTCGTCGCGGGCAAGGTCACCGACATCGCTGCGGGCGTGAAGGCCGCCGGCGTGAAGGCGAACCAGATCCTGAAGGACAACCAGTAAGAGCCGCGCGATCGAGCACAGAGAGACGAACGAGGGCGGGGCGCAAGCCCCGCCCTCTTTTCATTCGCGTTCAGCCCGCGCGCCGGCGGTACGTCGTCTCGAGGTCCGGCTTCCACGGTCCATCCCGCTGCAGCTCGGAGCGCCACCACCAGATGACCCGGCCGCCCTCGTCGAAGCGGCCGGTCGCGCGCTGCGAGAAGCCCGGATGCTCGAGCCACATCTTCTACTCGCCTGCGCCGAGGCTCACGGTGTAGAGGCGCGAAACGCCACGCGAGTCGAAGTAGTGCATCGGCCAGGCCCCCGGCGTCGTGCCGCTTCCGATGATCGAGATCGAGCTCGGGATCGGGCCGGCCGGCACCCGGGATCGCCAGACGAGGAACGACCGACCTTCGAGCCACTCGAAGCTGGCCCGACCGCGCGTGATCCCCGGCAGATCGGGGTGGGTCATCTCGGTGTCCCATCCGCCGACGAGCGCGTCGAGCCGATCGAGCCCCGGGTCACGCAGAGGCTCGGTCATGCCCCCGGGCCCCGGGCGAGCTCGGCCTCCAGCGATGCGACGGCCGCTTCGCGCTCGGCGAGCTTGGCCCGTTCCTTCGCGACCACGAGCGGCGGGGCCTTCGCCGTGAAGTCCGAGCCGAGCAGGGTGCGGGTCCTCTCGAGCAGGCCGCGCGCCTCGGCGAGCTCCCGTTCCAGCCGCGTGCGATCGCCCGCCGCATCGCGGGGCACCTCGACCCGGATCTCCACTGCCCGGACGAGCGTCGGGGCCGAGTCGCCCCCGCCGAAGCGGACCTCCGCGGTCGTGAGCGAGGCGATGATGTCGGCGAACGGCTCGAGTCCCGCAGCGTCGCCGGACAGAGCCACCTGCACCGTGGTCCGGGCATCGACGTCCGCGTCCTGCCGACGTTCGCGGATGCGCCGGATCACCTCGATGGCGAGACCGAACCGTTCCTCCAGCGCGGGATCGCGGGCTCCGGGAGTGGGCCACGCTGCGACGACGAGCGATGCCGCGTCGTCCGATCTGCGGCCCTGGGCCCAGAGCTGGAGTGCCAGGGTGTCGGTCACGAACGGGATGATCGGATGCGCCAGGCGCAGGACGCGGTCGAGCACGTACGCGGCGGTCCGGACGGCCGCGTCCAGGGTCCCGGCTGCTCGCCGCTGCGGCTTCGCGAGCTCGACGTAGAAGTCGGCCACCTCTGTCCACAGGAACTGCTGGAGCGCGGTCGCGTACTCGCCGAACTGGTACTGCTCGATGAGCCGGGTGAGGTCCTCGACGACGCCTTCGGTCCGCGAGAGGATCCAGCGGTCGGCCTCCGTCAGATCGGGACCGGCCGGGGCCACGTCGATCGGTTCGGTGAGGGCGCCCGGCCGCGCCTCGATCTGGGCCAGCACGAAGCGGCCGACGTTCCAGAGCTTGTTCACGAAGCGCCGGCCGTTCTCGAGCTTTCCTTCCGAGAACTCGCTGTCCGCCCCGGCGGACACGCCGCTGACGAGCGCATAGCGGAGGGCATCGGCGCCCTGGGCCTCGATCATCTCCACCGGGCTCACCGCGTTGCCCTTGGACTTCCCCATCTTCTGCCGGCCCGCGCGCACGAGCCCGTGCAGGTACACGGTGTGGAACGGGACGTCGCCCAGGTTCTCGATGCCCATCATCAGCATGCGCGCGACCCAGAAGAACAGGATGTCCCAGCCGGTCTCGAGGACCGACCCGGGGTAGAACCGCTCGAGGTCCTCGGTCTGCTCCGGCCACCCGAGCGTGGAATGCGGCCACAGCGCGGAGCTGAACCACGTGTCGAGCACGTCGGGGTCCTGTCGCAGATCGGTGGACCGGCACTTCGGACAGCTCGTCGGATCGGGCGCGTCCTCTTCGGGCACCACGATCGCGTCGCATTCGCGGCAGTACCAGACGGGAATGGAGTGGCCCCACCAGATCTGGCGTGATACAGGCCAGTCGCGGATGTTCTCCATCCACTCGAAATAGATCTTCTCCTGGTATTTCGGGATGATGCGGACGGTGCCGCGCCGCACGGCCTCGATGGCCGGCTTCGCGAGTGGTGCCATCCGCATCCACCACTGCTTCATCACGAGGGGCTCGTCCACCGTCTCGCACCGGTCATGGATGCCGACGTTGTGGGTGATCGGCTCCTGCCGGAGCAGCAGACCGAGCTCCTTTAGCCGGTCGATCATCGCTGTACGCGCCGTGTCTCGATCGAGCCCCGCGAGCGGGCCGGCCGCCGGCGTCATGAAGCCGCGCGTGTCGATGGCCGACAACACCTGCAGTCCATGACGCTGTCCGATCTCGAAGTCCGTCGCATCGTGCCCCGGCGTCACCTTCAGCGCGCCGGTCCCGAATTCGCGGTCGACGGCCTCGTCGCCAACGATCCTGACCCTGCGCTCCGACACGGGCACGAGCACTTCTTTCCCGATGAGTGCGGTCCACCGCGGATCGCCCGGGTGGACCGCGATCGCGGTGTCCGCCACGATCGTCTCCGGCCGGGTGGTCGCGACCACGACGTCGGGCGTACCCGCAGGCATCGCCTCGGCCCACGGGTAGCGCACGTAGCTCAGCTGATCCGTACGCACGATGTGCAGCGCCTCGAGGTCCGAGTAGGTCGTCTGGCAGGTGAGGCACCAGTGGACGATCCGGTCGGCACGGTAGAGGTGGCCCTTCCGGTACATCCGGATGAAATGGATCCGGACGCGGCGCTGCATGTCAGGGTCCATCGTGAAGTGCACCCGCGTCCAGTCGAGGCTGCACCCGAGCATCCGCAGCTGCTTGTAGATGCGCGGCTTGTAGTGCCCCATCCACCGCCACATCTCGTCGAGGAACTGCTCGCGGCCGAGCCCCTCCTGTGAGGCGGGCGCGGCGGGACCCTTCTTCTTAGTCCCGAACTCCTTCGCGAGCTCCTTCTCCACGACGATCTGGGCGATGATCCCGGCGTGGTCCGACCCGGGCAGCCAGAGCGTCGGCTCACCGCGCATGCGATGCCAGCGGGCCATCAGGTCCTCGTAGCCGCCGAAGCCGAGGGCGTGGCCGAGGTGCAGGTCGCCGGTCACGTTGGGGAGCGGCAGCATCATGACGAACGGCTTCTCGCCGGGGGTCTTCGGGCCGGGCGTGAAGAACCCGGATCCCTCCCACCAGTCGTAGAGGAACGTCTCGACGGCGCTCGCGTCGAAATTCTTGCCGCGGTACTGCAGGACCGCCTGCGGGGCCTTCGTGTCGGTCACCGTCGTCCTCCTTAGAAAACGAATCGCCGTCGTCCGAACAGGACGACGGCGTGAGCCGCGTGGTACCACCTGAGTTCGCGGCCTTCGGTCGCCGAGGAGGCCGCCTCATCTGCGCCGTAACGGGCGCACCCGATCCCGCTCACGAGCGACGTTCCCGACCGCAGGACCCCGGTCCGCTTCCAGCCTGCCGGCGGACCGTCTCTATCGGATGCGCTCGGTACTCTTCCCGGTCGTCGCGGGTATGGAGGGGAAGTGTACTAGCTGGCGCGCACCTTCCCGAGCTGCTTCTGGCGGTACATCGCGCGATCGGCGGCGTCGACGAGCGCATCGACGGACGTGCCTTCCACGAGCGACGGGGCGATGCCCCACGCGATCGTGGGCACCTGGTGGCCGGAGGGGATCGTCGCGTTCGCGATGTCCTCGGCGAGCCGGCGCATGATCCGATCGGCCGCGAAGAGCGGCGCGCCCGGAAAGACGATGCCGAACTCGTCCCCGCCGATGCGGGCCACCACATCGCCGGTGCGCACGCCGGCGGCGAGCAGCTCGCCGATCCGGATGAGGGCCTGATCCCCGGCGGCGTGACCGAAATGGTCGTTCAACTGCTTCAGACCGTTCGCGTCGATCATCGCGACCGAGAGCGGCGCGCCGTCCGCTTCGCTCCGGGCAAGGCCCTCAGCCAGCTTGTCGAAGAACACGCGCCGGTTGGGCAGGCCGGTGAGCGGATCGGTCGCCGCCGCCGACTTCGCGGCCTGGTGGAGGCGGGCTACGCGCACGGCCGCAGCCACCTGGTGCGACGTCGCAGTGAGCATCGTCTCGTCCTCGATGGAGAACGCCGCCGGGCGGGTGCTCTCGATCCCGATGATGCCGACGATCTCGTCGCCGATGCGCAGCGGCACGATCAAGCTCGACCGGATGTCCGCCGGCCCGACGAACCGCGTGTCGGCATGCACGTCGGCCACGTTCTGCAGCCGCCCGTGCTCCATCACCCAGTAGCTGATGCCCGTGCCGAACGGAAGGGCTTGCCCCAGGAACTCGGTCGACGGGCCGAACGCGGCCCGGATCGTGAGCTCCCCCGCGTCGTTGAGCGTCGTCAAGAAGCCGTTCTCGTACCCCATGGCGTCGCAGACGATCCGCAGCAGCCGGCTCGCGAGCTCGTCCAGGTCGAGCACCGCGCTGATCTCGGACGCGAGGCGCTGGAGGATCGCGAGCTGGCGCGCGTGGGCGTGCGAGTGCTCCGCCATCCGTTCGACGAGCGAGCCCGGACCAGGGATGTCCTCGATGTCCTCGTGCTCGATCGCGCCGACCTTGCTCAGATACACGCTACCGTCGCGTCGGTCCCGCTCGATGACCCGGATGAATGCCTCGACCACCGCGGGATGGAACTGCGTACCGCTGCAGCGCCGCAGCTCGGTGACCGCGAAGTCGACGCTCTGCGCGGCCTTGTACGCGCGCTTGCTGACGATGACCTCATACGCGTCGGCCGCGGAAACGATGTACGCCGCGAGGGGGACCGCGTCCCGGGCGAGCCCGTCCGGGTAGCCGGTGCCATCGAAGCGCTCGTGGTGGGACCGGACGATCGGCACGAGGTCGGCGAGCGGCTCGACTGCGGCCAGGATGGATGCCCCGAGCGGGGCGTGGGTCTTCATGATCACCCACTCCTCATTCGTGAGGGCGGCCGGCTTGTTGAGGATGGCGTCCGGGATGCCGATCTTCCCGATGTCATGCAGCAGCGCGGACAGCTGGACCCGGCGGATCTCGTCGGCGGGCAGCTGCATCTCGACCGCGATGATCCGCGACAGCGCGGCGACCCGGGCCGAGTGGCTGCGCGTGTACGGGTCGCGCGCGTCCACGGCCGCGGCCAGCGCCTTCACCGACGCCATGTACAGCTCGCGCAGCCGGGCGTGGTGCTCGGCGTTCTCGAACGCCGACGCGATGATGTTGGCGAAGGACTGCAGGATCGCGACGTCCTCGGCGTCATACGCGGCGGCCCGGTAGGCCTGCGCCGACACGATCCCCACGACCATCCCGCGGATCTTCAGTGGGACGTGGATCGCAGATTCGCTCCGATGGCTCTCATCGCCGTAGGTCTTGCCCCGGTTCTGGACCGCGTCGTCACGGCTCGTGGCGACGTAGGGCTCCCCGCTCAGGACCACCTGACTGGTGGGACCCGCGCCAAGCGGGAGGAAGAACTCGCCCTCCCGGACGAGCCCGCCGTCGACCTCGATGAGGAAATCGAACAGCCTGCGCTCGGCGTCGTACCGGGCGACATAGAAGGAGTCGAATTCGAGGAGCGACCGCGCCGACTCATAGGCGAAGGTCGCGATCGCCTGCGGTTCGTGCACGAGCGCGGTCTTCGCGGCGATCTCGTTGAGCGTTCCGAGGCGCTGGATCCGGTGCTCGCGCTCGCGCCGCGCCGCCACGGACCGGAGCGCGGTCGCAGCGAGCTCTGCGAGGTCGTTCAGTCCCTGCCGGTCCACGGCATCGAACCGGCGGTGCGGGTCGGTCGTGCCGACCATGAACATCGCGACCACCGTGTCGTGCACCAGGACCGGGACGGCCATGACCGCGTGGACCCCGGCGGCGAGCGCGGCCCGCGCACCCTCGACCCCGGCGAACTCGGCGGTGTAGTCGGGCGCGGTGATCGCAACGCGCTCCTTGACCACCCGCGCGATCAGTGGACCGGGACGATCGAACGACAGGCCGTCCAGCTCCGCGGCCGCACCGATCCCGGCGACGACCCGAGCGGCGCCCAGCGCGCTGATGTCCACGGCTGCGACGTACTCCGCGTTGAACGCGCGGTGGGCCTCGTCCGCGAGCCGCGTCATGACCTCGTCCGTGGTCGATGCGGCGAGCTCCCGGGCGAGCTCTTCCCGGCGCTGGCCGAGGTCGAGCCGGCGCGCGTTGGCGAGCGCGATCGCGGCGTGGGCCGCGAACCCTTCGAGGCTGCTCCGGTCGGCGCGGTCGAATGGGCGCACGGCGCAGCGCGCGACATTCAGCACCGCGGCGATCTCGCCCTGCACGAGGACCGGGACGCCGATCGCGCTCCGGAGACCCAGGACTGACACGGCCTTTGGCGTGTCGGCCAGCGAGGCGTAGTCGTCGACGGTCACCGTGGCGCGCTCCATCACGACGCGGCCGACGATGCCGGTGGTGGCAGGCGCGTGCACGCCGACGACCTGCTCGCCGAGACCCGCCCCGGCGACGATGAGGAATTCGGTCCCCCGATGGACGTTGAGCGTGGCGTGGTCCGCCTGCACGAGCTCGAGGGCGTGACGCGGGATCGAGTCGAGGACCCGATCCGCGTCGGTCTCCGCGCCGATCTCCGTCGCGGCACGTTCGAGCAGATCGGCGCGGCGGAGCGCGCGGGCGGCGCGCTCGGACTCCTCGCGGTAGGCGGTGGCGACGACGCCGATGACGAGCAGGACGAGACCGACGACGACGGTCTGGCGGAACACGGGCTGCAGCTCGACCGGTGCGCCGATCGCCACCAGCGCCAGCTGCTGGGCAACGGTCGCGGCGATGAAAGCCGCCGTGGTGATGGCGATGCCCCGCCGGCCCATCCGGAACTGGACCAGCACCGCTGCGATGAGCACGAGCGCGAACGCGACGCTGCGCGGATCGGGCGCGGTCGCGACCATCCAGAGCGACGCGGCGACCAGATCGGCCAGGACCATGCCGATGGGAGCGCTCGCCAGGGTGAACGTCTTTCCGTGGGTCGACTGGGCCGTCCAGCTGTAGACGATGGTCCCGAAGAGCACGGCCAGCGCGAGGATGGCGACCGGCACCACGATCAGGCTGCCGATCGCGACCCAGATCGTGCCCGTGACCACGCCGAAGATCCGACCGTAGAGCAGGAGATCGCCGGGCAGGCGACGCATCGGATCCTTCACGCCGTTCGACCCTACGGACCGCGCGACCGTTCCGGGTGTCAGGTCGCTGGAGGCTGGGCCCGCGGTCTCCCCCGAACGGGGGAGGACACCCGTTCGGCGGCTAGAGGTCGTCGCGGGCGGGCGCCCAGATGTCGATGACCTGGCAGGGGTCTTCGAACACGCGCGCGCCATGGGTCGCGTTCGGCGGGACGCGATAGGAGTCGCCGAGGGTCAGGATCCGCTGCTCGCCGGCGATGATCATGACCATGCTCCCCTTCGTGATCACGCCCGTCTGCTCCATCGGATGCTTGTGCGACTCCACCACGACCTTTGGGGCCAGATCGGTGATGGCGATGGTGGCCGCTTCCGCGCGGATGATGCGTTGCGTCATCCCCGGGATCGGCACCTTCAAGGGCAGGTCGCGCGGCGCGGCGAAGTACAGCTTGGGCACGCTACGCGCTCGAGGCTTCGTCACCCTCGAGAACGAGCTGCTCGTTCTTGCTGAGGAGCAGCGGGTTGGATGTCCCCTCGATCGCCTCAGCGGTCACGACGACCTTGCGGACGTCGGAGCGCGACGGGATCTCGTACATGACGTCGAGCAGGACCTCCTCGATGATCGTGCGCAATCCCCGAGCGCCGGTCTTCCGTTTCGCGGCGCCCACTGCCGCGGCATGCAGGCCATCCTCCGTGAACTGGAGCTCGACCTTGTCGATGGACAGGAACTTCTGGTACTGCTTCACGATCGCGTTCTTCGGCTCGGTGAGGATGCGGAGGAGATCCGCTTCGTCCAGGGCCTGCAGCGGAACGATGACCGGCATGCGTCCGACGAACTCCGGGATGAGGCCGTACTTCAGGAGATCGTCGGGCATGACCTCGGACAGCACCGCGGTCGTCTCCTTGGTGTTCTGAGAGAGCGTCGCCCCGAAGCCCATGGTCTTCTTGCCGATGCGGGCTTCGACGATCTTCTCGAGGCCTTCGAACGCGCCGCCGAGGATGAACAGGATGTTGGTGGTGTCGATCTGGATGAAATCCTGGTGGGGATGCTTACGGCCGCCCTGGGGCGGGACGTTGGCGACGGTGCCCTCGAGGATCTTGAGCAGGGCCTGCTGGACGCCTTCACCCGACACGTCGCGGGTGATCGAGGGGTTGTCGCCCTTGCGCGCGATCTTGTCGATCTCGTCGATGTAGATGATCCCGCGCTGCGCGCGGTTCAGGTCGAAGTCCGCCGCCTGGATGAGCCGCAACAGGATGTTCTCGACGTCTTCGCCGACGTAGCCGGCCTCCGTGAGGCTCGTCGCGTCCGCGATGGAGAACGGGACATCGAGGATCCGGGCGAGCGTCTGCGCGAGCAGGGTCTTGCCGCACCCGGTCGGACCGATGAGCAGGACGTTCGATTTGCCGAGCTCGACCTCGTCCACGCGATGACCCGCGCCGACGCGCTTGTAGTGGTTGTAGACCGCCACCGATAGCACACGCTTGGCCCGGTCCTGCCCGATGACGTACTGGTCGAGGATCTCGTTGATCCGGCGGGGGCTCGGGACCTTGGACCCGGTCGCGCGCGCCTTCGGCGTCTCCATGAACTCTTCGTCGACGATCTCGCGACAGAGGGTGATGCACTCGTCGCAGATGTAGACACCCTGGCCGGCGATCAGCTTGCGGACCTGATCCTGGGACTTGCCGCAGAAGGAGCAGCGGTAGGGCTTCCCTCCCTTGGCGGCGGTGGTCACGTCCTAGCGGACCCGCACCGTGTCGCCGATCGCCGTCGGTGCGACCGGCTCTTCGGCCTTCGGCAGGACGTCGTCGTTTGCCTTGCCGACGTACACGTCGTCGATGAGCCCGTAGGTCTTGGCCTCCTCGGCGCTCATGAACCGGTCACGCTCGGAGTCGCTCTTGACCTTGTCGGCGGGCTGACCGGTGTGGAACGCGATGATCTTCGTGAGCTTGTCGACGAGGGTCTCGAGCTCCTTGACCTGGATGATCACGTCCGGGGTGTTGCCGCGGAAACCGCCGGACCCCTGGTGGATCATGATCCGCGAGTTCGGGAGCGCGAATCGCTTCCCCGGCGCGCCCGCGGCGAGCAGCACCGCGGCCATCGACGCCGCCTGGCCGATGCATACGGTGTTGATCGGCGACCGCAGGTACTGCATGGTGTCGTAGATCGCGAGCCCCGCGGTGACCACGCCACCGCCCGAGTTGATGTAGACGTGAATGTCCTTCTCGGGGTCCTCGGAGTCGAGGAACAGGAGCTGGGCGATGATCAGGTTCGCCATGTTGTCTTCGATCATGTCGGTGATGAAGATGATCCGGTCCTTGAGCAGGCGGGAGAAGATGTCGTACGCGCGCTCACCACGGCCGGATTGCTCGACCACCATCGGTACGAGGTTGTTCTGCAACGCTGTGGCCCTCCTAGACATGGCTGTTCCGAGTGTACCAACGGAGGTGCGCCGGTCGGGGTGGCGAGACGGTAGCCGTCTAGCATCCGGACGATGAAACGCCGCTCGGTCTACGTGGCTGGAGCGGTCGGCTACGCCCTCGCGGTGTACCTCGCGCTGGCCCTCGGCACGACGCTCGCGGACACCGTCGAGATCCTCGTCGTCGTCATCGCGATCAGCGTGGCCGCGGGCAGCGTCGCCTGGCGCTTCACCACGCGGCTGGACGCCGCCAGGCTCGACGCCGAGCGCGGCCGCGAAGAGCTCGCGTTCGTTGGCCAGCTCTCGGCGACGCTCTCGGGGCCGCTCACGCCTGCCGAAGTGGCCGCGCAGTTCCTGGCCGGGATCAAGGGACTCCTGCCGGAGTCGGTCGCAGCGACACTCCTGCAGTACGAGGAGACGGCCGAGTCGGTCAGGGTGCTCGCGCAGCAGGGCCGGGCGGGCGCGCTTTCGCCGGGCGAGGTGTATCCCGTGGCGGCACTACCGCTGGCACTGCGCACCAGGCTGATCGGCGAACGCCGGAGCTTCGTCATCGACGACACGGCGGACACGGCCGATTGGACGCACCTGGTGGCGGAACTGCCGGGTCTTGCGGACGCGCGCTCGTTCGCGGTGCTGCCCCTCGTGTCTCGGTCGCGGCTCATCGGCGCCTTAGCCCTCACCGACGCCGCCCCTAACGCGATCGGGCGCGATCAGCTGCAGCTCCTGGTGCTGCTGGGCCAATACGTGGCGGGCGCGCTCCATAACGCGTTGTCGATCGCCGAGGCCGATTCGCGCGCGGACCGCGAGGCGGTCGTGAACCGGATCTCCCAGCGCATCTATTCGAACCTGGACCCTGACGCGGTCGTCCAATCGGCCCTGGAGGAGCTCGGTGGCGAGCTTGGCGTGTCTCGCGCCATCGTCAGCGGCGCCGTCGGTGCGGAGCTCATCGTCCTGCACGAGTGGGCCGCCCCCGATGTCGTACCGACCGGAGTCGGGACGCGCGGCAGGCTCCCGGTGAGCGCCCTCGCCGCGCGCGAGGGTCGCACGATCGCGGTGCGCGATGCGCGGACCGACCCCCGCCTGCAGGACGCCGCACTTGGCAGCCACGCGCTCATCGAAAGCGGGACGCTCGCCGCGGTCGCGACCCCGATCGGCCTCGGCGGTCAGCTATCCGGCGTCCTGGCCCTCGATCAGGTCGGCGAGCCGCGGGCCTGGACGTCGCAGGAGATCCGCCTGCTCGAAGGAGTCGCTCGGGAGCTCCGCACGGCGCTCGAAGCGGCCCAGCTGCTGCTCGCACGACAGCGCGAGAACGAGCGCATGCTCTCCCTCCACCGTGCCTCCGCGCTCGTGGCCGCGCAGACCGATCCGCGGGCGGTGTTGCGGCAGGTGCTGGAAGCGGCCGGCTCGCTCCTCGGGCGGGGCAGTGCCTCCCTCTATCGCTGGGACGACCGGGCGCGGGTGCTCCGGCTTGCCGAGACGGTCACGCCCGACCGGGCGACGCCACCGATCCTCCGCCCCGGCGAAGGCGTGGGCGGGCGCGCGTTCCTCGACCTGAAGCCGGTGATCGTGAACGACTACGCCAACTGGCCGGAGGCCATCGAGACCGCGGTCGCGGCGGGATTCAAGGCGGTGCTCTCGGTGCCGCTGATCCGGGCCGGCGAGTGCCTCGGTGTGCTCACCGTACGGTCGACGTACCCGCTGGCCCGCTTCGAAGAGGAGGACGCCCGTCTGTTGAGCCTCTTCGGAGACCAGGCCCTGGCGGCGCTCACGACGGCGGACCTCCTGGAGCAGCAACGGCAGGCCGTGGAGCAGCTGGAGCGCCTCAATGCCGCCAAGAGCGACTTCGTTTCCATCGTGAGCCACGAGTTCCGCACGCCACTCACCGGGATCCAGGGGTTCAGCGAGCTCATCCGCGACGAGGATCTGAGCCCGGCGGAGATGAAGGAATACGCGGGCGACATCAACAAGGATGCGCAGCGGCTAAACCGGATGATCACCGAGATGCTCGACCTTGACCGCATGGAGTCGGGGCGGATGGACCTGCATCGCGAGCCGGCGGACATCAACGCGATCATCGCCGACACCGTCAACAGGCTCGGTTCCGGTTCATCGCGCCACACGATCGAGCTCAAGCTCGATCGCGCCGTGCCGCTCATGGAGCTGGACCGGGACAAGATCGATCAGGTGCTCATCAATCTGCTGAGCAACGCGATGAAGTACTCCCCCGATGGCGGGCTGATCACAGTGACCACGCGTGTCGAAGGCGATTCGGTCCATGTGTTCGTGCGCGATCCGGGACTGGGGATCCCGGCCGATTCGCTGGAAAAGGTGTTCGAGCGCTACTCGCGCCTCGAGTCCGGGGCCACGCGCTATATCCAGGGCACCGGCCTCGGACTGCCCATCGCCCGGCAGATCGTGGAGATGCATGGCGGGCGGGCCTGGGTCGAGAGCACCCCCGGCCAGGGTTCGGTATTCCAGTTCACACTGCCGCTGGCCGCGGTCGCGAGCGCATAGGGCGATCGAATGGCGAGGATCGTGTTCTGCGAGGATGACCCGACCATTCAGAAGCTGGTGCGCGCTGCCCTCCGTGACAGCGGGCACGAGATCCACATCGCCTCCGACGGCGAGGAAGGGCTGGCACTCGTGCGCGCGCTCCGGCCCGACCTCGTGTTCAGCGACGTATCCATGCCGAAGCTTGACGGCTACCAGCTCGGCGACGCGCTCAAGGGCTCGCCCGACACGGCGGGGATCCCCCTCGTGTTCGTGACCGCATCGGTGCAGCGCTCGCAGATCGCCGAAGCCGAGCGGCACGGTGCGGCGGGCGTGCTTCCGAAACCGTTCACGATGGCCGAGCTTCGTCAGCGGGTAGCCCAGCTCGTGGAGCCGGAGGACCGAGATGGCCGGTGAACGCATCCTGTTCGTCGACGACGAGGCCCAGATCCGCAAGCTCGTCCAGACATTCCTGCAGCGCCACGGGTACATCGTCACGACCGCGACGGACGGCTACGAAGCGCTCCAGGAGATCCGCACGCAGCGACCGCATCTGCTGATCACCGACGTGAACATGCCGAACCTGAGCGGGTTGGAGCTCGTGAAACGGCTGCGCGCGGAGGCGACGACGGCGCGGCTTCCGATCATCATGTTGTCCGCCAAGAAGCAGGCCACTGACATCCTCGCCGGATATGCCCAAGGCGCCGACGAGTACGTGGCGAAGCCAGTGGAGCTCGCGGTCCTCGCGGCCAAGGTCGAGCTCATTCTCAAGCGCATGAAGACGCCGGACGAGCCGGACGCCGCAGCGCGCCCGACGCGCGGCCGCGTCTGCGTGTTCCTGCATGGAAAGGGCGGCGTCGGCGCGACGACGCTCGCCGTGAACGGGTCGGTGGCGCTCGCGAGCGCCATGATCTACCGGGTGACGCTCCTCGATCTCTCGCTCGAGTTCCCGAACGCGGCGCTGCTGCTGGATCTCAAGCCGGAACGGACGCTCGCTGAGCTCTCGGATGTACGTATCGAGGACATGACCGAGGATCTCTTTGACCTCTTCGTGGCGACGCATTCGAGTGGCGTGCGTCTGGTGGTCGGCTCCGACCGGCCGGAGCTCGCGGAGCTCGTCACGGTCCCGGCCGTGCATCACGCCCTCGACCGCTTGCGCGCGACGTCCGACTACGTGCTCGTCGATACGGCGGCGACCTTCACGCAGCGAACCCTCGCGGCGATCGACGCGGCCGACGTCATCTTCGCCGTCACGTCCGCGAACCTCGCCTCGCTGAAGGCCACCGCCGACGTCTTATCGGTGCTCGCGAAGCTCGAGGTTCCGAAGGAGCGCGTGCTCATCGCGCTGAATCGCATCACGGCCTCGGGCCTCGAGGCCGAGCAGGTCACGCGATTCTTCGGTCGCCGGGCGGATGTGACCGTGCCCTTCACCCGGCCGTTCGACGACGCCGCCGACGCCGGCACGCCTCTCGTCTCGAGCGCGCCGCAGAATTCGGGCGCCGTCGTGATGCGCGAGCTGGCTGCCAAGATCAGCATGACCGCGCCGGTGGAGCGCTGATGCGCATCCGCTTTTGGGGCGTTCGCGGCTCGATCGCGGCGGCCGGCCCGGAGACGCTCCGCTACGGCGGCAACACGCCGTGCGTCGAGGCTCGGGCCGACGACGGCACGCTCCTCATCTTCGATTGCGGTACGGGCGCCCGGAAGCTCGGCATCGAGCTGGCGCGCGGCGGTCCGGTCCGCGCGCATCTCTTCGTCAGCCATACCCACGCCGATCACATCCAGGGCCTGCCGTTCTTCCTTCCGGCGTTCCTCCCCGGATCGCACCTCACGGTGTATGGACCGGCGGGGATCGACCGCTCGTTCCCAGCGGCCCTCGGCGGGCAGATGGACTACGCCTACTTCCCCGTCCCGATGGACCAGCTGCCGTCGAAGGTCGAGATCGTGGAGCTCGGCGAGGGCGAGTTCGGCATCGGCTCGCTGCGCATCCGCACGGAGTTCATGAACCATACCGCGCCCACGCTCGGCTACCGGGTATCGGGCGCCGGCGGATCCTTCGTGTACGCGACCGATCATGAGGCCCACGAAGGTGCCACCTGGCGACCCGGCCATGTGGAGGGCACGTTCGACGAGGCCGATCTGCTGCACGCCGGTGATCAGCGCCACGCCGCGTTCCTGCGGGACGCCGATCTGGTCATCCACGACTGCCAGTACCGGGGAGCGGACTACCCCGCCAAGGCCGGCTGGGGCCACAGCACGATGGAGTACGCCGTCGACACGGCGCGCGTCGCGAACGTGAAGCGGCTCGCCCTCTTCCACCACGACCCGAACCGTGACGACGCCGGGATCGACGCGCTCACCCGTGAGGCCAGGCACCGCGCCGGTCCGATGGAGGTGGTCGCCGCCGCGGAAGGCGATGAGCTCGTGCTGAGCGAGACCCGGCCGAATGCATCTGGTGACGCCGAGGGTCCGCACGCGCCGAAGATCCAGACCCGGGCCCGGATCCTGGTCGCCGACGACGACCGGGCGATCCTGCAGGTGCTCGACACCGTGCTGAGCGGGGACGGCTATCAGGTCATCACGGCGGAGGACGGGCGCCGGGCCGTGGAGCTCGCCAAGCGCGACGGATTCGATCTCATCATGTTGGACGTGCAGATGCCCGGTCTCGATGGACTGGCCGCCGCGCGCCTGCTACGACTCGACCCCAGACTGACCGATGTCCCGATCGTGATGCTCACGGCGCGGACGTCCGACAAGGACATCGAGGCCGCATTTGCGGAGGGCGTGACCGACTACATCACGAAGCCCTTCGCCGTCGCCCAGATGCGCGCGCGCGTGCGGTCGTGGCTCTCGCGGTCTGCGGAGGTCGAGAAGTGAGCCAGCCGTGGACCGATCTGCAGCGGTACGTCATCGAGGAGTATTTCGAGGATTACGTCGAAGGCCGGATCTCGCGTCGCGAGATGCTGAAGCGGGTGTCGTACATCTCCGGCGGCGTCGCGGCCTCGCTCGCCGTGCTCACCGCCCTCGGCTGCAACGTGGACCAGCCTCGCGCCGGAGCGGGCGGGTCGCCGGCCGGGGCGACGCTCGCCGCGACCCCCCGGCCGGCCTCCCCGCAGCCCAACGTCGCGTACGCCACGCCCCCGGCCACAGCTGGCACGAACCCGGTGACGGTGAAACCCGACGATCCCCGGATCCGGCAGACCGGACCGGTGACCATCCCGTCCCGCGACGGGGGCGTGTCGCTCCTCGGCTATGAGGCCTATCCCGCCGCGCCCAGCGGCAGCGGCGTCCTCGTCATGCACGAGAACACCGGTCTCACCGACCACATCAGGGACGTCATCCGGCGGGTGGCAACGGCCGGGTACATGGGCTTCGGCATCGACCTGTTGTCGCGGCAGGGTGGGGCCGACAAGCTCGGCGGCGGCTACTCCGGAGCGCTCGCGAGCACGACCGTCGAGCAAATGAACGCGGACCTGGTGACGGCGATCGCGTACATCCAGGCGAAGGCCGTCGACGGCTACGCGCCGGTGAAGGTGGGCGCGGTCGGCTTCTGCTTCGGCGGCGGCACGACCTGGAACCTGGTCAACGCCGGCGCGCCGCTCGCTGCAGCCGTGCCGTTCTACGGTCCGCTGCCGTCGAACGCCGCCGGCCTCGCCACGACGAAGACCGCGGTCCTTGCGATCTATGCCGAGCAGGACACCCGCATCACGGCGAGCTGGCCGGATGCCCAAGCGCAGCTCAAGAAGAGTGGCTCACCGTACGCGCAGAAGGTCGAGCCGGGCGTCGGTCACGCGTTCCACAACGACACGAACGGCCCGTCGCGCTACGGTCCGGCGCAGGCCCAGGAGGCCTGGGTCGCGACCATCGAGTGGTTCCGGAAGTACTTGGCCTAGTTCGGCTTCGAGCCGCGCTGGCGATGGCGTTCGATGGTCTGCAGCAGCTCGTTCACGTCAAATGGCTTCGCGATGTAGCCGGTGGCGCCGATCTCCTCGGCCCAGCGGCGCGCGCTCTCGGCAGCGGTCATGACGACGATCGGATACGTGTGGTGTCGCTCGCGGTATTCCTTGGCGAAGCCCCAGCCATCCAGGACGGGCATCCGCATGTCGAGCAGGATCAGCGAGGGTGCCACCTGGATCAATGCATCGAGCGCCTCCGCGCCGTTCGATGCGGTCCGGACGGCGAGGCCCTCGCTCTCCAGGAAGTCTCGGAGCATGGCGAGGATCTCGGGGTCGTCGTCGACGACGAGGATGGGCCGACCGGCGCCCGGGGAGTCATCGACGCGGGGTCGCGGACCCGTTCCGCGCCCGGGGATCGCGGGCTGATCCTCCGCGAAGCCGACGTGCTGCAGGTCCACCGTCAATTCAGCATCCCTTCTTCGACGACCGGCAGCGCGACGTGGAACGTGCTGCCCTCGCCGACCATGCTTTCCACCCAGATCCGTCCGCCGTGCTCTTGTGCGATGCCGCGGCAAATGTATAGACCCAGGCCGATGCCCGCATAGCGGCGGGCATCGACATTGGCGGCGCGATGGAAGCGATCGAACACATGCGGAACGTCGGACGCGGGGATCCCGATGCCGTGGTCACGCACGCTGATCCGGATGTCGTTCTCCGAGCGCCACGCATTCACCTCGACCGGGCTCTCGTCGTCGCTGTACTTGATCCCGTTCTCGACGAGGTTGTCCACGAGCTGCTCGATGCGTCGCCGGTCGAAGCTGCCGGTGAGGCGCTCGCGGGCATCGACGATGATCCGCTCCTTCTCCGGCCGGTTCCGCTCCGCGACCGCGCGGACGACCGCCGCCACGTCGATGGGCTCGCGACGTACGTCGAGCTTGCCTTCCTCGATGCGCGAGGCGTCCAACAGGTCTTCCACGAGCGCCGAGAGCCGCCGCGCCTCTCGCGCGATCCGGCCGATGGCCGGCTGGTGCTGCGCGAGGCCTGGGTCGCGGGCGAACCGCAGCTCGAGGATCTGGGCCTGCCCGAGCAGCGTCGTCAGTGGGGTCTTGAGGTCATGTGCCGCGGCCGACACAAAGTCCTCCTTCAGCCGGGTAGCCACTTCCTGCGCCTGCACCCGTGCCGCCTCGTCGATGAGCGTCCGGCTCTCGAGAACGACGGCGGCTTGATCGGCGAGCAGCTGCGCCAAGGCCAGGTCGTCGGTCGAGAAGACCGGCTGGAAGGGGGCGAACGCTTCGAGGACCCCGATCCGGCGGTCGCCGGCCGTGATGGGTGCGACGAGGACCGGTCCGACGGCGGCCGTCCGGTACGCGGCCGCGTGCTTCGGGTGCGCGCGCGCGGCGTCGGGAAAATACTCGGCCGTCTGCGAGTTGAAGACGCGTGCAGCCAGGAACTCGCTGTCCTCCGGGACCTCCCGCGGAAGGGCGCCGTGGCCGTTGTCGAATCGCAGGGCTTTCGCATCGGGGTCGTACAGCCCGATCGTCGCGCGGGCTCCGAACGATGCGCCCGTCCCGCGCTCGAGCTCGCGCAGGATCGCGTCCGTCGTGGGGAGGCGCGGAAGGGTGCTCGCGCGCTCAAGGAAGGCGCGCAGCTCGGGCTCCTGCCAGTATCGCCGCAGCTGCGCCGGCGGCGCGAACCCCAGGACCCACGCGGTCGCCGCGAACAGCGCGAGGACCTGGGTCGCGCCGGAGAAGAGGCCGGCCGATGCTGGAGCGAGCGTGGTTCCCGCGGCCACGAGGACCGCGAGGCCGATGAGAGCCATGCCCGCCGCGACGGCCTGGGTCCGGCGTTTCGTCACACCGGAGGAGTGCCGAGAGAGCCTGATGAAGCCGAACGCCGCGTACAGCGCGCCTGACGCGAAGTACACGATGAGGAACAGCGTTTCCGCGGCATCGAGTGGGGTGCTCGTGATGACCAGGATGACCGTCGTGATGAACCCGCCGAGCGTCGCCGCGCGGACCAGCATCGGCACGCCCGCGAAATCCGCGAGCAGCCGCAGCATCAGGTACGGCAGCGACATCACGAGGATGGTGGAGATCGCGGTCGTGACCGCGTTCGTCGCGATGCCCAAAACCTGGAGGGTCGGGGCCTCGAGCGCCGCGAGCGCGAGGGCGCCGAAGAAGAGGGCGGTGTCGACGGCGGTCCGGGTGCGCCGGCGGTAGGCGGCGACGGCGACGAGAACGAAGATGCCGACGAAGAGGACGTTGTTGATGCCCTGGATGAGCTGCAGCGCGGTCATTGGCGCGGAATGCTACTGGCCAGACTGCTCCGTGAGCATCGCGCGGATCGCCTCGCGACCCTGGGGCGATGACTCGGGGACCGGCGCCTGCGGAGGCGGCACGATGATGTCCTGCTCCCCTGCGGGCTCCGGATGCGGCAGCTCGACGTCCTCCGGGCCGCCGGCCGCGCGGATGAGGGTGCGCTCGGCGTCGAGTGAGTCGAGCCCGATGAGCTTGTCGACGAGCTTGCGATTGCGCATCGAGCGCGCGAGCGCCCCGAGCACCGCCGGGTTCCGCAGCGCATTCGGATCCTGCTGCGCGAGCGGCGTGAGCGCGACCTCTTGCGCCAGCTCGGTCGAGGAGACCGTCACGTTCTCCTTCTTCGCCAATGCGTCGAGCACGAGCAGGGACTTCGCCCGGCGCTCGGCAGTGGCGCGCCAGTCCGAACGGATCTCGTCCTCCGTTTTGCGCGCCTGCAGCAGGAACTGCTCCCAGCTCAAGCCCTGCTCGGTCACCCGAGCCTTGAGGTCGGCCATCAGATGGTCGAGCTCATCGGACACGAGGATCTCCGGCACTTCGACCGTCGACGTGTCCAGGAGATGGGCCAGGAGCTTCTCCGCTGCGTCGTCACGGGCTTCGTGGAACGCAGCGTGCGCGAGCTCGCCGCGAACGGCCTTGTCGAGGTCCTGCACGGTCGCGACGCCCACGGTCTTCGCGAACTCGTCGTCGAGCGCGGGCAGGATCTTCTCCGCGACCTGTGAGACCTTCGCAGTGAAGACGCCGGTCTTACCGCGAAGATCCTCATCCGGGTAGTCCGCCGGGAACGCGAGCTCGAACGTCTTATCGTCGCCGGCCTTCGTCCCGACCAGTTCCTCCGCGAGGCCGGGGATCGCGTACTCCTTGCCGAGCTCGAGGTGGGCGTTGCGGCCCATCGGCGGCATCTGCCGGCCGTCGAGCTTCACGTCGAGGTCGATCGTGAGCACATCGTTCTTCTCCGCGGCACGTTCCACGGTCTTGAGCTCCGCGTGATGCTCGCGCATCCCGGCGATCGTCTGCTCCACCTGCTCGTCCGTGATCGGGGTCGGCTGCACGGTGACGCCGGCCGCGGCGTGATCCCCGAGCTCGACCTCCGGGCGGACCGGGACGGTCGCCGTGTACTTCAGTGGCTTGCCTGCCTCGAGCTGGCTGACCTCGACCTCGGGTCGATCCAGCCAGTCGATCTGCTCCAGATCGGCGATCTCCTTGAACGTCTCATCGACGACGTCCGCGGCCGCGTCCTCCCACAGGTGGTCCGCGCCGTACGTGCGCTCGTACAGGGCGCGCGGCGCCTTGCCCGGTCGGAAGCCCGGGATCTTCGCGTGCTGCACGTGCTTCTGGAACGCCCGCTCGCTCGCGCGCTCGAGGCGGTCGGCGTCGACCTCCACGGTGAGCACGGCGATCGAGCCGGGCTTGCGCTCGACGCGGTGGGTGAAGGAGCGCGCCGGGGCGTCCTGCTCGGTGGTCATGGGAGACACGAGTTTAGGCGTCTGCGCCGTATGCTGCGAGCGCCCCGATGTACTTCTACGAGATCCACGAGCCCGACGACGACCTCGGCACGGCTGTGCTCCTGTCCCACGAGGACCGGTTCTCGCCCGAGGAGTTCTTCCGGATGGTCAAGAAGGCCCGGGACCTGGTCAAGGACAGCTTCGAAGAGGCCTCGCTGCCGGAGGCCATCGCCAACGAACTGGAACGCTCGAGCCACTTCGTCCACGTGACCGACGACCGGCTGCTGGCCTCGGTGAGCGTGGGCGACACCGATCAGGACACGTACCTGCTCGCGACCGAGGAAGGCGTGCGCACGGTGTACGTCGAGGGCGACGAGCCGAAGGCCAATGGCGACCGCCCCAACTAGCAGGCCTCGCGTCGGCTTCGTGGGGCTCGGGATCATGGGCCAGCCGATGGCCCGCAACGCCCTCAAGGCCGGCTTTCCGGTGACGGCCACGAACCGCACCCTCGACCGCGCCGATCCCCTCCGTGCGGAGGGCGCGACTGTCGTGCGAACGCCCCGCGAGGTCGCGGCGGCGTCGGACCTCGTGGTCACGATGGTGACGAACGCGCCCGACGTCGAGGCGGTCACCTTCGGGGCCGACGGGATCGCTGACGGCGCGCACGATGGGCTCCTCGTGATCGACATGAGCAGCATCTCCCCGGCCGCGGCGCGCGCGTTCGCCGGGCGTGCCGAGGAGAAGGGCTTCCGGACGTTGGACGCGCCCGTCTCGGGCGGCGAGCTCGGCGCGGTCGAGGCGCGCCTTTCGATCATGGTGGGCGGCGACGAAGCAGATGTGGAGCGGGCCCGGCCGCTGTTCGAGGCGCTGGGCAAGACGATCGTGCACATCGGCGGGCACGGCGCAGGGCAGGCCTGCAAGCTCGCGAACCAGATCGCCGTCGCCATCAACAACCTCGGCGTGTCGGAGGCGCTCGTGTTCGCCGCGGCCATGGGCATCGACCTCGAACGCACTCGGCAGGTGATCGCCGGCGGCGCGGGAAGCTCCTGGGCGATGCAGAACTACGCGCCCAAGATGCTGGCCGGCGACTTCAAGCCGGGGTTCATGGTCGACCACCAGCAGAAGGACCTGCGGAACGTGCTCGACGCCGCGTTCTCGGCGCACCTGTCGCTGCCGGGCACGTCGCTCGCGCACGCGCTATACAACGCCCTGCAGCACGACGGCGGTGGGCGCGAGGGCAACCTTGCGATCATCAAGGTCATCGAGCGCCTCTCCGCCATCGAGGCCCGCGTCCGATCCTGACCTTCGACGAGTCGCTCAGGCGCCTCGCGACGCTGTCCGACGCGGAACTTGAACGCCCGTGGACGTTCCGCGGCAAGCCATCGACGCTCGGAGGCGCGCTGTACCACGCCCTCGAGGAGGAGCAGCGCGCCGTGGTCGCCGTACCGCGGCCGCCGATCGAGGCCGCACGCATCTTGGCGCTCGCCCAGAGCGCCTTCGGTGATCTGCGCGGCCTCCTCGCCGGTCTCGACGATGCGCTTCTCGATCGCGCGCCGGCCGAGGGCGAATGGTCGTTGCGGGAGACGCTGGCCCATGCCATCGGCGTCGAGCGCTCGTACCGCGCGAACACGAACTATTCCGTCAACCGTGTCGCGACCGATCCCGTCCTCATGCCGAGCGAGCGCCGGCCGGAGCCGGATCCTGCGGACACCCCGGGGAGCGTGCTGGACATCGTCGGCCGATTCGCCGCACGACGTGCGGAAACCGATGCCGCCTTCGCGACGCTGGACGAGGCCGCGCTCGCGCGGCCCACCGTGTGGGGCGGCTACGACGTGGACGTGCGCCACCGGCTGCACCGGTTCGCGTCGCACATCACCGAGCACACGTATCAGTGCGAGAAGGCGATCCGGGCGCTCGATGCCTACGGCGGCGACGCCCGCGCGATCTGCCGCCGCATCGGCGCGCTGCGCGGGCTGCACGAGCGCTCGACCGACGCGGCCCGCCTGGCCGCGCTCGATGCCGCGCTCGCCGAGAAGGCCCGGATCGCGATCCCGGCGCGGTAGGCTTTCCCTTCGGGCGAGTGGCGAAACGGCAGACGCGGCAGCCCTAGGAGCTGTTGCTCGTAAGAGCGTGAGGGTTCAAGTCCCTCCTCGCCCACTCGCAGCGGCCACTCCACGAGTGTCAGAGATATTCGTGCCGGCGCACGCGTTCCCGGGCCGACGCAGGTGGACCAAACACACAGGTAGGCGGTAGTCTCCAGTCAGGGTGTCGAACAGACAACCGTGTGGAGCGAAGGGATGAGCGGAGACCCGATGAAGCTCATCAAGTACATCTGTGTGGCGCGCGCGCACGCTGATGGGCGCAGTGAGTCCGCCCTGACAATCCATCTGAGTGCGTGGGCGTTCTGCCCCATGGGCGGTGAGGCCACCGGTCATGACTGGAAACCGAGCGACGGTCTGCCGCTCGCCGAGGCGATGCGGCTGACCACCCGGCAGCAGGCCGCCGCTGCAGCAGCCGTGGCCGCTGCCGGGCCCGCCAAGCCGGCGCCAGCCGCGGCGAAGGCCAAGCCGAAGCCGCGCTGAGCCGCCCGGCCTAGAACCCCGGCTTCGCGACGTACATCGCCGCGAGCGTGAACTGGCCGAACTCCCAGTCCGATGCGGTCAATGCGTAGCCGCGTAGCCGATGGCTCACGAGGTAGCGCACCTCGGTCGAGTAGAGGAACGCAACGGGTGCGTCACGAGTCAGAACGCGTTGCGCCTCCATGTATAGATCGAGCCGTTTCGCAGCATCGCGCTCGACATCGGCGCGATCGACCAGCGCGTCGAACTCCGCGCTCGAGTAGCTGGTGCGGGTGATCGTCGAAGTCGAACGGAAGACCGTTGAGAGCCAGTCCTGCGGATCCGGGTACTCGACCGACCATCCGAGATAGAGCAGCTGTGGCCGCATCTGCGGCGTCCTGATGAGCTGGCTGCAGCACCAGGGCAGGATGGGGTCCTCGAGGACATCGACCCCGAGGTTCGAGCGCCATTGGGCGATCACCCACCGCACGACCGGCGTCCGCTCCGCTGAGGGCTGGTAGGTGAAGCGGATGACCGGAATCGCGGTCGCGTAGCGCGACGCGGCCAACAACGCCCGCGCCGCCGCCGGATCGAATGCCTGCGTCGTGTCGCTCGGGTTGGCGCCAGGAAGACCCGGTGCGATGAAGGTGAGAGAGGGCACCGCCGGGGATGGAATGACGTCACGCACGAGGGCGTCTCGATCGAGCGAGCGTGCGAAGGCCATCCGGACGGCTGCATCATCGAACGGAGGTCGTACGACGTTGAAGCCGAGGTACATGGAGAGACCGGCCGATCGCCTCACGCTCGCCTCAGCGCCTTTGTCCGCCGGCGCGACATCGAGCTCGCGGTTGCGGAATGCGGCCGCGGCGACGGCCTGATCAGGGATGATCACCTTGGTCCAGCGCTTGATCTTCGCCGGCGCGCGATAGCGGTCGTTGCGCTCGAACACCAGCCGCTCGTTGTGCTTCCACTCCGTCAGCTTGAACGGCCCATTTCCGGTGAACGTCGCGGGTTCGGTCCAGTGGTCGCCACCCGTCGTGAGATCCGACGCACGCACCGGCACGCCGATCCAGAGCGCGGCGACCGCGAGAAAGTACGGCGCGGGCCGGGCAAGCGTGAACACAACGTGCGTCGCGTCCGGCGCCGCCACGCCGACGCCGTTCCTCGCGGCGCCGAGGTCATCGAGGGATGCGCGCTTGGGGTCCATCTCGTTCCACCGCTCGCAGCCGGCGATGACGTAGCCCGCGAACGCGAAGTCGCCCGACACGTTCGGGTCGCACAGCCGCTTCCACCCATACACGAAGTCCGACGCGGTCACCGGGGCACCGTCGGAGTACACCTGGCCATCCCGCAGCGCGAAGGTCACGGTGAGCCCGTCCTCTGAAACGGCGGGGAGCGCACGCGCGGCCGCGGGGATCGGCTGGAGCGTCCTGGGGTCGAAGCTCAGGAGCGGCTCGAACACCATCATCGTGTGGGCGATCTCGCTCGCGAACGACTCCTTCTGCGGGTCGATGGTGTCGGGCTCGCCGGCCGCGACCGTCGTGATCTCGCCGTTCGGATCCGCCGGGTCCGGCGAGGGGACGGGCGGCGTCGTCTCCAGGCAGGCCGAAGCGAGCAGGCAGGCGACGAGGAGGAGTACGGGACCTCTCACACTGGGATGTCGCGGGAGGAGGCGAAAGATCGCGGAGCAGGTGCAACGACCCGACCCTGAGCGCGACCACTCCTTTAGTGAGCACGCCTTCGAGGACTGTTACCACCGGACCTTCGGCCCCGTGTGGTCGATCGCCCGCCGCGTCGCGCGCGACGATGGCGAGGCGGACGACGTCGTTCAGAAGGCGTACCTCGCGTTGTACCGCTACTGGTCCACGGGGCAGCTGCGCGAGCCGCCATCCCACCTCCTCTACCGGGTCGCAAAGCGTGGCGCGATCGACCTCATCCGCTCCCGTCAGCGCGCGATCCGCCTGTTCGAGCGGCTTCCCCGCCCCGCCTCGGTCGACGATGTCACCGGGCCGCTGGATCGCGCGCTCCGCAAGCTTCGGCCCGACGATGCCGCGCTCGTGCTGATGCAGAGCGCCGGCGGCTTCAGCTACGAGGAGCTTGCCGCGATCGAACGGAAGAGCGTCGGCGCCATCCGCTCGCGTTTGTTCCGCGCGCGCCGCGAGCTCGCGCGGCGCTACGAGGAGGAGGGCGGCGAGTGGTGAGCGATCGCGACGAGGAGCTCGCCACGCGCTTGGGCGCGCCACTCGGATCCGAGCGTGCCGCGGCGGATCGGAACTGGCGAGCGGTCCGGGCCGGCATCGAGCGCCCGGTGCGGCCGCGTTTCCGCCGGGTCATTGGGGCCGCCTCGACGCTCGCCCTCGCCGCCGTTGTCCTCCTCGCCGTTGGCTGGTGGCAGGGTGCGCGGGTGGACGTCGCGGGCAATCGGCTGCCGGTGCTGTACCGGCAGGAGGTCGCGCGCACGGCGATCGGCGCCGCGGGCATCGAGGCCAGCCTGACGATCGAGCAGAAGCACCTCGACAGCGGCACGCAGCTGCGCGTCGTCGGCGTGACCGATGTGCGACTCGGACCAGAGCGGCTCCCGGCCGTCATCGAGCTGCGTTTCGCGCGGCCGGGTGATGAGACGTACGGCCTTCTCGCGCGCAGCGAGGTCAGCGATCCGCGCCGCGCGACCGGCACGACGCGCACGTTGTATGAAGCCGCATTTCCTCCATCCGCCGATCGTGATCCGGCCACGTATCGCGTGTGGCTGCATATCGAGACGGCCAATGGGATAGTGGAGTCACCGGTCGTTGTCGTTCGCGTAACAGACCGACCAGAAGGGCAACGAGCAGAGCTCCGCGACCCTCAGTAGGCACGGCCTCTGCTCCCGTTCGCGCTGTAGCGGAGGTTGGTGGATGAAGATCGCTGAGCGTGCTGCGAAGGGTCTACCCGAGCGCGTCCTCGTCGTGGAGGACGATCCCGACACGCGCCGGATGCTCGTGGCGGTGATCGCGGACGAAGGCTTCGAGCCGATCCCCGCCCTCGACGGCGAGCACGCCCTGCGGACCGCGATCGCCATCGAGCCAGCCGCCATCGTGCTCGACCTCATGCTCCCGGGCGCTGACGGACAGGACTTCGTGAACGCGTATCGGAGCCAGAGCGCGACTGAGTCCCCCATCGTCGTCGTGAGCGCGCGCCATGATGCCCAGACGGTGGCGCAGCAGATCGGCGCCGACGCGGTCGTACCGAAGCCGCTCGACATCAGTGAATTCGCCGGCCGGTTGCGCGCGACGATCGGTGGACGGCGGGAGGACTCGGCCTAGACCGCGAGCTCGGCCCCTTCTCGCGCCACGATCACCTCGAGGTCCCCGCCGAGTCCATCCGCGGCGTGCTGCGCCTCGACGCCGATGCGGTCGAGCGCATCGTCGCTCCGGTCGGGATCGTGGTGGTACAAGACCAGGCGCTTCGCCCCGGCCCGCTTTGCGACATCGAGGGCGGTCGCGACCGTCGAATGACCCCAGCCCGGCTTGAAGTCCGCGTCCAGGTACTGGGCGTCATGCACGAGAACATCGGCGTCCTTCGCCAGCTCGATCACCGGATTCGCTTGGCCGCTGAACGGATCCTCGGTGTCGGTCGCGTAGACGATCGACCTCCCATCCGCTTCGATCCGATACGCCAGCGCGGGCGCGGGATGGAAGATCGTTGCTGCGGCCACCTGATATGGACCGATCTTCTGTCTGGAGCCGTTGCCGAGCTCGTGCACCTCGAGCCGGACCGGCAGGCCATCGAGGTCGACCGGAAAGAAGGGATCGTCCATCCCGAGACCGAGGAGCTCCTTCAACGGGCGGTGCTGCATCGGGCCGTAGAGCCGGAGCGTGCTCTTCGGGTCGTACGCCGGCCGGAAGAACGGGATCCCCTGGATGTGATCCCAGTGGAGATGCGAGAGGAGCAGATCCACGAGGAGCGGCGACGTCCCATTCAACCCCAGCCCGAGCTCTCGCAACCCCGTGCCCGCGTCGAGCACGAGGAGGTGCCCCGAGGTATCGCGCACCTCGACGCAGGCAGTGTTGCCCCCGTAGCGCACCGTGCGCGGGCCCGGCGTGGGGATCGATCCGCGCGTGCCCCAGAACCGCAGCTTCATGCCGTCGCCGCCGCGTCGCGGTCGCGGTCCGAGAGACCGCTCGCGGCCTCCGACACGCTGCCCATGCCCTCATCGCCTGCCTTAGGCCATGTGAACTCGAGCAGCTCGACCGTGCGCGCGAGCTCCGGTAATGCGCGGTGGACCGCGGCCATCACCGCGGGATCGAGATGGGCGCCGGCCATGCCATCCATGATCTCGATCGTCTTCTCGATGGAGTACGCCGGCTTGTAGTAGCGCGGGGCGGTGAGCGCGTCGAACACGTCCGCGGCCGCGACGATGCGGGCACCGATGAGGATCTGGTCGCCCGTCAGGCCCTTCGGATATCCGGTGCCGTCCATGCGCTCGTGGTGCTGCGCGGCGATCTCGGGCACCTCGCGCATGTCGGCGGGGAAATCCAGATAGCTCAGGAACTCGGCGGTCTTCTCGGCGTGGGCCTTCATGTAGGCGAACTCTGCGTCGTCCAGCTTGCCCGGCTTCTGCAGGAATCGATCACGGACCGCGATCTTCCCGTAGTCGTGCAGCAGCGCCGCGGCCCGCAGCCGTTCGAGCTCTTCGTCGGAGAGTCCCATCTCGGCGCCGATGACCTCCGCGTACCGCGTCACGCGCTTGCTGTGACCGGCGGTCTGCTGGTCGCGAGCATCGACGGTGGTAGCAAGGGTCTCGATGAGCGAGAGCCAGAGACGTTTCTGGGCCATGACCAGTTGGGCGTTCTCCACGGCGACGGCAGCGGACGATGCGAGCGAGCCGAGGGTCACCTCGTCATCGTCGGTGAACGCGCCGGTCTTCTTGTTCACCGCCTGGAACACGCCGATGACACCGCCGTGGCCGGTCATCGCGAGCGTCAGGAGGTTGCGCGTCTGGAAGCCCGTCCGCAGGTCGTTCTCCGGATTGAATCGCGGGTCGGCGTACGCATCGGGGATGTTGATCGTCACGCCGGTCTCGGCGACCGTGCCCGCGATGCCGACCCCGAGCGGGAAGCGGATCTGCCCCACGTCCTTGCCCGTTGCCACCCTTGACCAGTACTCCTGGCGGTCTCGGTCGACGATGTAGATCGTCGCCCGCTCCGCGCCGACCATCGTCACCGTCGCGTCGGCGATGAGCCGCAGCAGGGCGTCGAGGTCTGTGACGGCCATGAGCTGACGGGTGACGTCGAGCAGCGTGTCGAAATCGCGGCGGCCGGCTCCGCGGCGGCGCTCTTCGGCCCGCCGGTCCGTGCTGCGGCGGTCAGGCCGCGGCGCGCTCCGTCGTTCGCGGCCACGCCGCTCGAAGGGTTGACGACTCACGAGTGCTGCTCGAGCGGAATCTGCGCGAGCACGGGGCTCACGCTCTCGGCGATCCGCTCGAGGAGCATCTGGTCGCGGCGCTCGAAGGGGCCGCTGCGCTTGTTCAGGACCTGCAGGACGCCGACGACGGTCCGCCCGGTCGCGTCCCACACCGGCACGACCAGCATGTTCAGCGTCCGGTAGCCGCTGCGCAGGTCCACGTTACGGTCGAACCGCGGGTCGGCATACGCATCGGGCACATTGACCGTCTCCCCGGTCTGCGCGACGGCGCCCGCGATGCCCGAGCCGAGCGGCAGGCGGATCTCCATCGCCGTGCGCGCCGCGACGCGGGACCAGAGCTCCTTGCGGGCCTGGTCGACGAAGTACACGGTGCAGCGCTCCGCGTCGGTCGCCTGCGCGCACAGGTCGATGAGGCCACGGAGGTACGCCTCGCGGTCACGCTGCACGGCGAGGTGCGAGAGCTTCATCAACACGAAGGCGACCTTGTCGTCGATCATCGGTGGCTCAGTGGTACCCGGCGACGGCGGCGGCGCCGATCGGGCGCTCCGGTGCCGGCGCGGGATTCGGGCTCTCGAGGACGCCGATGCTGTTCACCTGATAGCAGCGGATCGCCTCCACGCGGCCCTTCACGTGCACGTCGCCGAGATCGATCGCGATCACATCCGAGCCGAGCTCGGCCAGGGTCTCCGCGCTCACAGCGACCTGATCGCGCCGGGCGATGTCGCTGGAGGTCAGCCGCGAGGCAACGTTCGCCGTGTCCCCGACGACCGTGTACTCCATTCGGCCCATCGCACCGAGAAAGCCCGCGATGACCGGCCCGGTGTTGATCCCGAAGCCGAACGACACGTCCGGCCCGCCGGTGCTGCGCTCCGCTACGATCCAGCGCTCGATCTCGAGCGCGGCCTGGACGGCCTTGCGGGCGTGGTCGGCTACCGGCAGCGGAGCGCCCCAGATCACCATGATGTTGTCACCGTTGTACTTGTTCACCGTACCTTCATAACGATTCACGATGTTGACGATGCCTTCGAAATAACGGTTGAGCGTGTCCAGCAGCACGCCCGGCGTCATCCCTTCGCTCAGGGTGGTGAACCCACGGATGTCACCGAACAGTACGGTGACGCACTTTTCCTCGCCGCCCAGGGCGAGCTTGCCGCTCTCCTCGATGTCCATGATCGTGCGTGCGATCGACGGCGTGACGAAGCGGCCGAATATCGTCTGAGTGCGGAACACCGCGCGCTGCTCCTCCACAAGCAGGTACCCGAGCGCGACGACCCACCAGAACGACGCCGGCACGAGGTAGCCGAGCGACGCGACAGCTATTGGACCCTCGCTGCTCTGACCACGCGTGGCGGCAACGAAGAGCACGAATCGCACGAGGGCGTACGCGCTCAGCCCGAGGATGGCGCCAAAGAATCCGTACAGGCGGAACCTCGCGACCAGCAAGATGCCGCCGAGGGTCACAACCAAGATCTCGACAAGCGTGATCGCGATGCTTTCGCGAGGCTGCGGGAACCGGTTGGTGAAGATCGACGCGGCGGTGTTCGCCCACATCTCGACTCCCCACATCTTCGCCGAGCCGCTGTTCGGAGTCGGATAGGTGTCCGGCACCGCCGACAGCGAGTGCGCGCCGACGAGCAGCGTCCGATTCGCGATGAGGTCACGCGGCACCCTGCCGGCAACGATGTCGGCGAACGACACGACGCAGAACTCTGCCGGGTCGGCGCATGGTCCTGCATTCGGGCCGCGCGCCGACAGGTCGCTCGCGGGCGGCGCGGCGTAGTAGATCGCCATACCGCCGCTCTCGTCGATCGGCATGACCCGGTCGACCAGCCCGGCCCGGCCCCTGAGCACGAGCGCATCGCCGGTCTGGAGCATCGACTGCTCATTTTCTGCGACGACCTTCGCCGACAGAAGGGATCGCACCGTCGCCACCAGTGGCAACGCGTAATAGCGTCCGGTGGGCGTCTCGATGACCAGCTGCGCCCTTCGGACACGGCCGTCCTCATCCGGATCCACGTTGACGGATCCCAACCCCGCCGCTGCTTGACGCAGCAGTGGAGTGGGCAGCTGTTCCGATGAATAGCGGACCACGCCGTCGGCCTTCGTCTGGACGCCGGTGCCCTGCATGGGAAGGATCACGTTGCCGAGATCCTTGATGGCACTCGCGAGCGCGCGGTCCTGTTCAAGGTCCTGAGAGTCGTCGTAGAACGCGACGTCCAGCGCGACGGAACGGGGGGTCAGTGGCTTCAGGGCGGCGAGCAGCTGTACCCACGCCTGGCGGGGCAGCGGGTAGCTGCCATACCGGGCCACGGTTGCATCGTCGAGCGCGACGATCGTTACCTGGTTGGACAGGACCGCGGGCGATTTCGTGATAAAGGTGTCGTACGTAGCGGCCTGAAGAGTCGAGTCCAGGCCGTGCGACACGAACGTGACGGCGCCAAGCGCGATGCCGACCGTGGCGATGGCGGCGAGGATGGCGCGCTGACGCGTCCGCCGGCCTGCGAGCATCCTTCCCCCTTCGCCCCGAGCCTCACGGGAAGACGCAGGGGCCAGCGGTCATGCTAGCGGCTGGCCGCTCTGCGAAGGACCTCCCGCAGGACCGAAATGGCCCGTCCGTACTCCTCGAGGGACAGCCGTTCCATCGGCGTGTGGTCGTAGCGCGCGTCGCCCGGGCCATAGGCCACCATCGGACAGGCCCACGCCGGAAGCAGCACGTTCATGTCGCTCGTCCCGCTCTTCTCCTTGAACACTGTGCGACCGCCAAGACCGGCGATCGAGCGCGCGAACGCGCTCGCGACCGGCGTTGAGCGTGCGGTCCGCGCCGGCTCCTCCGACGCGATGCGCTCCACGTCAACCTCGGCCTCGCCGTCATAATCGGCCGTGAGCGCGCGGACCGCGTCCTCGAGCTCGTCGGTCGAGAGGCCGGGCGCGATGCGGTAGCCCACGCGCAGCTCGGCGCGCTCGGTGAGCCCGTCGCCGGCCGCCGCGCGCATGCCCTCGAGCCTGCAGTCCAGCCGGGGGTACGACACCGCGGCATCGCGGACGCGGCCCCACAAGGCGAGCGCCTCCTCGGCAACCGTGGGTCCGGGCGAGGCGCCGTGGCGCGCGTCGCGCGCGAGCGATAGCCCGAGCACGAGTCGGCCCTTGTAGCCGACGGTCACGCCGTCCCAGCCCGACGGCTCGCCGATGACACACCAGTCGGGCGCGGGTAGCGTGGCGCGGTAGCGAGCGCCCTTGCTCGTCGGCGATTCCTCTTCGACAGCACCGACGACCGTCACCCGCAACCCCGCGACCGGCTGCGTGGCGGCGGCGACGAACGCGGCGAGTGGACCCTTCGCGTCAACGGCGCCCCGACCGACGAGCTCGCCATCCTCCACGCGCACGGGAATGTCACCGGGCACCGTGTCGATGTGCCCGAGGAGCGCCACGTGCACCGGCCCGTCACCGATCTCACCGACGGCGTTCCCGGCCGCGTCGATCGATGCCCGGAAGCCCCGCTCGCGCATGCGGTCGACGAGCCACGCGACGGCGTCGGCCTCCTGTCGTGAGACCGATGGGATCGCGACGAGCCCGCCCACGAGTGCAACGTCGTCGGGCGTTAGCTCGAGGTCTCGCGTCACGCGGCGAGCGCGCGGCGCGTCGCCTCGACGACCGCGTCGATCTGCGGCGCGGTGATCACAAGCGGCGGGAGGAAGCGGACCACCGTCGGTCCTGCGCCCAGGGCGAGGACGCCCTGGTCCTGCAGGGCCTTCAGCGTCGGTCCGGCGTTCTCCTTGAGCTCGATCCCCTGGATGAGTCCGAGCCCGCGGACCTCGCGCACCTTCGGCGAGGGGATCGCGGCAAGACCGTCACGAAGCTGCGCGCCCCGGGCCGCGGCCGCGGCGGCGAGCCCAAGGCGAAGATGCTCGTCGATCGTCGCAACGGCCGCCGCACACGCGAGCGGGTTGCCGCCGAACGTCGTCGAGTGCGAGCGTTTCGGCAGCTCACCGAGCGCGCGCGAGAAGGCGATGGCGCCCATCGGGACACCGCCGGCGATCGACTTCGCCAGGCAGAGGACGTCAGGCACGATGCCGAACTGCTCGATCGCGAACATCGTTCCCGTCCGGCCAAAGCCCGTCTGGACCTCGTCGACGATCAGGACCACGCCACGGTCGCGGCACAGCCGTGCGGCCTCGGTCACGAACTCCTGGGTCGCCGGACGCACGCCACCCTCGCCCTGCACGAGCTCGACGATGAACGCGGATATGTCCGGCGTGATCGCCGCGTCGAGCGCGTCGGTCTTGTTGAACGGGATGTGGCTGAAGCCGTCCAGGAGCGGACCGAAGAGCTCCCGGTACTCCGGTCCCCATGTGGCGGACAGCGCGCCCATCGTCTTTCCGTGGAACCCGCGCATCGTCGCGACGACCTTGGTCCGCTTCGTCGCGAGACGTGCGAACTTCAGGGCGCCCTCCACCGCCTCGGTGCCGCTGTTGCAGAGGAACACCCGATCGAGCGCCGCTGGCAGGATCCGCGCGAGCCGGTCATAGAGCTCCGCGCGGCGGTCGTTGTAGAAGAGCTCGGTGCAGTACGACAGCATGCGCGCCTGCCCTGCCAGGGCCGCGGCGACGGCCGCATTGCCATGACCGAGGTTCCCCGAGCCTTGGCCGCCGACGCAGTCGATGTATTCGCGCCCGGTGTCGTCCCACACGACCGCGCCGTCGCCCCGCACGAGCGCAACGTTGCGCTTCTGATAGAGCCCCGAGGTGTGGGCGTTCTCCCTCACGATCGTCGCGCTCATCCGTGGATGACCGTGCGGACGCGCGGGTCACCCGCGGCGCTGCGGATGATGACCTCGCCGACCCCGCCCTCGATGGCTTCGCGGGCGGCCAAGATCTTTTTCTTCATACGACCCTGGGCGAGCCCCTCCGCCTCATCCAGCGTGATCTCGGCGACGAGCGATCCGGGATCGCGCAGATCCCGGAGCAGCCCGGGGACGTTGGTGAGGATGAGGAGCGCATCGGCCTCGATCGCCACTGCGATCCGCGCAGCGACGCGATCGCCGTCCACGTTCACTGCCTCGTTCTCCAACGACAGCGCCAGCGGGGCCACGACCGGCACGCGGCTCGGGCCCATGAACTGCCGCAGGAGCGGCACGTTGACCGCCTTCACCGTGCCGGTGTAGTCGTCGCGAAGGATGATGGTCTTCCCGTCCGTGACCGACCGCACGGCCTTCCGCTCCGCGATCAGCAGGCGACCGGAGAGTCCCGACAGGCCCACCGCATCGACACCGCGAGCCTGCAGCTTCTCGACGTACAGGAACCCTTCGACACCCAGTGCCGCCATCGCGAACAGCTCGAGGGTGCGCCGGTCGGTGCGCCGGCTCTGATGACCCGACGGCGAGATGATCGTCTCGACGGGATGCCCGAACGCAGCCTGCAGCCGATCGGTCTCCGCGGATGCGCCGTGCACGAGGACGATCTCATCCGAGCGCGCCACGTCCGCGACGAGGTCCGCGACGCTATCGCGGTCCACCCCAGCCGAGCCACCGGCCTTGATGACCGCCCGAAGGGTCATGGATGCAGGCCCGGGAACTCGAGCCCCGCGGTCTCGGGGAAGCCGCAGGCGACGTTCATGGCCTGCACGCCGTTGCCGGCGGCGCCCTTCATCAGATTGTCGATGGCGCAGATCGCCACGATGCGCTCGCCGCGCGGATCGGTCGCGAAGCCCACGTCCGCGAAGTTGGAGCCGGCGAGGAGACGCGGCTCGGGATAGCGGAAGATCCCGGTGCGCTCTTTGACGATCCGCACGAACGGCTCGTTCGCGTACGTCTCGCGGTACGCGCGCCAGCAGGCCTTGTCGTCGACGCCGCTCTTCACCGGGATGTGCGCGGTCGCGAGCACGCCGCGTACGAGCTCGACCGCGGTCACCGAAAGCTGCACGCGAACGCCAAGCTCCTGCTCGACCTCCGCGGTATGGCGGTGACCGACGGGCTTGAAGGACCGCACGACGCCGACGCGTTCAGGATGATGCGAGTCCTCGCCCGGCTCACGGCCGCCCTCGCTCGAGCCGACCTTGCACTCGACGACCACGGGCCGCGACGGATCTACGAATCCGGCCCGGACGAGCGGCAGCAGCGCAAGGATCGTCGCGGTGGCGTTGCAGCCCGCACCGGTCAGGAGCCTCGCGGTCCGGATGTCGTCGCGGTGGAGTTCCGGGATCCCGTACACGGCGGCGCCGAGCAGCTCCGGGTGCGGATGGTCGCCGTCATACCACTCCCGATACCTGGCCGCGTCAGTGAGCCGGTGATCGGAGGAGAGGTCGATCACGAGCGTGCCGCGGCCGCGGAATTCGGTCAGCCGGTGCGCGCCGTTGGGCAGAGCCAGGAAGACCACATCGCACCCGATGACGTCGTCATACGGCACGAACTCGAGCCCGCTGCGCTTGCGCAGGTTGGGATGCGCGGTCGTCACGGGCTTGCCCGCGAGCGACTCGCTTCCGGCGACGATGTCGCTGACATTGGGGTGCCCGATCAGCAGCCGCAGCAGCTCGCCCCCGGCGTAGCCACCCGCGCCGACGATCCCGACCTTCATCGCCGCCCGTTCGCGAGGGCGAGCGCGAAGTCGACGACGCGACCCGGGATGTTCACGCCCGTCGTGTCGATCGAGTTCCGGAACTCCATCGTGTAGTTGACCTCGTTCACGAGCAGCCCCTCCGGTGACTCCAGGAGGTCGATCGCGACGACGCCGCCGCCCACGGCCTTCGCCGCGCGAACGCAGAGATCGTTGAGCTCCGGCGTGACCTCGCACTTCGTGGCCTTGCCGCCTCGCGCGGTGTTCGTGATCCAGTGGTCCGAGTAGCGGTAGATCGCGCCGATCGTCTCGTCCCCCACCACGAACGCGCGGATGTCGCGGCCGGGCTTCGGCACGTACTCCTGGATGTAGTAGATGGAGTGCATGTAAGTGCCAAGCACGTCCTTGTGCTCCAGGATCGACTCGGCGGCATCTCGATCGTTGACCCGCGAGATGAGCCGGCCCCACGAGCCGACGAGGGGCTTCAAGACCACGGGATAGCCGAGCTCCTCCACCGCGGCGAGTGCCGACTCCGGGGTGAACGCGAGACGCGTGCGCGGAGACGGCACGCCATCGCGGATGAGCCGCATGGTCGTGAGGAGCTTGTTGCCGCAGACGTCCGCGACCTCGAAAGTGTTCACCGTCGGGATGCCCCACGTCTTCAGCACCGACAGCGCGTAAAGCGCCCGCGAGTGCTGGATACACCGCTCGAGAACGACGTCGACGCCGAGGTCGGGCTTGGTCTCGAGCGCGAGCACGAGCTCCCGATCGTCGATGACCTTCGTCTTGACCCCGCGGCGTTCGAGCTCCTCGAGCAGAAGCTTTTCCTCCACACGCACGCGCGAGAGGAGCACGCCGATCGTCGGGTCACTCACCCCAGTCTTCTTCGGCCTCCGGGGCGAGTGCGAGGGCGACGGGAGCGGTCTCGGTCACCTCGAGCTCGGCCCCGCAGTCGGGGCACGACACGATCTCGCCCTTCACGGCTTCGGCACCCACGGCCACATCGCCGTCGCATTCCGGGCATTTGCTCGTAGCGGGCATCGGACGCGGCCCTCCCTCGCTGGATGAGGGAACTTTAGCGGAGGCCACCCCGCGCGCGGGCTTTGTCCGTGTACATCCGCTCATCGGCTTTTGCGATGAGGTGATCCGCGAGGAGGCCGTCATCGGGGAACGCCGCGATCCCGAAGGACACGCGTGGCAGCGAGTGCGGCATGCCACCCCACATGTAAGTCTGCTCGGGCAGCTCACGACTCAGCCGCGTGACCAGCGCCCTGGCCGCGTCGAGGCCGAGCCGGGGCAGGAGGAGGACGAATTCATCGCCCCCGAACCGCGCGACGACGTCTTCGGCACGGGCCGTCGCGCGCAATGTCGTCGCGACAGACCTCAACACGGAGTCACCGACCAGGTGCCCGGCGGTGTCGTTGACCGCCTTCAGGCCGTCGACGTCGCAGAGGATCACGCAGAACGCATCGCCGTGCCGGCGGGCCTCCGCGGTCTCAGCCTCCAGGCGTTCGACAAGGATCCGCCGGTTCGTCAATCCGGTCAGCGGATCGTCGCTCGCAAGGCGGCGGCTCTCCCCGAGGAGGCGCGCGTTCGAGATCGCGATGGCGGCCTGGGCCGCGTACAGGCGGAACATCCGCTGCGTATCGCTGCCCCAGTGTCGCGCGCGACCGGAGTAGAGGGTCATCGTCCCGACGAGCTCGCCGTGCGCGACCAGGGGCAAGGCGAGGGCGGATGCGATCGTGCCGCGGAGCCGGGGGTTCGAGTCGGGGTGGCTCGGATAGTCCGTTGCGACCGTCGCCTCGCGCGTGCGCGCCGACTCGAGCGCGATGCCCACGAGAGGTCCGCCGGGATCGTCGCGAAGCTCCGGCATCTTGGACCGGTTGATGGCGCGGATGGTGAGGGAGCCATCGGCATCGGCCAGCGCGATCATCGCGCCGTCGGTCTGCGTCAGCTGGGTCACGTTGTCGACCGCGAGGCGCGCCAGTTCGTCGAGCGACATCTCGCCGGCCGTGGCGAGCCCCACGTCGTAGAGCGCCGCGAACTGCGCTGCCCGGCGTCGCTCGCGAAGGCCGAGTCGCCAGTTCGCGTACAGCGCGAGGCCCGCGCGGACCGCGAGCACGATGATTGTCATGCCGATGGCCGCGGCGACGATCGGGTCGGTCGCGGTCTGACGGTCGAGCTGGCTGGTGATGAGGATCGTCGCGGCGAGGATCGCCACGGCACCGGGGAGCAGCATCCGCGCGAGCTGGACCGCCTGTTCCGGTGCGAATGGCGCCTCCGGCTTGGCCGCGTCTTCCGTCCACTGGCGGCCGGCGATGCCGATGGCCAGGACGCCGACCATCCAGCAGAGGTCGATCACGGAGCCGGGCGCGAACGAGCGGTGCACGTACGCCGGCAGCCAGAGGACGAAGCCGACAGCGTTGAGCGTGACGCCAAGGAGCAGTGAGAAATGCGCGCGCCGGGTCTGGTGCGGAGGCAGGCCCCAGAACATCGAGAGCGCCGCGCCCGTCGCCGCCACCCAGAGGACCGGGTAGGCCAGGCCGACGGCGATCGTCGCAGGCTGGTGGATCATGTCCGGCCCGAAGAGGTCGGCGACGTAGAGCGCCACCCCGGCGAGGATGGTGAGGACCGCTGCGCTCACGTCGAGAACGAGCGCGTAGATCGCAAGTCGCTGCTCGTGGCGGGCGAGCAGCGCGGCGCAGCCGACCACGAAGCACGCCGCAGCCACGAGGAAGCTGATGTCCGCCGGGTCCGGAGGCGCGCCGGTGAGCCCCGCGATGTCGTATGCGTCAGTGAAGAGCTGCCCGACGGCCCACGCGACCGCGCCGACGAAGATGAAGATCCACGCCTCGCGCTCGCGCCGGGCGGGCCCGAGGGCAGCCCGCAGTGTCCCGACCGTCGCGCCGAGCGCGAATCCGGTCATCCCGAGGTCGGCGATGTAGTGGCGCAGCTCTCCAGGGCCGACCAGCAGCTCGGCCAGCCATACCAGGAGGGCGCCGCCCAGGCCCATCGCAAGGGCCTGCTGGGACCGCAGCCGGGCTCCGAACATGCCCAGACGCTAGGACGGCGCGCCCCCGCGCAGAAGGGGTCAATCGTCCTCACCCGGTCGGCTAGACCATCGGGAAAACCGGCTCCCCCCGCCGGGGCTACGCCGAGGACTTCCGCCGGGGCCGGCGGACCTTGTCGCCGTCGGACAGATCGATCTTGTGCTTCCGTGCGGCGCCCACGATCTTGCGCCGAGCGCCTTCCTTCTTCGCCGGGCTTTCGAACCTGGTCTGGTTCCACCGGGCCATCGCGTTGCGGATGTGGCTCTCGTCGTTCAGCGGCAGGTGCCCGGTGCCATCCTTGTCGACGTACGCGAACACGTCCTTGTTGATGCTCTTGCGCTGCTTCGCCTTCAGTCCGGCCATGTCACACCTCCTGTCGCGCTGACGTCCTCGACAGCAGAACGCGTTCCCGCAGATGGGGGCCGCACGTCCGCCGAGCCAACCAGTTCTGTCTATCGTCCCGATTCGGGGACGGGAGCCGCTCGAGCCACGCCCGTCTCGAGAGGAGCAGCACCATGACCAAGGTAGTCGCGTTCATGTCGATGTCTCTCGACGGATACGTCGCGGACACGACCGATGGCGTCGCCGATGTTTTCAACTGGTACTTCTCAGGTGACGTCGAAGTCTCCACAGCGAGTGCGACGTCGGGAATGACGTTCCATGTGTCGGCCCCGAGCGCCGCCCACCTGAAGGCCCTGCAGGCTGAGGCGGGAGCGATGCTCACCGGCCGACGCACATTCGAGGTCGCCGGCGGCTGGGGCGGCCAGCACCCGTGGGACGTGCCCGCGTTCGTCGTGACCCACCACGTTCCCGACGGCTGGCCACGGCCGGGATCGACGGTCCAGTTCGTCACGGAGGGCATCACGACCGCTATTGCTCGAGCGAAGTCGGCGGCCGGCCCGAAGTCCGTTTTCGTGCACGGCGCCCGAACGACCCAGCAGTGCCTGGACGCCGGCCTTCTCGACGAGATCCACATCGATCTGGCCGCTCTCCTGCTCGGCGCGGGGGTGCGGCTGTTCGACCACCTGGCGAATGCGCCGGTCGTCCTCGGGGATCCGACGGTCATCGCCGGCGTGGGTGTGACGCATCTGCGCTATCCGGTGCACACGTCGTAGACCACGGCGACCGCTCGTCGTTCTATCTGGGAGCGATGGGGTGTGAGCCGTCAGCGTGTGAGCCAGGAGGGATTCGAACCCACGACCAAGGGATTAAGAGTCCCCTGCTCTACCGCTGAGCTACTGGCCCTGCTCGAATGCTCACGTTTCTGCGAAGTCGCGTCAAACGGCAGCGACTTTCGAGCGGGTGATTCGCGCAGCGGGTGAGTCACCCTAGACCGCCTGCTTGCCGTAGAAGCGTCCGAACGCATCGGGCACGCGGGCGATCTCTTCGGGTGTGATGTCGCCGAGGTAATGCTCGGTGTGCGCGATGTCGGTATGGCCGGCGAGCCTCGCCAACGTCGCGATGTCCACCCCGGCGCGGCGCCAGTTCGTGAGTGCGGTGTTGCGGGCGCGGTGGACCTTGAAGTCGATCGTGGCTGGAAGGCGCTTCTTGATCCGCGTGAAGATCTGTGAGAAGCCGTCGTAACTGAACGGGTCGCCGTGCTGGTTGAGGAATAGCGGGCCAGCCGACTGGCTGGGCCGCCAGTCCTTTATGTAGAGGTCCAGGAGCCCGCAGACGCGTGCGCTGATCGGAACGCACCGGATGCCGGACTCGGTCTTGGCGTCCCGGACCCAGAGGATCTCGCGCTTGAGGTCGACATCGTCAGGCCAGCGGAGGCCGCGGAGCTCGTCCTTGCGCAGCCCACAGGCGAGGGCGAGCGAGATGATCGTCACGTCGCGTTCGCTGTGTTGGGACGCCCGGGCGGCCGCGAGAATGACTGGTATTTCTTCGTCCAAGAACGGCTTACGCCGGCGCTTGGGCTGCTGCGGCACGGAGAGCGCCGCGAGCGGGTTTTCGCGGAGAATCGTGGCTGTGACGGCCCACGCGGCGAGCCGCTTGGCGGCACCGCCGTCGTGGTGCGCAATCGTGAGGTGCCCACCCTCGAGTTGTTTGCTCAGGTATGCGTTGATGACGTCGAGGGTGAGGTCGCCGATTGTCGGGCAGTACTGCCCGATCCGGGCGAATGACTTGGCGTAGGTGCGCTTCGTCCACGGCCGCAGCTTGTGCTTTGACCGCAGGTAGCTCTCCGCTACGTCGGAGAACGGAGCGTCACGTCCGCGCATGACACGCTTTTCGGTTGGAAAGGTTCTGTGCAATCCACTCGTCCCTGCTGAGCGGACGGCCCCCGGACGAAGCGTAGCGACTCATCAGCGAGCGCACTGAGTGCGAGCCGCCGCGCCGCGACTCCACAGGGTGGGAGGAACGCAGGCACTCGAGTTCACTGGCCCTCGGCACGGGTCGCGGGATTCGTCGAAGCCGTGGCCTCCGCAGCGCGAGCGTCCGCTCGGATGATTGGCTGCAGGCCAGCCCGCCCTGCAACCTGCCAGACCGGACCGAGCGGACCACTCGCTCCGGACAGGTCGGACAGTGCCGCGAAGTCGAACTCGGTCGCCCGGGCTAGCCGCTCAGATTGACGATCGCGTCGGAGCACGTCTTCGGTCGCACGACGGAGCGCGGTAGCACGGAGCGCGTTCGGTGTGACCGTGAGAACGAGCGGCCAGGTCGGGAGCCGCGCCCGCCAGTTGCCGCTCCGGTACGCCGCGACGTACGCCGGGATCTTCTGAGCGAACCGGCTGGGGCTCTCGGTGCCGAGATCGACCTCGACGAACGCGTGGATCTCCCACTCCGGTGTCGCGTACACGAAGTACCCATCGGGAACGACCGCTCGTGAGCGAAGGCGTTCGGCGGCCTGCCAGTCTTGTTCCCATTCGCTCATCTGGTGACCGCGGTGGGCGCGGGCTTCGGCGATGAACGCGATCGCGACGTCCGCGGTCATGAGGGCGTGCTCGATGAACATCGCGCTGTGCGGCGGTGGCCGGTGTCCAGGTTTGCTCGGATCGAGCGCCTGGGCCAGGCGGTAGCCCTTCTGGGTGAGGTGGTACACGACCCGGGCGGATCCGCCGCCGGGACCGCCGAGGAGCCGGGGCGTCTCTGCGATGAGTCCCTGGGTCTTCAGCCGGGTGAGGCTCCGCTGGACCGCGATGAACCGGGAGTGCGGTTTGAGCTTGGCTCGATCGGTCACGAAGTCCTCTAGTTGTGTGGTGTTGAGGTCACGGAAGCAGCCCAGTCGGAGCAGGGCCTCTCGCTCGCGGAGGGCCAGCTCACCCATCGGCTGACGGTTCTGAGAGTGAGGTAGTCCTGCTCGGTTCCGGGGCAGTTGCGGCCCGATTTCGCGGATTGACTGTGGTGCGAAGACCGCACCTGGACCACACCCGAAGTGGGCCCTCTGGAACGTTCAGATTCATGCCCGGTGCAGCCGTCCGGCGTCGACCGGCTCGCCCTCGTCGGCCACGCCGACCGCCGCCTCCAGTTCCTGGTCGACGATCGCGACCGGCCGACCGAACCGCTCGGCCGAGGCCGCCCGGATCGCCGCAGCGAACTCGGGGTCGGGAGTCCCGGCCGGCGGCAGGGTGCGGATCGTGAAGGCCTCAGAGCTCCGGCCGGCGATCGCGATCCGGGCGGCGGCCTCGAACCGATCGAGGGACATCAGCGCCCGCTGATCGAGCGGCGCGAACTGATGGGCGAGGTACGCGGCGTCGTCCTGGCCGCACTGGAACGCGAGCCGACTGCGGGCATTCGAGGCCACCGCGTCTCGGAGATCCCGGGTGAGCTGACCGAGGTGCTGATTGGCGATGGTGAGCGAGAGCCGCAGGCTCCGGGCTTCAGCCAGGACGTCGGCGAACGGACCGGACACGCCAAGGAAGTGCTGGAACTCATCGACGTACAGGAAGAAGTCGGGCCGGGCCGCCTCGGCGACCGCGGAACGGCGCAGGATGGCCTGCCAGATCCGCGCGACCAGGAACGAGCCGATGAGCTCGCTCGTCGCATCGCCCCACCGACCGACCGACAGGTCAGCGAGCAGGATCTTGCCGTCATCGACGACGTCGCGAAGGTCGATCGTCGAGTGCGGCTGGCAAAGGACCCGCCGCAGCCGCGGACGGAGCAGGAAGTCACGCAGCTTGTTGAGCACCGGGCCGATCGCCTCGGCCCGCTGCGAGTCGGACATCCGGTTGAAGCCGGCCCAAAAGCCGTCGAGCCCGAGCGGATCGCTGACATCCCGCAGCAGCCGCTCGCGCGCGTCGCCATCGGTGAGCAGGACCGGGATGTGGGCGAGGGTCGCGCTCGGCTGCCGGAGCAACGTGAGCAGCGCGGACTTGAGGATGTCATCGGTCCGCGGGCCCCAGTACCGCTCGTAGATCCGCTTGAAGATCACCAACACGTTGTCGGCGACGAGCTCCCGGTCGTCGCCGGGCCAGAGCTCGAGCGGGTTGATCCCGACGCTTCGCTCGGCGTCGTCCGGTGTGATCAGGATGACGTCGTCCTTCCGGGCGGCCGGGATCCGCTCGAGGAGGCCGCGGACCAGGTCGCCCTTTGGATCAAGCACCGCGACGCCGCGTCCGGCGACGATGTCCTGGAGCGCCAGGTTCTGGAGCGCGGTGGTCTTGCCCGTGCCGGTCGAGCCGAGCAGGTGCAGATGCGAGCGCGCATCGATGACCGAGATGCCGACCTGGCGGCGGTCGCTCCCCCAGTTCGCGACGCCGATCGTCCGGGCATCGGCCGCGAGGAGCCGCGGCACCGGCAGCGCCGGCACGCGGAGCGCTTCGAGCTGCGGCGGACCACCGGCGGGGACGTGCCACAGCCCGGCGAGCTCCTCCGCGGTGAGGAGCATCGCGCCGCCCCCAAGCGGGAACTGCCGTGCCTCGACCTGGCGGTCGAATCGTCCAGCGAAGAACCACACCGACCGAAGACCGACACCGTTCTCGCCGTTGAACACCCGAAGGCCCGCTCCGACCGAGCGGACGAGCTCGCGGGCATCGCGGCCGCGTGGAGCGGATGCGCTCACCCGGAGCACGCAATCGAACCCGAGTCCATCCGCTTTCTGTTCGATCGCCTTCGCCCGATCACGGTCGGCCCGGCTCGGCGCAAGGACCCGGGTCGGCCGGAACAGGCTCTTGTCGACGCGCTGACGGTCGCGCAGCGCTTGGGCCCGCCGCTCCGCCTTCCGCTGCCAATTGTTCGGCCGCGGCCGGACCAGCAGCTGGGTCATCAGCGTCGAGCCCTGGGGCACGCGGGCGTGCGTCCAGAGCAGGCTCGACAGCGGCTCGCCATCGAAGGCCATCCGGATCGGCAGATCGTTTCCTCGGGTGAGGTGGCCCTGCCCGCCGCCGTACCGCTGACCAGCGGCCGCCAGCCGATCAGCCGGCGTGAGCGCTGCGCCGGGATACGCGGCCCGCAGGAGCGATTCGATGAGCGGCTTGTCGCCGCGGGGGATCCACACCTGCAGCTGGATCTGGCCATCGACCCCGACGAACTCCAGCGTGAGCCAGGGCTGACCGTGGATCAGCCGACGGAGCGGCGGGCGGAGCAGTCCGTGCAGCCCGCGAAAGAAGTGCTCCGGGTCGCTCCGCGTTGCCGGCGGCGCGCTCACGACATAGAGGTCGCCCTCGAGCCGCACCAGGCGGCTCCGCAGGGCGAGTCCAATCACCCCGAGCGCGACGACGAGGGCGAGCCACGCAACTGCTTCGAGACCGTTCATCGTGCCTGCTCAGCGATCGCCAGCCGGGCCGCGGCTCGTCGACCGCCGATGGTGCGATCCAATGTGCGGCCGACGGCCGGACGCGGGAACAACAGACGCGGGCGACCAGTTGACCGGAGACCAACCTTCATCGCATCGGACCTCCCCGCTTCGGTTTCGGACCGCGTGGCGAACCGAGCCACCAACAGCGGGCGGGTCGCGAGCCGGCCAGAGGCCCGCGACCCGCAGAAGGGCGCGGCTGCGTGCCGCGCTCGGGATCGGCCGTCGCCTTCGCCGGGATGGCGAGGTGGAGGGTCAGCCCCGCCGCCCCGGCCGCCGACTGCGATCCCCGGGCCGAACCGCCTGTCCGGCCTGCCTTCACGTCCTCGTTATCGGCACCGGATTGCTGGCGTCAGGCCCAGCCGATCAGGGAGGCGTGGACCAAGCGAACCCAGGCGCGGGCGGGCGCGGCCGCACGCAGGCCGTCTGCTATCGGGACCCATCTGGCCGCGAGCCGGTGAACCTGTTCATCGATGCGCTCCCGCCGGCCGCGCAGCAGACCATCGACGACCAGATCGACCTGTTGAACGGCCTACCCGCGGGTGCGCCACCACTCGCGTTCCCGCACAGCTCGCAGGTCCGCGGGCCGCTGCGTGAGCTTCGCTGCCACTACGGTCGGACGCTGTATCGGATCCTGTACCGACGGTCGGCGTCCTTCCTGCTGCTCCTCCACGCGATCGAGAAGCGGACCGGCCGGATTCCCCAGAGCGACATCGCCATCGCAGCGGAACGGTTCACGGATTTCCGTCGACGAATGGACGCCGTGCGCCGGAGTGGTCCCCGGGCGGCCGGTCACGACGCACCGCCGAAACGCCAGGCGAGGCATTGAACGTGGTTATCGAAAATGATATGGTCGCTCCCATGCCTACGGACCACCACCCGATCGGAACCTCCGCACGCGCTGCCGCGACCCGGCGTGCCGCCCGAAGCCCGGCCTACCGGGCCGAACGCGCACGCGTTGGCGAGTACCACGGGATCGCCAAGCTCGTGGTCCAACGACGCACCGTCCTTGGCATCTCGCAGCGAGAGCTCGCCCGACGGGTCGGCACCAGCGAGCCCGCGATCTCGCGCGTCGAAAGTGGTCGGCACGCGACGAACGTGCGCACCCTGCGGCGGGTCTTCAAGGCGCTCGGGGGGACGCTGGTCGTCGGCTACGAGCTCAATGAACCCGCCCGGACGCGCCACCTCGTCGCGGTGTAGGCCCGAGGCGCGCTGCGCAGATCCGGCAGGCTGATGTGGACTTCGTTGTTCCCGACGCGAGAAACGCGCGTGGCCGCGTCATCTCGTCCGAACGATCAAGTCGACACGATCCTGCGCGCATCCGCGTGCACATGATTAGGTTGCTGGCGATGCTCGGATCGCGAAGGTGACGGACTAATCGCGACGAGCTGACCCACAAAACGCGAAATCACACCGGGCGCAGCGCGGAAGCATCGACGCCCGACCTGGCCGTCCCTCGCCTCTGGAACTGCTCAGGGGCGTCGCCAGGCCATCAGGGCAAGGCCGAGCACACGTGTCGTCGTCGATTGTGGTGACCCACATCCAGACCGTCAGTACGATGGCCGCATGAGCGCGGCAACGAGTTCGTTGGGACCACAGACGAGCCGGCCCCTCGCGCCGACTGATCGTGGCTGCGGCGCTGCTCGTCGCCGGGTGCGGCACTTTGGCCGGCGCCGCGATACGAGTCCGGCGACCAGCTGCTCTGCGCGCCAGGCGTGTCCTACACCGCAGTCCGTTGCCCAGCGTCAGCTTGCTAGCGCTGTTGAGAAAGACGTCCGTCCGCCGTGGCCCAGTGGACGCGCGGACCGAGTGCCACACGCTTAGGCGCGGCAGGCTGGTCGTGGATCGGTCAACCCGTGCTTCCAATCGCGGACTCCGCGAGTCCGGAACTTGTCCAGGGCCGCTCGCGTTAACAGAGTGATGCGGCTCGTAGTCCTGATGGTTGCGTGCACCCTCACAGCCTGTGCGTCGACGGCGACACCCAGCGCGTCGCCGCCAAGTACACGCGCGTCATCGGCTGCGGACGCCACATGCGCGCAAGCGGGATACACCGGCATCGTTGTCGGCGCCTTCACCGTGCGTGCAGCGGATCTCGCGCAGCAGGACGAAACGCGGGGCGGAGCGACGGGCCCACATCCCGTGCGCTCATCGTTTCGCGACTATCCCGCCGACGCACTGATCGTGCTGTGCTTCTTCGACGGGTTCATCGCAGCGCCCGGAGGGCCGCCACCGATCCCTCCCGCGACAGTCCGTCCGTACGACCGCTATGTCGTGACAGTCGATCCCTTGGGGCACGCGGCTCTGGCGGTCGCAGGTCACCGCGACACGATTGCGGTAGCGCCGCGGCTGCCCTGACCAGGGGACTGCGTGTAGCGAATCGGACACCACACTGAAGAACCATGGGCATCAAGACGTGGCCGGAGCGCTCGTCACCGATCACAGCGCACAGAGATCAAGCGGACGAGAGCCGAGGCTATGGCACTCGTGAGCTGGGCAGCGGGCTGCGCTTCAGCGCAATCCTGGAATGAGGCGCTAGTTCGAGTCGAGCGTTGTGGGCAACCACTTGAGGACTGCTGACACCGCAGGCTCCTCGCACTAGCCTCCTCCCATGAGCCCGACCGCGGACAAGCCCACGCTGACGCAGCAGGCCGCGATCGACCACGATCGTGGACCGGCCTTGGTGTTGGCCGGGCCGGGCAGCGGCAAGACGTTCGTCTTGGTGCAGCGCTGCACCAGACTGGTCAGCGACGGTATCCCAGCCGAGACGATTCTCCTTCTCACGTTCAATCACAACGCGGCCGCCCAACTGCGCACGCGTTTGCGCAGTGCGCATCTTGGGCTACTCGCGGCCGGTGAGCGCGTGCAAGCGGACCCGGACTACCAGGCGTTCACGTACCACGCCTTCGCCATGGATCTCGTCCGCGAGTTCGCGACGTTCGCCGGCCTACCGAGTGCTCCGCGCCTCGTCGGCACGGCTGCGAAGTGGCGGATGCTGCGGGAAATCGTCGCAGACCTACGTCCGGGACACTTCTACATGCCGAGCCAGCCAACATTCGAGTTGGCCACGATCGAGCGCGTCATCAGAGACGCAAAGCGCGAGGCCGTACCTCCGCAACGCTTGATCGAATGGGCCGAGCGTCGGCACGAGGCAGAGACTCCGCTCGATGCCTTGAAACGAGAGAAACTCGGCCAGATTGGTCGGATCTACGAGGAGTACGTGAGGCGCGGCCGCGAGCGGCGGTTGTTCGACTTCGACGATCACATCCTCCTTGCGCTCGAGCTCCTCCGTGTCGATGCCATCCGCACCGAGATGGCGGCCCGCTACGCCTACATGATGGTCGATGAATATCAGGACACCTCGGATACGCAATCCGATCTCATCACCGCGATCGCCAGCCCCGAGGCCAATCTGCTCGTCGTCGCGGACGACGACCAGAGCATCTACAAGTTCCGCGGTGCCTCGCGACACAACGTCCTCGCGTTCCGACAGCGCTACCCGGCGTGTTCCGTCTATTCGATCGCGGAGAATCGGCGCAGCACACCGCAGATCGTCCGTGCGTCGCTCTCGATCATGGCTGGCCGACCCAATCGTGAGGAAAAGGCGCTTGTGCCCATAAAGGGCGATGGAAGCCCGGTGCAGGTTGTCGTTTCGCCGGACCTCGACAGCGAGGCCATTGCCATTGCCGACCGCATCAGGGCCGATCACGACGCCGGCACGCTGGTCTACCGTGACTTCGCGATCCTGGCACGCAAACGTGCCCACCTTGAAACGGTCGCCGCCGCCCTCCGCGAGCGGAAGGTCCCCTTCCACTTCCGCAGCCGCCGTGACTACTTCCGTCTCGCGCCGGTCAAGGCCGCGGTGGCAATGTTGCGACTGGCGCTCGAGCCAGACGACAACCAGCTGTATGCGCGACTCATGCAGGTCTCGACGTATGCCGTGGGCACGGCGCGCTTCGCCCTGATGAAGGAGTATCGCGAGACCGGGGCACAGATCCGGTCGCTCCTGCCGCGCGCTGTAGACCTCGGACTGTCCTTCGACGAACGGGATCGATTCGCTCACCTGGTACGCGATGTCGAAGACCTTGCGCTACTCAAGGACAGCGAGTCTCCCGATGAAGTGCTGCGAACGGCACTCGAGAGGTCGCGATATGTAGGGCTGCTGGACGAGCCGGACCCGCTCCGCCAACTTGACGGATTCGCGCTGCTGCGAAAGCTCACCGGGGTGATCGACGAGTTCGCCCTCGATGAGCCGCACGCCAGCCTTGGGGATTGCCTCGAGTACCTCCAGTTCCTCGAGGCAGCGAGCGAGGACGACGAGGTTCCCGAGGCCGATGTTGAGCGGGACGCCGTACTGCTCAGCACGATCCACGGAGCCAAGGGGCTGGAGTTTCCGCATGTGCATGTAGCGCAGCTGGTCGCGGGCGAACTCCCCGCGCGTGAGCGCGCGGATGCACTCGCGCTACCGAACGAGCTTGTGTATCACGACGAAGCACTGCCGCAGGACCCCCACGAGGAAGAGGAGCGACGGCTGTTCTACGTCGCTTGCACGCGAGCGATGGAAACCCTCAGCATCTCGCGGGCCCGGAAAGCCGATTGGAAGGACCTCGAGCCGTCGCCCTTCCTCGCACCCTTGGTCGACCACACCGACGTGGGTTTCTCGGAGGCGCGGCGGGAGCGTCTACGCGAACCCGACGCGCTGGAGGCGGTCCCCTTCGAATTCCGCATCGACGCCTTCAACTTCACCATGATCCAAACGTTCCGCCGATGCCCGCGTCAGTTCGCCTACCGCTACTACTACCGGCTTCCGCAAGCTTCGTCCGGTTCCGCGCACCTCGGGCAGCTTGCGCACGAAACGCTGTTCCAAGCCGCACAGCGGCGGCTTCGCGGCGACGCGATCGGAGGCGACGAAGTCGTTGGGATCTTCGACGAACTATGGGACGCCACGCGCTTCGACAAACAGCGGTACGCCGCTCTACGTGATACGGGACGCGACATGATGAAACGCTACGGCGACTCGCCGGTCTGGCGCGAATCCGAATTGGAGCTCATCGAACACGAGTTCCACGGCTTGCCGGTTCACGGGCATCCGTTCGACGGGAAGATCGACCGTGTCGACGCGCCGGTCAAGCGCGACGGCACGGAACGTCGCCGGCTTGTGGACTACAAGACTGGGCGCCCGAAGCTGCCCGAGCAAATGTACTTTGACGACCGTTTGCAGCTCGCCCTGTACCGCGAGGCGGCGGCGCGGCAGACAGGGACCGAGCAGTTCGACCTCGAGTTCCATTTTCTTCAAGACGGCTCGGTGGTCCGACTTGATCTCAGCGAGACCGACATCTCCCGAACGCTGTATGCCGCGGGCAAGACTGCCGACGAGATCGGCGAGGCGGTGCGCACGCGTCAGTTCCCGGTGAAGGCAAGCGCGTGGAATTGTCCAACCTGCCCGTATCGGGCAGTGTGCGACGAAGGCAAAACACTTCTCGCGGCCGAGGTCGCGGCAGTGACTGTCGAGGGCACACCAGCTTTGGCCAAAGACGAGGAGGAGCTGCCCTTCTAAACCGCTTCGTGTCCCCTGAATGCAGCGCATCGCTCACTCGTCTCGCGCAGGTCGGGTGTCGTTATGCGAACGGCGCCCAGGTTTGCCCAGGTGCGAGAGGGGCCACGTGCCAGCTCCCGTACACCCGGCGCGCGTGATGACGCGCGGCCGCCTGCTCTCGGAGCGAGCCGAATATGGCTCCGATTAGTGACCCAGCGATAGTGGTGATCAGAGCAGCGCCAACGTCCTTCGTAAGTGCCCCGACGGTCCCGCCACCGATGCCGCCGAGCACCGCTCCCTGGACCGCGCCCGTAACCAGGTCGGTCACGAGGATCTCACCGACATCGAAGCCGAACCTCTCAAAGGCGTACACGATGTCTGACAGTGACCCGTCCGCCGCATCGCTCTGGAAGTACAGCTCGATGTCGTAATGACCGCGCGGGCTCGCGCTCAGCTCACGCACGGCCGCACCGACGATAGCGCGGTTGATCGACGCTGCATCGAGCGACCCCGGCTGGTGAGTCCACGCGATAGCGGGCCCGGGGGTAGCCCGGAAGCGATACGTTCTAATCATTTCGAACTCTTCCGGAACAGCTCTTGGATGGCAATGCCGCCCAACGCGGCAGCCAAACCGATCGCGAGCAGCACCCGCGGCTCGCTCAAGCCACGTTCGATATTGACGATCGTTTGGCGACTGACGCCGAGCATTCGTGCGAGTGCCTCCTGCGAGAGGCCAGCCTCCTCGCGGTACTCGCGGACTCGCGACTTATAGCGAGCGGTCATCAGGAAAAGCTACAAAGAGCCGATTCGACTGTCAAGAGCACTTTGTAAAGTTCTCTTCGGGCTGCGACGAGTACGCTTTTCAGCAGAATCTTTACTGGAGGGTCGTTTTGCCGACTTTCGGCAGTGAAATCAGAAAAGCGCGCATTGAAAAGGGACTCAGCCTTCGCGAGGTCGCAAGCAAGGTCGACAAGGATCCCGAGCCCGGCAGAGCGGACGAACATATCTCGCTCCAGTACCTGAACGACATCGAGCACAACCGTCGTAACCCGCCGTCGCCCCACGTCACCGCGCAACTCGCCAAGCTGCTTGGCCTCTCGAGCGACTACCTCCTCTACCTCTCCGGCGAACTTCCCAAGGACATCCGGAACGCGCGCGTCGGCCCGGAACGGCTGGACGCCGCGTATGTCGCGTTCCGCAGGGCGATGCGGGGTAGATAGACCGTGCGTCTTGTCTACGACACGACCCGGCGCTTCGGCAAACGGCCGCACTACGACCCTATCGAGCTGGACCGGGAGTGCGAGGACATCATCCGGGCGCATCTGGAGAAACAGAACGGGGAGATCACCTACCCCATCGGCAACGATGACCTCTGGGCACTCATTGAGAGCGTGACGGACGATGTCGACCTCGCCGATCTGAGCGCCTGGGGCGAGGAGGTCCATGGGCTCACCGAGTTCAAGTCGAATGGGAGGCCCCATGTGAAGATCGCCCGCGAACTCACCGAGGACGAGTGGCGCGGGAACCGCTTGCGGACCACGATCACGCACGAATTCGGGCATGTGCGTTTCCACGGCTTCCTCTACGCGCTCGAGATGGAGTCCGAGCGGCTGTTTGCCGACATGGGTCGCGCGGGGCGCGACCCCGTTTGCAAGCGCGACGGCATCCTCGGCGCCAGCCGGGACTGGATGGAGTGGCAGGCGGTATACGTCTGCGGCGCCCTACTGATGCCGGCAAACGAAACACGACGGTTGCTCGGGAAGGAACTCGGCGAACTACCGGGTCCGCTACAGCGCGATGACCCGCGCGTCGCGCGTCTCGCGCTCGCGATGACACTCCACTTCGGCGTGTCGGACGAGGCCGCACGAATTCGCCTGATCAAGCTCGGCCACGTCGTGCCCACAGTCGGCATGCTCACCCTCCCCGCTTAACGCGGGCGTCGACAGCCGCCTTCGGATAGCCGAGCGCCGGCGCACAGTCGCCGTAACCGAAAGTGAGGTTGTCGCGGCAGATCGGGCACCGCTCGCGCGGTGATCGGGGATCGGTGATCAGTCGGAGCGAGAGCATGGCGAGGTTCTCCTTGATCGCGACCGGCAGCGGCTCCGGAAGGAACGGCTGGAGGAGATGCCGAAGCACCAGCACTCCAAGGCTCGCCGCCCGCATGTTCAGCTCCATCACGGCAGGTTGGCGGAGCAGCAAATCGTCGGAGTACCCCTGGTCCACGATCCGCTTGCGTTCTTCGGTGGTCTGCGACTCGAACGCGACCCGCCTCGGGTCGACGAATCCAGCGCACACGAGGCACCAACGGCCGGGCGCCACGTAACTGACCCGTGCATCGAGAGACTCCACTGCGATGGCCTTGTCATCCGTGCCGATCTCGGTGCCCAGGTCGATGTAAGGAATGAGAGAGCGAAACGAGAAGGCGGACAGCAGATCGCGCGGCCAGGCGCGGTCGACGCAACCAATGATCAGGTCGGCGCCGCGCAGCCGCGTGAGCACCTCATCGACGAGCACGTTGCCCTCGATGGGCTCGGCCACGGTCCCGAGGCCGGTGCCATTCACAGCGTCCGCGAGGAGTCCCACCTTCACGACACGTGCGCGCGCATGCGCGGTTGTGGCGTACAGGATCCGGTTGAGGTTCTCGTCCCCCACCCGTTCGTCGTCAACCAATAGGACGCGGCCACATCCGGCGCGGCCGAGCAGTTCGGCGACGAGGGAGCCGATGCCGCTGACGCCGACGACCGCGACGGTGAGCGACCGCAAGAGCGCAAGCGCACCGGCGTCAGTGAGCGCGGCCGCACGATCGAACGCGGCCGCGACGCCGGGCGCGGGCGGCGGAGGCGTCCCATCAAGCGGCAGTCGGACGAAGCGTTCGCCCACGACCGTGAGGTGGCTCAACGGCTCGATGCAGCGGTCGGAGGTCCAGACGCGGGCAGCCTGGGAGCGGCGGCCGAGGACCACGCTGACGAGCCGGGTCTCGTCGGCGAGCTCGGTGAGGTTCGCGATCAGGGGCGGATCCTGGGAATCGTCGAACGGCGAGAAGTCCACTTCATCGTCGGCGAGCGGATGCGTGTGGAACGTGGCGATGCCGGCGAGGGCACGAGACCGCATCCGCAGGTGTGCCCGGCGAATGTAGTGGGACCGGAAGGTGAGGCCGCCGCGGGATGCATCCACGTCGCCGGGCTCGGGCATGAGCACCTCGGCCACGGTGAACACGTGGCGGCCCTCGGTGCGGATCTCCCCGAGCACCGCGAGCGCCCCGCGCTCGTGCCCGTGTTCGGATCGGAAGGAGCGGTCGAGATCCTCCCGGATCCGGCGCCAATCGGCCTCGCTGATGCGTAGCTCGGGCCTAACCACGCGCCGCTCGCTCGATGAAGAAGCCACGACAGTGCTCGATGTGGGTATCCAGATCGTCATGACCCGGTGTCCACGGCTGACCGTCGAGGTAGTGCCACGAGACCAATTGCCACTGTCGGTCGTCGTAGCTGATCATCTGGCCACTCACGCGTGGATGCGCTGCCTGGTTGTATCCGTACGGCAGTTCGAGGTAGAAACCATCAAGGGCAGCGGAGTCGGCCAACGGCAAAGAGATCAAGATGTCGTGCGCTGCGCGGTCCCATGGAGGAACCGGAGAAGGAACGCCGCGGACGAGCGCATACCCCTGCGCGCCGATGTTCACCAGTTTGAGGTCGACGCCCCGACGGATCAGGGCGTCGATCTCGGTGATGAAGTGAGCGGCGCACGTGTCGCTCATGCGCCGTACTTGCCATCTTTCTGGGCCTCGAACACCTCGCCTCGCTTCAGAGAGATTGCGGTATCCGGCGGCAGCGGGTTCGTCTGGTCCGGCATGTAGAGGGAGTACTCGGTCCCGTTCAGGTCGAAGAGCTGAAGGATCGCGCGCGGCGTCAGCGACGGCTCCGGTGCGATCCGCCACCGCTTGTTCACGCGGATCGCGAGCACGAGCTCCACGCCGAACGAACGGGTGGTGTGCGGCTGGCGGAGGTACTGCCACAGCGGGATCGCGAGGTCCGGGATCACGGGACCAGCGTGACCATCAGCACCGATGCCGTACAGCTGGTCGAGCGGGTGCTCCGGCTTGGGCGCGGGGAGCTCGACGTTCTCGTGGCGCAATGTCTCGTCCACGATGTTCTCAAGGGTGTCGTCTCGGTTGAGCTCGAGCTCGAAGGCTGAGTGGTCTGGGAGGAGCCGGCTCGTGATCTCCAGCTCGTCCTTCTCGTCCTCATCACGTGCGTCGGTCTGTTGATCGGTTGCCATGTCGGTACCTCGCTTTCGGTGCTGAGTATAGACCACCTTTCCGCTGAACTGCGTAATCCTCGATTCTCCTGTCGGTTTCGTTCACGTCGTATCCCGCCGGGATCTCCTGGCATATGAGCTCTTCAAGGACGCCGCCGGCCTACGGACACGGTTGTCGAGCCGCTATCGGATCGACCCGATTGCATCTCTAGCCCCGAAGCTGCCTTTCGTCCAAAACAAGGAGCCGGGCTGCTAATTGCGTGCAGCGCTCCGACGCGATCAACCGCCAGTTGATCGACACCTCACCCGGACCATTCGGCAGATCGAGATGGAAGATCAACGCCTGGCCGATGGAGGGTCCGATCCGGCACCGAAGCTTCGAAGGGCGCCGCTGCAGGGTGACCACGACTACGTAGAGCGATGGGCGTGCGCTTGCAGGTTCCCCTGGCTCAACCCGCGGTAGCGTGTCGCCGCCCGCCTCAGTGGCCCCGCTCACGTGCTCGCCGGCAGGGCCCGAGCTCGGCGTGAGCATGTGTGATTGCGACGATGTGGAAGGCTGAACCTAGCCGCTGAGGGCGTGCAACTCGCCGCCGAATATGGGCCAGTCGTCGGTTCGTGGCACGACCTCCGCGGCAACGCATCGTTCATCAGCGGGGTTCCATTTCACCCCGCCGCGATAGAGATCCACGACCTTCCGCGATCCGATGACGTTGAATCGCTCGTCCCTGAGCATCTCTCCGACTCGCCGGGCGTCAAGGCCCGCCTGCGCGGCCACAAGGTCTAGAAGTGCCTGGGTTGTTGGCCGAACGTCGGTATGGAACGCGCTCACGATCGCATCAAGGAGTGGCTTCATCACGTGGACCGGATTCACCCGGACTGGCACGTCGGCTCGTATTGCGAAGACCGCGTCGGCGGGAAGGTCGAGGCGACGAACAACGGGCTTCGCCTCGCGGATCGCGCGCCATAACCTGCCGACCGTCGGTGCACCGCCAGTCGGCCACGCTGCACCGGCCCACGTTACCAACGCGGCGGCTCTCGCACGTCCTGGCGGATCGGTGTCCGCGGCCACGACCGCGTAAGTCGCGTAGTGATGGGCCTCGAAGGCGCGAGGCGGTCGGGGGATTGGCTCGTCCACACGGGCGAACCGCACGCCGTTCATGCCCTTGGCGGCGGCACACGAGAGGCCAACGTTGTAAAGGAGAACGTTTTCGACATCCACGAGCTCCCCGGAGACGATCGTCCGGTAGGTGCACTCGAGGATCTCGCCGGCCTGCGGCACGACCATCGCGCGTATTGCGGCGCAGAGCTCGGTCCGGAAGCGCAGTGGGTCGCTTCCGGGCTGCGGCTGGAAGGGCAGGCGAAAGGATGACCACGCGCGGACCAACCGTCGTCCACCCTCGACTGCGAACGTTGGGCTGACCGTCGGAACTCGCGTCTGCGTTAGCGGTCGCGTCCTTCGCCGAGTCGCGTCAGCCGCGCGTAGTCGGCGGCCCGGACCGGTACGTAGACCCGATGGGGCTTCGCACCCGCGAACAGGCGCCTGAGGTCGTCGCCGTGCAGAACTCGCAGCTCAAACTTCGAGGGATCGCCCTGGGCCACGTTCTCGACCACGTAGACGTAGAAGTGGGGATTGCTCTCGGCCTGCCGGACCTGCGGCGGCGTGAAGTAGAGGAGCCCGGTGCTCTTCAGCCCCCACTTGCTGAAGCCTTTCACCTCGATGGTCCGACCGTCGCTCTCGACGTCACCTCCGCCGTGGCCGCGCGTGTCCCTCGCGGTGCGGCCCTCAAGCCGCTCCTGCTCGATCACGAATGCGACCGCGGCAGCCTCGATTGCGGGGTTGCCGACGATGGGAGTTAGCTCGTCCATGTCCAGAATCCTAGTGAGCGCCATGCTCCGATCGGCACGTTCGCGGCCCGAGCGCGGGCGCCAGCCTCGCCCCAGAAAAAGGGTCTTCCGGGCCGGTCCAGCCCCTCTTACTCTTCGCACGAGTAAGCGTCGTCGCCGAGGCGTCGCGGGGAGGGCAGGCCATACAGGAGGCACGCGTGCGCCGCGGTCAGCGCAAGCACACCCTCGCGGTCCCCTTCCACCAAGGGCCGCAGGTCGAACTTCCTGCGCTGAAGGGCTCGCCGGACCCCACCGATCTCGTCTCCACCCGTAAGTGGGTGGCAGGGCAGCCCGGTCCTCGAGCCATTGACCTTTTCTGCGGCGCTGGCGGATTGAGCTACGGGCTGCAACAAGCTGGCTTCTCGGTGCTCGTCGGCGCGGATTACGACCGCGAAGCTCTCAACACGCATCGCGCCAACGTCGGCGGACTGGCGTACGGCGAGGATCTCAGCGATCCAACGCCGTTTCTCCAGACGCTGCGCATGTGGGGCGTGGACCAGGTTGACCTGATCGCGGCGGGTCTGCCGTGCCAGCCGTTCAGTCAGGCGGGTCGCTCCAAGATTCGCAGTCTCGTCGCGCAGGGTGTCCGTCACCGTGACGACCCTCGCGTCCGGATGTGGAAGAGCTTCCTGACGATCGTGCGCGCGCTGCATCCCGGCGCCGTGCTTGTCGAGAACGTCCCTGAGCTCGCGGTCTGGCAGGACGGCTCACTCATCCTCGAGTTGTGTGACGAGCTGCGCGCCCTTGGATACCGGACCGAGGCGCGCGTGCTGTGGGCCACGGACTTCGGCGTTCCGCAACATCGCCGCCGGCTCTTCATCGTCGGCGTGAAGGCAGGGGTCTCATTTGATTGGCCGACACCGGTGCGTCGTGACACGACGCTGCTGACCGCGATCGGCGACCTGCCGAAGGCGGACCCGAGTCAGCGTGAGGACACCATCCCGTACGCGGGTCGTCCACGGACGGCCTACCAGCGCCTGATGCGCAGGGGCCTTCGTGGGCAGCCGGGACGCGTCATCCACGATCACATCACGAGGGCCGTGCGGAAGGACGACGCGAAGGCGTTTCGGATGATGCCCGAGGGCGGGATCTACAAGGATCTTCCGGAACGGCTGCGGCGTTACCGCAGCGACATCTTCCATGACAAGTACAAACGGCTGAGCTGGGGCGAGCCGAGTCGTTCCATCACGGCGCATCTCGCGAAGGACGGCTACTGGTACATCCACCCAGATCAACACCGCACGTTGTCCGTTCGCGAGGCGGCCCGCATCCAGAGCTTCCCGGATCGGTTCCGCTTCTCGGGGACGCCGATGCATCGGTTCCGGCAGATCGGCAACGCAGTTCCGCCACTGCTGGCCGAGGCACTCGGACGGCAGCTGTTGGCGGCCTTGGCGCGCCCGAACACGGGCGCCGAGCACGCTGATCCCGATGCATTCCGGAGGCAGCTCCTCAGGTGGCACGCGCGGGCTGGCCGAAAGTTCCCGTGGCGCACGCCTGGCGCGAGCAGATGGAAGGTGCTCATGGCCGAGGTGTGCCTCCATCGCACCCGTGCGGATCAGGTGCTCCCCGTCTATCGCAAGCTGCTGAGGGTCGCCCCGACTCCTGCGGCCATGCTCGAGAACGCATCGGAGGTCCGTCGCCTCGTCAAGACGCTCGGCCTTCACTGGCGCGGGCGCAACATGATCAATCTCGCTCGGACGCTCGTTCACAGTCACGGCGGCGAGGTGCCCCGCTCCGAGGTTGAACTGAAGGCGCTTCCGGGTGTTGGTGAGTACGTTGCCCGCGCGGTCATCTCCTTCGCCTGGAAGCGCCCCGCCGTCATCCTCGACACGAACACCCGACGGATCGTGAGCCGGGTGCGCAAGCGCGAGAAGCCGCACGTCTGGCAGACACGCCTCGACCTCTACGAGCTTGCGGGTCGCAAGGGTCCCGATGCGGCGTTCAACTACGCGCTGCTCGACCTGGGAGCGCTGATCTGCCGGCCGACGAACCCGCTGTGCGGCGAGTGCCCGGTCCGCGACCTCTGCGCATTCCGCATGACGAAGGGCGTGTAGTGGGCAGCCGCGTCCGCGTCGTTCCCTCTGCTCGCCGACTGATGCAGTCGCTGCGGGATCTCGGGTATGACCTGCCGGCTGCGGTGGCGGACCTGGTTGACAACAGCATCGCGGCGCGCGCGACCACCGTGCGCATTGATGTCGGTTTCGACGGCAAGGACTCGTGGATTCGGGTGGCTGACAACGGCAAGGGCATGACCGGCCCAACTCTCACTGAGGCGATGCGCTATGGATCACAGCGCGACGACTACGACGAGGAGGACCTCGGCAAGTACGGACTCGGCCTGAAGACCGCCTCCATGAGTCAGTGTCGGTTGCTCACCGTTGCGAGTCGGTTCGGGACCGGGGGCCGGATTCAAATCCGTCAGTGGGACCTCGATCAGGTCATGAAGCGCGATGACTGGGACCTGGAGATTCCGACGGCGAGCGAGTGTCGGCCCGAGCTGCTCGAGCCGCTGGATGGACACAAGGGCACGGTCGTCATGTGGCAGCGTCTCGATCGGTTGCTGAAGTTCGCCCATCCCGATGGGCAGGCCGCGGAGAACGCACTGCTTCGGCAGTGCCGCGACATCGAACGGCACCTCGCGATGGTGTTCCATCGGTTTCTGGCAGGCGAGGCGCGTCGGTCGTTACCGCTACGGATCCTGCTCAACGACAACCCGATCGCCACCTGGGATCCCTTCTGTCGTGATCAGAAGGCGACGAAGGAATTGGAGACCCACAAGCTGGTCCTCGATGTGGAGGGCGTGAAGCATGTGGTCCGCGTCGAGCCGTATCTGGTGCCGAACAAGGATCGGTTCTCCGACGCGAAGTCGTGGGAGGATGCCGGAGGTCCCAAGAACTGGAACGCACAGCAGGGCTTCTACATCTATCGGGCCGACCGCCTGATCCAGAGCGGTGGCTGGAGCCGGACCCGGACGCTGGATGAACACACCAAGATCGCTCGGGTCGCCGTGCTCTTCGAACGAGGAGCCGACGAGGAGTTCGGGATCAACGTCGCGAAGATGTCGGTGGTGCTACCGCGGGACCTCCGCGAGGACTTCCAGAAGATCGCAGCTGACGTGGCAAAGAAGGCTGATACGGCCTATCGGAAGACGGACGAGAAAGCTCCCAGGGGCCGCGCGTCGTCGGCGTCAACGTCACGGGCCGGCGGCGGAACTGGGCCGACCCGAGGCGGCGTTGGTAACTTGGACAAGCGTCGTGAGGCGAGCCTGCGATTGATCCGGCGCATCGTGCACACGCTCGAGGATGAACTCGGCAACCAGCCGCGGCTTCTCCGCCGCGTCCTGCTGGCCCTCGGTCGCGTGGATCCGGTCTTCGCCGCAGCGGTGCGTGAGGCGACAAGAGCCTCGTGATCTCGAACGTCGAGCAGGCGGTCCCCGTCGTTCGGATCCTGATGCAGAAGCTGGGCTGCGACGCCGAGGCCGCCGCCCGCCAGCTGCTGTTGCCCGAGGACGTGCGGATCCAGGTGCTCGAGCACTTCGAGCAGGAGCGGCTGATCCGCATCCTCGACCCGTACATGATCCTCGACCGCAATCGGAAACACGTCGTGTGGTTGCCGCACGTTGATCGCGCCACCTGGTACTACTGGCCCCGGGTACGCGATTACTTCCTCGGCGTGCGCAACCTGCCGGAAGCAACGGTGAATTCCGTGGACGACGTGACCGACCGGGTGTTGGCAGCGATGGAGAACCCGACAGCCGGTGACCCCTTCACGACGAAGGGTCTCGTCCTGGGCTACGTGCAGAGTGGCAAGACGACCAACTACTCGGCACTGATAGCCAAGGGGGCCGATGTCGGCTTCCGTCTGTTCATCGTCCTCAGCGGCATTCACAACGGACTGCGGCTCCAGACGGAACGGCGGTTACGCAACGAGCTCGTGGCGCCGCAGGGGGTCGCGCCTCTAGACGCGGCGCATGCGTGGAAGACCTTCACGAAGGATCAGATGAACGGGGACTTTGATCCCGGCTCGGTCGATGCGGCAGGTCTTGCGTCGCCGGGCCCTGGCCTGCTGGTCGTCAAGAAGTGGAAGTCGGTGCTCGACAAGCTCCTGCTCTGGATCGAACAACTCCCGCCGGCAGTTCGGCAGCAGATTCCGGTGATGATCATTGACGACGAGGCCGACCAGGCGACGCCGAACACTGGCGGCAATCGTCCCGATCCCGACGAGGATGCGGACGACGTGCTCGCGGACGAGGCGGAGCCGAGCAGGATCAACGAGCGCATCCGCCGACTCGTCAAGAGCTTCCCGAAGGTGGGCTACGTCGCCTATACCGCGACGCCGTTCGCGAACGTGTTCATCGATCACAACGCCGTGGATCACATCGCCGGCGAGGATCTCTATCCCCGTGACTTCATCGTGGATCTCCCGATTCCGGACGGCTACTTCGGTGCGGAGCGGATCTTCGGACGCGCTGACGACGACACCGACGAGGGTCTCGACGTTCTGCGGACGGTACCGGACGAGGACGAGAAGCTTCTCCGTCCTGCGAAGCGCGATCCAATGTTCCAGCCGCAGCTGACCGACAGCCTCCGTCAGGGGTTCGACGACTTCGTGCTTGCCGGCGCCGCCATGTTCGAGCGCGGTTGGGGCGACAAGCCGGCCAGCATGCTGATCCACACCAGCCTATACACCGCCGTGCAGGAGCGGCTCGCCCAGCTCATCACCGAGGACCTCGTGGACAAGGTGAAGGCGGAATGGCGCTACAAGCGGAAGGGCGGAATCGAAGCGCGGCTGCGAGCCCGTTGGGAGAGCGACTTCCGCCGGGTGACGAGGAGCATTGATGCTGCCGCGGATCGCCCGTTCGACGCCATCCGCGATCACATCACGACCTTCCTCGAGCTCCTGGACGTTCGCTCGGTGAACAGCGCCTCGGAGGAAATCCTCGACTACGACGCGGATCCCGACCTGAAGGTCGTCGTGATCGGCGGCAACCGGTTGTCGCGCGGCCTCACGCTGGAGAACCTGTTGGTCAGCTACTACCTGCGCCCCGCCAATCAGTACGACACCCTCATGCAGATGGGTCGCTGGTTCGGTTTTCGCGACGGGTACGTGGATCTGACCCGGATCTACACGACAGCGAAGCTCGCGCAGTGGTTCCGTGATCTGGCGACGGTCGAGGTCGAACTGCGCGAGGAGATCGCGCGCTACGCCCAGGAGAAGCTGACGCCACTCGACTTCGCCGTGCGCGTCCGCAAACATCCGTCGCTGCTGCCCACCAGTCCTTCAAAGATGAAGTGGACGGACACCTTGCAGCTCTCCTTTGACCGGCAGTTGCAGCAGACCATCACGTTTCCCTTCGACGACACCGGTTGGCTGCGGAAGAACGTGGAGACGACGCGCGGGTTCCTCAGCGGCCTTGGCAAGCCGACCGATCAGGCTGGAACGTCCCAGCCGTTCTGGCGTCACGTGCCCGCCAAGCAGATCCTCGAGTTCCTGCTCGCGTACCAGATGGACCCGAAGGCGACACGCGTGAAGGCGGATCTGCTGCGGCGGTACATCCGCGCACAGGCATCCATCGGTGAGCTGGCCGACTGGATCGTCGCCGTCGTTGGACTCAACACGACCGACCAGCGTCTCGGCACCATTGATCTCCAGGTCCCGGGGCAGGGTCCCATCAACGCCATGGAGCGGACGCGGATCAAGGATTCGGTCACCCTGAAGGCGATCGTCAGCGCGGAGGATGAGGCGACAGGCCTGACGAAGGAACAGCGTGCCGCCGCTGAGGGCACGACGGGTAAGGCGTTCCGATCTCAGCGTGATTCCAAGGAGGGACTCCTGCTGATCTATCCGATCAGTCGTATGTCTGGGTTCAATACCCCGCGGGCCCTTGGGCAGATGCGTCGTCCCATCTTCGACACGCCCGAGAAGGCCAGGCAAGCCGAGGACATCATCGGCGTCGGCCTCTCCTTCCCGCACTCCGATAGCGCCGCGACCGTCGATTACGTGATTGGCACGGTCGGCGAGGGCGCGGCGACCTGATGCCGACCGCCGCCGACTGGTGGAGCGAGCTCTCCGCTGATCCTCCTCCGTATGGCGAGCTCTTCGCGCACCGAGTCCACACCGCCCCGGATGTGTTCCTCGCGATTGACCACACGGCAACACCGCACCTGTTGCTGTCCATCCCGAAGGACGACAACTTTACGGACGATCAGAGCCGCGGCATTCAGGTCACCGCCCACCGCCTTCGCGTCGAGCAACGGCCCGAGGCGCCGTTCCTGGACGTCCAAAGCACGGACGAGAAGAGTCGCGAGCTCTTTCGACTGGTGACGAGCGAGATGATTGACGCGGTCGCCACCGGCCTGCCCCCGATGACCGCGGTCGTGACGGTGCTCGGGCGCTGGCGGCATTTCTGGGGTGACGTGCCCGAGGAGGGACTCACACCGGACCAGATCCGCGGGTTCTTCGGAGAACTTTGGTTTCTCGCGGTATGGCTCCTGCCCCTGGGCGCGCAGCAGGTGATGCGCTGGCTCGGCCCGCAGGGTGCCAGGCATGACTTCCAGTGGCCCGCACTGGCCGTCGAGGCGAAGGCCACGACCTCGGTCCGCGGCCACATCCATCGCATCAACGGGATTGATCAGCTGAGTCCACCGGACAAGGGGACGTTGTACTTCTTCAGCCTGCGGATGCGTGATGAGCCCTCGGCGTCGAACTCCCTCATCACACTCATCGAGCGAATCCACCAGCTGCTGGACAAGGATCAGGCACTGTCGGATCACTTCGACGCGACGCTGGCGCGTGCTGGCTATTCGCCTCTGCACGCCGAGCGGTACCGCGACATGCGGTTCTACATCGTGGACGAGCGGCTCTACAGGGTTACGAAACACTTTCCCCGCCTTACTCCCACCTCGTTCGCTGGTGGCGTTCCGAACGGCATCGAACGGATTGATTACGACATCAACCTCGAAACCGCCGAGGCGCTCTGTGTCGCCAGGAAGCCCGGCGAACTGCCCAAGGAGCTGCGCACCGCCGTCGCAAACTGACAGCGCGTTGAGTAGAAGGCCCCTCGCGCTGCGGCATTCTCGGTCATCGCGGTCAAGCTATCCGGACGGGTCTGCGAATTATCGAGACGGCAGCGTGCGCATCGGGCGTCGAGCTACGACCGGAGGTACTCGATGTCCTTCTGGCGTAGCGCCGCGCGAGCCTCGTCCTCAGTCATTCCCAACAGGTCGCCTTCGTTGACCATCCACTCATCCGGATAGAAGGAGTGCATGAGTTCCTTCTGCTGCCCATCGTCGAACGTGACGACGATGCTGGGCATCGGATCCGCGAAGCCAGCCGGCTTCGGACGCGGCAGTGGGCCAACCTCGACACGCATGATTCGCGGCTCGCGCATGCCCGGATCCTAGACTTCCGAGACCTGTGAGCACCACTCCTCAACTCACGCCGTCGAATCCCGCGGTCATCCAGGCCATGGCCGCGATGGATCGTGGCGAGGGTACCGCGCGGCAGCAACTCTATGACAGCCTGCGTCACGCAACCTTCGCATTGCCGAGCGAGGCGCAGACGACCGGCCCCGAGACCAAGGACGGCCAGGACGTTTCCTTCGTGACCGGTACCGATCCGCGTACGGGCCGTCCGACGGTCGTTGCCTTCACCGATTACGCGGCGGCGGAGCAGTCTCAGCCCGCGAACCGCAAGTACGTGGTGATGCCATTCGGCGAATTCTGCGAAATGCTCGCGCCGATGGGCGTCGGCGTGCATATCAATCCAGGAGTCACACCATCTGGCATCGTCGCCGCGACTTGGGTGCGTGCGATCGCGGCAGGCGAGGTTGTTGCCCCTGACGATGTGACGATCGTCGCTCAACGGATTCGAGACTCGGCACCCAAACTCCGACCTGCCGGCGTAATCGCACCCGCCGTCAGCGTCCGACTGCGGCAGGGACTCGTCGCTCGCCCCGAAGTGCGAGAGGCCCATGTCGTCCACGGGACGTTCACGGATCACGCGTGCCTAGTCGTCGGCGTCGCCGTTGATCCCGCGATGGACGACACCACACGGGGCGTGCTTGCCCGTGAGCTCTTCGCGTGGGTTCAACCTGCCCTGGGCGATGCAGAGATGGACTTCCTCGTTCTCGACCCCAGTCAGCCGCTCCTCGCTGACTTCCAGCGTCAGGGCGCGCCCTTCTATCGCCGCAGTTCCTGATGTCTCGCGGCATGTTCCCCCTGAGCGACGGACAGGCGCCGGTCGAACTCTTCCGTCGCCTGCGGCGAGCACCGTCGGCCAGCAGCGTTCCTGGCTCACTTCCCATCTTGTCGTTCGGTGATTACACGACCGCTGTCGTCGCAACGGTCGCACTTAACCCGTCGAACCAGGAGTACACAACAGCGCCATCTAGGGCTCACCCCGCCGGCGAGATCCTGAGCGGCACGGCGCGGAGGTTCGCCACGCTGGAGTCACTGGGCGCGCGCAGCCGCGAGGAGCTGACCGACGAACAGTGCGAGGAAGCACTGGCATGGATGCGTGGCTACTTCCGCCGTGGCGAACGCATCTACCGCTACTTCGGGCATCTTCAGCGCTTCCTCGAAGGCGTCGGCCACGACCTGACACGCGGCACGGCTGTGCATCTCGATCTCGTGCAGGAATCAACCTTCCCTGTCTGGCGTCGGCTGCCATTCCACGAGCGTGACGCACTGCTGGCCGTGGATCTTGGTTTCCTCACCTGGCAGCTCAACTGGTTGCCGCTCGAGGCGGTGTTCTGCAATGGCCGGACGGCCAGCGAGCATGTGTCGCATGCGCTCGGCGTCACCGTCCACGACGAGGGCATCGAGCAGGCAACTGGCAAGCTGAAGTGGTGGGTCGGCACCGGCGTCGCTCACGGCAAGACGCTCACCGTGGCCGGCTGGAACATCCCGCTCAATCAGGCGACAGGACTCGACAGCGAGGGTGAGCGGAGGTTTGGAGCCGAGCTTGCGCGCAGAGTCGCCTCAACCACTGACTCGTTGGATGCACCCGAACTGCGAGCCGGTCGGTAGGGCCATCTTCGCCATCGCCCTGCTCTTGCTGCTGCTATTAGTTGTCGCAGTGTGGACCAACTCGATCTGCACCGCAGGCTGCGTGTGATGTGATCGGCAGTCAGCGCCGCTCGTTGCTGTGTCGGCGATAGGTTCTGACCGATCCGCCGCGCTGGCCAGACAGCCACATTTGGGCCCGCTCGATCAGACCAGCGCGGCGTGCGGTGGGCAATCCTCCGCTGCCACCACCGAACGGCACGTCGGGCGACGTTTAGTTGGAGGTGACGTCCGACGTCACCGCGTCTTCGAGCGCGTCGACGGCTTCCGCCGCGAGCTCCGCCAGCAGGGCGCGCATGTCGTCGGAGAAGCCGAGCAACGCCAGACGGTTCGCCACCGCCAGCGCCCGCTCGCGAAGCGGACCGCCGGCCGCGTGACCGGCGCTGACGACCATGCGGATCTCGTTCAGCCACGACCCGAGGCGCCACGCGTCCGTGCGGAAGGCGGTCACCAGGGCATCGAGCGCGTCGAGGGCCTCTGCGGGGATCCGGCTCGCCGCGGCCGCGAGCTTCCGTGTCACCCAGTGCGGCGCCTCGACCCGACCGACCAGCGCGAGCACCCGCGCCACCGTTCGTGCGAGCCAAGCCTCGTCGATCCCGGGCGGTGCATCGAACCACAGCCCGATCGTCGCGAGCTCGCCCGCGTAGGGGGCCCGGTCCACCGCTAGGGACGCGACCTCGACCCGGCCCTTGAAGATGGCCTGGAGCCGAGCGGCAACGGTCGCGTCAGGCACCCACTGGCGAAGGCTTCGTCCGAGCATCTCGAAGGCGCCGTGGCGAATCTCGGCTGGGGCGCGCTCCAGCGCACCCTCGATCAACCCGGCGGGCCCCACGGTCCCGACCACATGCAGCACGAACAGGTGATGCAGCAGCGTCACCCCAGGCGGGGTGGTCCACGCGTACCGCGCCGGGGCGCCGATGCGCTCGCTCGCGACCGTGTACTCCGCGCGCAGCACGTCGTACCCGACGCGGCTGACGTTGTTCCCGTCGAGGTACGACTCCCATGCCGCATCGCGCAGCGCAGCGCGAGCCGGATCCTCCGTAAAGATCGCGCCACGATGCGCCTCGACCCACGCGCGATCTAGGAATAGCAGCGTACCTAGGCGCTCGCCGTAGACCGAGCGCACCGCGGCAGAGGGATCGCGGCTCGGGTCGAGGTGGTCCTCGAGGAGTCCCGCGACCTCGGGCACCGCGGCGAGGGACCGCACCGCGGCGTCGTCCAGCCGCGGCACGCACCTGTCGAGCCAGCGCCCGTAGTCGATGGCGAGCGCGATCGCACGCGGGCGCGTCGCGGTCAGCGCGAACGACTGCAACTGCGGCGGCTGGCCGTGGCCATGCGCCTCCTCTGCCGGCGACGGCTCGGGATTCTCGGCCAGCGTCGAGATGACGCGCCAGACCCGCGCACGCTCCTCAAGCGGCAGCTGGAGTGGACCGTCCGCGAGCGCTGAGCGCAGGAGCCAAGCGATCGCGTGGTACGTGTACGTCCAGCCGATCTCCTCGAACCGGTGCTCGGGCTGCGTGACCACGGGCTGCACGAGGACCCACTCGGCCAAGGCGAGGACGTCCGACCAGCCGAAGGTCGCGGCAGCGCGAGCGGCGTCTTCCAGGCCGGAGAAGATCGCGCGCACATAGGGCGGGCGCAGGTCTGCGAAGCGAGCTGCCGCCGCTGCGAACACCGCCGGATCGGCTTGGACCGCAGCCGAGAGCAGACGGCTCGCCGTCTCGTGCCCATCCTCGCCGAGCTGGGGCGCGGGGTCGAAGTTCCGGGCGAACTCGATCCAGCCCTGCACATCGCTCCCGAGGGAGCGCGCCTCGAGAGGGGTCGGCGGCGGAGCGAGCCGCTCGCTGTAGTGAAGAAGGTCCGGCCGCTTCACCTCGCCGCGCTTTCCGCGCAGCACCTCGTAGCGGGTCCGCGCCTCCGCCGGCAGGTGGTCGGCGACGAGTTGCAGCAAGCGCATGCGCTCGAAGTCGATTCGAGCCTCGACTTCCGCGTCCGTCGGTGCCTGGCCCTCAATCTGCTCGACCCGAGCTCGGATGCGTTCATCGTCCGGTCCGGCGAAGAACGACTCGATCATCGCGTGCTGTTCGTCTTGGCTGAGATCGCCGAAGCGGTCGCGTGTGAGGGCGGCCCACTCGTGCCAGCTCGCGAGTCGCCGGCTGCCCGGGTCGGCGACGTGCGCGGCGACCAGCGCCGCCGGTGCGGCCGACACCACCCGCAGGATGTGCAGCGCGACCCGGTCGAAGATCGCGAGTCCACGTGCCTCCAGCGCGGCAACGAGCTCCGGGATCGACTCTGGATCGCCCGCGGCAAGCTCCATCGCCGTGTCGCGGAGCTCCTCGACAAGCGCCTGTCGGAGTCCGGTGCGATGGGTCTGGTCGATGTCCTCGATCGTCGGTCGCCACCAGGTCGAGAGATCGTCGCGGCCCTCGGGCCCGTCCGTGTGGTGGCTCAGCTCGATCGCCCGCTCGAGGAGGTCGGCCGTGAACGTCACGGCGTCGCGACCAAGGGCGCGACGGAGCGCGGGCCGGACGATCTTCAGCACGCGCTCGTAGTCGAAGTCCTCGCCCAGCCGCGTGCGCGGCTCCTTCGACAGGAGGATCATCTCCGGCTTCGTCCCGTCGAAGCGGGGGTCGGGCAGCGGCTCGAGCAACGCGGCCGCGAGCGCGCGTCCGGACGCCACCGCACCCGCGTCCAGCACCGCCGCGGCGAGCTGCGCGAGACGCTCGCCGAGGAGCGGGTGGATCCAGGCCTGCCGGGTGAGCCAATCGGTTTCCCGCTCGGTCCATGCGGCCACCATCAGCGGCGGCGCGAGCAGGGAAATCTCGGCGAAGGTCACGTGCGCAATGTCGTTGTCGGTCTCCTCGGTCGCGAGGACGACCTCCATCACGGTGTGCTGCAGCCGCTCGGAGCGACGCTGCGCGAGCCGCTGGAGGTACCCCGCCGGCTGCCAGTACGGCAGTGCGAAGCCGCGGTCCGCGCCGTAGGCGCGACCGATCGGCCGCGCGAAGTAGCCCTTCGCAACGAGCGGTGCGAGCCAGCCCTCGGCCTCGACGTCCTTGAAGAAGGCGTTCAGCGCAGGCTGCGGGAGCCACAGGAGCGCAGAGACGTCCGACTCGGAGGGCGTCGTGGTCGCGATCAGCCCCGGGAGCGAGGCGATGGCTGCGAGGTAGACCTCCTGAAACCGCGCGAGGACGCGATCGAGCACATCCTCGAACGCGTCCCAGTCGGCACGGAGGTCACCGTCGATCGCGCCGCGCTCGTGCGCGCCCGACCGGTGCGCTCCCTTGTGCAGCACGCCGACGAGCCCGAACCACGTGCGCGCCGCTGGATCGTCGAGGGCAATCCCAAGCGCGGTGATGACCGCGGTGATCCCCTTCCCGTGAGATCCCTCGTCCGACCCCGCCGGCACGAGCGGCGCGAGCACGTCGCGAATGCCACCCTCGAGCTCGCGCCAGGCGTGGAAGACGACCTTGCGCGCCGCCGCGCGGGAAGGCTCAGCGTCGAGCTCGTCGAGAACGCGCAGGTAGAAGGCCGCGAGCGCCTCGCCCAACACGAGCAGCCCCTCGTGGATGCGTCGAGCGCGTTCGGTCTTGAGGAGGTCGCCACGCCGAGGGTCGTCTGCCACGGAACTCCAGGGGCCAGGTGATCCACTCGCACGCCGACGCTGCCGCAGGCGTCGCCGTCGGGAGGTGTTGGTCCAGTCTACGGTCGTCGTCGTGTCGCGGCGGCGGTCCCCGCTCTCGCCGACGCGAATCGACGGAACACCCGGAGGGACGGATGCAGAATCAGCCGGTGACCACGCCGAGTGACCATGACGAGCTGCAGGCGCTCATCGACCGGAGCATCGCTGCGGCTGGGCCCTACCTCCGCCGGACCTTCCAACTGCCCGACCATGCACTCTCCGCAGCGCAGCTCACACAGTATTGGGATGGCCGGCGCCAGGTAGCGCTCGCGACCGTCACGGCGGACGGCGCGCCGCGAGTGGCGCCGGTCGACGCGCTGTTGCAGGGAGCGACCTTCTACGTGCCGACGGCGCGGGACGCCGCACGGGTGAAGCACGTGCGAAGGAACGGCAAGGTGAGCTGCACACATTGGATCTCCGATCGCATCGCCATCCTCATCCACGGCGACGCCACGGTGATCGAGCCGGGTCATCCTGACTTCGAGGGCGTCGACCGCTCGTATGCGGAGTCATGGTGGCTCCCGTTACGCGCCTCAGGGAACGGCGTCTGTCTGTGCATTTCGCCGGACCGAGTCTTCACGTGGGCTCGAGATCCGGGTGCCTTCCCAAGCTGAGGGCGCTGCGCAGGCTGAGTGGATCCTGTGATTGACGAACAGCGAAGGTTCGTCGTCGGCGTCCGATGGATCTTCATCCCCCGCGGGGTGCTGCAGCGCGGTACGCCCGCGACTGAGATCGATGCCGTGGTTCGCGCCCACGCCGATCTCGGCCTGCCGCGCTCGTACTTCGCCAAGGAGGCACCCCGCCAGGCCGTTGAGGTTGCAGCCTTCACGATCGCAGCGACGCCCGTGACGTCGAATCTATGGCGCACCTTCGCGACGGACACGGGAGTGGGCGCCGATGTGTCGACGCCGTCCGGGCATCCAATCGACGGCGTGCGCTGGGAGCAGGCGCAACGGTTCTGTGCCTGGCTGTCGGATCGGCTCGGCGAGCCCTTCCGCCTGCCGACGGAGGACGAGTGGGAACGGGCGGCCCGCGGCGATGACGTACGCGAATACCCGTGGGGCGACCGGTTCGATGCCACCTGCGCCAACCTCGATGAGGCGCGGCTCGGCGGCACGACGCCGGTTGGGAGCTTTCCACGGGGGGCGAGTCCGTTCGGCGTGCTGGACCTCGCCGGCAACGTGGACGAGTGGACGGCGACGATCTATGGGCCGTACGCCGGCGCGCCGGCCGATGTCCCAGCCCAGGAGAGCTGGGCGCTCGATCCGCACATTACCCGCGGTGGAAGCTGGCGGCAGCACCGCGATCTCGCACGGTGCGCGCGTCGGCACGGGCTCTACTCCGGAGGCGTGGGTGCCGGCGTTCGGCTCGTGCGCGACTGATGGTGAGCACGCACCTCGGCGGTCGATGCGCGTCGTAGTCATCGGAGGCACCGGCTTCCTCGGTCCCGAGGTGGTGCAGCAGCTGGTCGCCGCGAGCTGCGACGTAGCGATATTCCACCGAGGCGTCACCGAGCCTCCGCTGCCGCCGTCGGTCCGGCATTTCCACGGCGACCGCGGCGAGTTGGCCATGCATCGGTCGGCGTTCCGCTCGTTCGATCCCGACGTCGTCGTCGACATGCGCCCGATGACCGAGGAGCACGCCCGGCAGTTGGTCTCGACGTTCGCCGGGCTCGCGGAGCGTTCGGTCGTGGTCAGCAGCGCCGACGTCTATCGCGCCTACGGACGGCTGAACCTCACGGAGCCCGGGCCACCCGATCCGTCCCGCTCCGCGAGGACGCACCGCTCCGCGAGCGGCTCTACGCCGATCGGAACGCGAGGCCGCATGATCGTACCGAGAGCCTCGAGCAGTACGACAAGTTGCTGGTCGAGCGAGTCGTCTCGTCCGAGCCCCGTCTGCCGACGGCGATCTTGCGCCTCGGGATGGTCCACGGCCCACGGTCGTATCGGCATTACCCGTACCTGAAGCGGATGGTCGACGGCCGTCCGGGCATCCTGCTCGCCGAGCCATGGGCCCGGTGGCGCGGCACGCTCGCCTACTCGGAGAACGTGGCCGCCGCGATCGTTCTCGCTGCGACGCGATCCGAGGCGCGCGGCGCGTACAACGTCGGAGACGCGACGCCGACAGCATTCGCCACGCTCGTCGCAGCGATCGCCAGGTCCGCGGGCTGGACGGGCCGATTGGTGACAGTCCCTTCAGAGCATCTCCCAGAGGCCATGCGGCCAGGCGCCGGCCTCACCCAGGAGCTGATCCTGGACTCGGGCCGAATTCGGAGGGAGCTCGGCTTCCACGAAGCCGTTTCGGAGGAAACCGGAATACAACGCGCAGTCGAGTGGATGCTGCGCCATCCACCCATGCCGGACGACCCAATGGGACGCCTCCAGCTCGACTACCCGGCTGAGGACGCGGTGCTCGCGGCGAACTGATGGTCAGGCGCTCGCCTCGAGCCAGCGCCGGTGTTCGGCTGCCGTTAGCGCGTCTACCCGTAGGACTGTCGCGTTGACCCGAATCCAGGCGGGTCCCAGGTCGCCGTTCGCCGAAGCGGCCGCGATCTCCCGGCTGTGCGTTGGCCTGATACGCGTCGATGCCGTATTCGCAGCGCTGACATTGCGGGACGAATCCGCTGACGACTACGCGTCGAGCACGTCGAGCAGCCTGCCGAGCTCCGTTGTCACGAGTCGGCGTGCCTCACGCCCTGGAGGGAGACTTTGGGCGTGATCGAGAGGCGCGAGCGCGAGAAGGGTTTCCAATTCGTAGAACGGGTACTTGGCAGGATCTGGACGTCGCCCGTAGCCACGCCAAAATGACTCCGGCGTGCGTCCGACTTGTGCCCGCGTGAAAACATCGAATGTGGCAAGTTCTGACTCGACATCGCCGATGCAGGCACGCTCCCAGTCGATCCACGCCGCCAACACCCAGCTCGATGCTCCCTCTTGAACCAGCACATTGGCCGCGTGCGCGTCGCCATGGAGTACTGAGGGCACGTGGTGCCCGATGAGTGCCTGAGCCCGGTCGGCAATTCTGAGGATGCGCTCGAAATCGACAGGCTGAATGAGGCCCATCGATAGCAGTGTCGCCGCGCTGTCTCGCATCGTTGCTCGGTCCTGCTCCCACCAAGGCGGATCGACCGGTTGGATCGTGCTGCCCTCGAACGTGCCGTCAAAGTCGGCGATGCGCAGCTCGTGTGTCCGTCGCAACGCACGTCCTGTGGCCTCCCAGGCTGCGTCAAGTCGCGACGCATCAAGTTCGGTCGCGGCTGCATCGCGGAGCCGAACCCCGGCAATCCATTCGAAGACCGCGAAGTCAGCCGGGTCCGGCGGAGAGGCGAGCACGGCAGGAGCCCGAACCCCGTAATCGACCAAGAGCGGCTGGAGGAACGTTTCGGTCGCACGGCCATGTGACGCGGCACCACCGCGTGCGGCGTACGTGCGAAGCAGGACACGCCGCCCGTTATCGAGCAGTAACTCGTGATTGAAATTCGCGACTCCGCCCTTGCACGGTGTAGCGCGTACGACGTTGCCGCCCATCCCCGCGGCCCGGACGTAACTCGTAGCCGCGTCGATCGACAGTTCACGCCAGCGATAAGGATCCATCGTTTCGTTGCTCCCTGGGATGAACAGACTCGCGAGGCAAATGGGCCGACGCGACGGGTTCGAGGTCAGAACGTGGCGCGAGTTCGACCGCGCAGTTCTGGCGCAGGGCGCGAGCCAAACGACGGTCGCAGGAGCCTTGGCGCAGTTCCAATGTACGACGCATGAGACGATTTGGGACCTGCTCTCGGCACCCAGCCGGCACCCAGCTGTGAGACGGAGGAGGCCATCGGTCTGCCGTGGCTCGAAGTTGCCGGCGGAGCCGTCCCCCTTGTGCTCGGGAACCGCCGTGGCGAAGATACGCGCGTGGCGCGCGCGGCCCTAGACGAGTATCTGTACATGCTCAATGAGGCGTTCGCCGGAGGCGATTGGCACTTGCTGCAGAGCAACCTTAGAGGACTATCGAAGGAGGATTGGCTCTGGGTGCCCCCTGCCGGGGCCCGACCGATTGCTGAAATGGTGTCGCACGTGGGCGCCTGCAAGAACATGTACGAGAATCACGCGTTCGGTGACGGGTTGCTCACCTGGAACGACCCACTCGCAGACCAGAAGCAGCTGAAGACCGCGAGTGACAAGGCGATCAAGGATCTACTCCGTTTCCTGAGTGAGGCCCATAGTCGCCTCTTGACCGCGGTCGGCGGGCTGGGCGACGACGAACAGCTGGCCCGACCGCGACGCACGAACTGGGGCGAGCTTGCAGAGACGCGCTGGATCATCAAGGCAACTATCGAGCACGATCTCTACCACGCCGGCGAGATCAATCGTCTGCGCGCGCTCCGCCAGGGCAATGATCGCTGGGAATTCGACTGAGGTCCGCCGCCGTCGTTGAGTCCGAACACGTCGGAGCCGATGGCGCAGGCCTCCCGCGGGAGCTCCTTCGCATTTACACATACGCCACGCCAGCGCGCTCTTGGCCGGCCCTCAAGTTGGGATCCGCCGGCATCCCGGCGCGAGAGGAACTAGTGCTGGGTCGCGGCCTCATGGGACAGCGCTTGGTCGTCGCGGCGAGCGATCTCGTCCATCGCTTTCAGTCCGATAGTCAGCAGCAGGTAGCCCAGAGCGGCCGCGACCAACGTTTCGGGCCTCCAAAGCGCCTGCACTAGTGCGTCCATCAGTTCTTTTTTACGCCTTATAGGTCACGAGGGCAAGCGCCCCGACCAGGGCGAGCATGGCGCCGAACGCAAACCAGCGCATCGGTCGAAGCCGCGCCTGTTCCCAGGCATCGCGGTCAATCTTTCGGGTGAGTCGAGCCGGCATGCGCTCCAAGACGCCAATCCTCCAGAAGAACACGACGACGAGGACCAAAACAGGAAACGTCAGAGCCGTGCCGCCGTGTTTGGCAAAGTACGACTGTGGGTCGCTTGCGGCGGTGGCAAGAGTCGCGAATACGGAGAACGCCGAGAGCTCCGCGACGCGCGCCGTACCCTGCAGCACTGACGGGTGGCGGGCGGCGATAACTACCACAACCTCGACCCCGATCAGCCCGACCGTGAGCAGCAGCAACCTAGCTTCGCCAAGTACCGAAAACACATCCGGCATCAGCCAGCCTCCGCCCGTCGATCGCTTCCGCACTCGGCCACAGTCACGTCGCCGAGAGGTTAACTAACCCGCGGTTCTGCTTGCGATGGCCCGGCCAGAATCAGGCGCTCGCTTCGAGCCAGTGCTCATGCTCTGTTGCTGTTAACCCGTCTACCGATAGGACTGTCGCGTTGACCCGAATCCAGCCGGGTCAAGGTGACCGACCGTCGCTTCGCAAGCTGGCCGACGCTTCCTTCCGCGCGCGCACCAAGGGTCGCACCGTCGTGCATCGTCGTCACAAGCCGCCGCGGCCGCGATCTCAGGTGGGGTCCGCCTGTGACGATCGCGCGAGAATCCGCCGGGCCCGCTCGACGTAGAGCGGGAGGGGACGAGCGGGTGATTCGTCCGGCGACGAGGAGGACGATGGGGGCCGTCCGCTCGTTTTCGTTCGAAATCGCGAGATCGGCCACTTCGGCGTGGCCGTGAGATTAAGAGTCCCCTGCTCTACCGCTGAGCTACTGGCCCCCGAAAATGCTCGGCTTTCCACGGAGCCGCGTCAACTCGGGCGAGCGGGTGATTCGTCGGGCGACGACGAGGACGATGCGCTCGGCCGCTGGCTAGTGGATCGCGATCGCAGCGCGCCCACTCGTCGTGGCCGGGTGATTCAGAGTCTCCTGCGCTCCGCTGACCTGTTCGGCCACGCACAGGGGCCGATGCCCGCTAGGGAACTTTGCGGACGGACCGCTCATCGCCCCTGAAAGTTCGATTGGGGGAGCGTGTCACCGCACGCCGATGACTCGCTGGTCGGCGTCGCGCCGCTTTACAGGTACCGCGCCTTCGCTCGCTGAGGCGGCCTTCTGATCGCCCTTCTTGCGTCGACCTGATTGTGAATCAGGTCAGCGTGCTAACACCGAGAGTCGAGCCCAATCTCTGTAGCTGCACCACGTCACCGCGCCGAGGAATCTGCAGCGGCTCCATCACGAGACCGCTGCGCCCATGTATGGGACACCGGGGATCCGCAGCGCCAACGTTGTCGCGAGAAGGACCACGACCGCGCCACTGAGTAGAATCGGCTGGACACCGAGCGTTGGCGCAACCGCCCCGGCAACGGCAAAGCCGGCGGGAAGCAAGGCAATTGAGCCCAACGAACTGAGTGCCGTCACCCGGCCAAGCATGGCCGTCGGCACGCCGCGCTGCAGCCCGGTCATGAAGAGCACCGCCCCGAGATCAGCTCCGAAGCCGCCGATGCCGCACGCCGCGATCAGGACAGCAACGGGGACATCGAGCGCGAGCGCCACGAGCGGCAGCGCGAACAGCGCTTGCGAAAGGAGCGCGGCGCGTCCGATGGCTCGCGGCTTCCAGCGGAGCGGGACGGCGGAGCCGAGCAGTCCGCCCGCAGCGAACGCGGTGATCGCGACCGCGTAACCGGTCGTCCCGCGCGGAACGAGGGCCACGGGCAGCAGGACGAACCATGGCGCAACAGCAACGAAGGTCTGCGCCAGGTCCGATACCAGGACGGCGCGCAGCCAGCCTGTCCGCAGGACGAACTCCACGCCGCCGGCGGCCTCGCGGAAGAGCGCGGACCTGGAGCCACCGCCGCGCGGCGGTCCCGCTCGGGCCACCGTGCGCGTGGAGCTAACGGCCAACGCGGCCACGATGAAGCTCGCCGCGTCGAGCAGCAAGGTCGACTTGATCCCGATCGAGGCGACCAGCGCGCCACCGAGCGCGGGTCCGAGCAGTGCCGCCGACCGCAGCGACAGGGTCGACGCGGCGTTCGCCGCGCTCAGGCGCTCGGGTCCGGCGAGGTCAAACACGAGCACCTGCGACGCCGGCCCAACGAATGCGTCGGCGACGCCCGCCGCGGCGAACAGAACGAGCAGGAGTAGGAGCGGCGCGTCCGCCGGGATCGCAGCGATGGTCACGACGATCACCGCCAACCCGAGCTGGGCGGCGATCGTCTGCTGCCGCGGTGGAAGCCGATCAGCGAGCGCACCGCCGACCATGAGCAGCGCTGACGTCGCGAGGACGCGAACGGCGAACACCCCGCCGAGGGCGACCGGACCATCGGCTCGCTGGGTCAGGATCCACACCACGACGGCCATCGAGGAGAGCTTGTCGGCCGACAGCGCTGATCGCCTGCCCCGCCCAGAGTCGGACGAACGAACCGTCGTGGCGCAGGCTTATCGACGCTGTCCCGGGTCTCAGGTACTCACGCTCACTTCCTGTGCTCGAGCAGAACGGTCGTCAGGCTGACATGCTTCGACCGCCGTGCGCCGGGCGGTAGCGCCTTCGAATGGACGATCTTGGTTCCTTCGGCGATCGACGCTCGTACCCGTTTGAGGTCGTCCGGCGTGAGCCACACCTCCGCGTCAGTGATCCGCTTGGTTCCCGCTTGCGCCAGCTTCCGACCAAGTTCGCTGAGCAGCTGGCGTTCAAGGAGCCGCGCCGGCGGCGGCGCCAGTCGGCCGAAGGCCTCCGGCCGCATCGCGTACCGCTGCTGCGGCCGCCCGCGCCCCCGCCGGCCGGCGACCGGAGGGTCCGGCACGGCCCGGAGCAGGCCACCTTTCACGAGCTGGCGGAGGTGGTAGCTGGCGGCCGCGTGTGCCACACCGGCCACCTGCGCAACTTCTGTGGCGGACACCGGTCGGACCGTCACGATTGCCAAGATGCGCAAGCGGAGCGGGTGAGACATCGCGCGCAGTCGACGGTTCCCGACAGCGGTTTCCAATGACGTATTGGGAATATATCAGGCCGCCTTGATCGGCCGTGGCGAACCTACGTCATGGGAGGTTTGGCTGATATGGAGTTAGAACACGTTCACCCCGCCGAACTCGCCCTCGTGGGTTGTGCGCGTCGCCAGCCCGATTGCGCCGCCGACCTCGGGCCGCAGAGACTCTCAGCGATCAGGGGGAGGCAACGCAGCGGCGCCTGCTGAGCGAGTGTCCGGCGGACGAATGAGTGGAGCGCCGACAACGGCAGGCGCCGGCGGCGGCGGACTGCGGGGATACGCCCGTGTGACGCGGAGCATGCGGCCATGTCCGAGGTGCGCTCGGAGCTGCCACAAATGACCGAGCCAGAACGCGAGCCCGGCCAAACCGGCCCCGAAGGTGCCCTCGGTCCGCGGCGGAGCCGTGACGCCGAAGACGCGCTGAAGCTCCCCGGCGACGCCAACTGGCAGGGTGACGAGGGTGGCCAGACCGAAGGCCGCCGCACCGACCGTGACGAACACGAGATACAGCGCGTCGCTGCCGCGGAGCGCTGGCCGCGGCAGGAAGAAGTGAACCGTCCAGAACGCGACGCCGATGACCAGGAGCGTGGCGCCGCGCACGACCTGGTCCATCGGCAGTCCGGTGGTCACCGCCGTGGATCCTTGCGGCAGCGGAACAGCGATCAGCCAGGCGCGAAGCAATTCGGCGAGCCCGATCGCGGACGCCACCGAGCCGGCGAGGATCCGCCGGGCGACCCGCTGCCGCGACGCCGGCAGGAGGGTCGAGCCGTCGAACAGGAACCCCTCGACCTGAGCGGCGGTGAGGTAGTGGAAGCATGCGAGCTGGAGCAACGTCTCGAGCTCGCGGCTCGTGACCGGCGTCACCGGACCCCCGCGCCCTGACACAGGGCAGTCACCGACGGAATTGGGGACGCAAGCGCGCGATCCCTTGAATAGCCCGTCCCAATCGTGAATGCGTCCCGGACACTCCAGCGGAGACGCTGCGGGACCGGCCGTCCGTCTGTCATGCCCTGTTGAATCGTCCAGCGGTTGCCGCCGAGCCCTCGCTTCCCGAAACCAAGGCGAAATATCTGCGCGTTCCCCGCTGGGCTCGACGACACGGCGCCTCGGCCCGAAGGCCGAGCCCTGCCTCCTTCACGCCGTCGGCACCGCCTAGGTCTCTAAGGGGGCGGCGCGAAGCTCCTCATTCAGACCGGACATCGTCTGCATATCGCAACCGGAGCTGCGCAAGGGTGCGCAGGCTTACCTTCGCGGATCGCCCCGCCAAAGCGCGCGTGCCCAATCAAGTCGAAGGGCTATCCGGTCGCCCTCACTCCACACGCGAACGGCAATCGAAGGGGCGCCGGGCGAGCCGCCCCAATTCGTTGCGTCGATGGGATCTAGCTAGCGAACCTCAGTCACTACGCCCGACGCAGGATCCCCGTTCACCGGCCATATCCGCCAGCAACCAACAATCGAAAACACCGGGTTACCGTCCCTAGTGAAGTAGAGGTAACCCGTGGTTCCGTCTGGCCACTTGATTGGCGGCACGGTGGTCCCGGCGGTCTCGAGCTCGAACGTGAGGTGATCGTCGCTACCCATTCGATCCGCATTCATTTGGAGCAGCGGCGGCGGAGCCCCTGTCCGCACAGCCCACCACTCGCCTTTCGTACCAGACCCGGCGACCACGTCAACAGGCGCAGCAAGATCACCTGAGAATCGCAGAACGCGTAAGCCCTCCGAAGCGATCTCGACTCCCGCCTTTGGCGAGGGAGCACATGAGTTGCTCGCAGATACAGGCGCCTCCGGCGGGCTGCACGCCAGACCAGAAAGCGCGAGAACCAGCGCCGCTAAGCACGTGAGTACAACGGCGCAGGGTCTGTTCACCGTGCAAGGTCCGTCACGACACCGGTACATCTGGGTGGCCAGTTCGGTTCCGGTTCTCACTGGCAGGCTCGAGCCGAACGGGACCGTCCCAGCGCTCTGCACTCGGACTGGCATGCAGAAGCAACCAATATGTGGACCAGACCTCCACCGTGCGTCCATAGGTCCACTGGACCGCGCGCACGTGGTTGCGTCCCCCCGACCATCGAAGCATCGCCCACCGAGTTGACCAGACCGAAGTGTTCATTAGCGTAGTCGGACCGGCGATGATCAATGACCCACGCACAAAGCCAGGAGCACGCGTAGCGCTCTCCCGCAAGGCTCGGAATCTGAAGTAGGCCTGAATCATTGTCACGGCGCTCTTGAAGCGAAGGCGAGACAGGGCCACGACCGGCCCGCAATCGTCGAGAGTCGGCGCGACAGCCGCAGTTGCTCGCGGAACGATCGTGTCCACGACGCTACCCGAACGCGCGAAGCGCTAACGACGGCAGAAGAACAGCCGCATAGAAAAGCATGGTCGTCGCAAGTAGTCGTTTCAGCAGCACCTGCTGCCCCCCAAGCGCCCAGTCACCAACGGTTGTGGGCTCTGCCCCTAAGGCGACAGCAATCGACGCGACTGGGACCGGGAGCGAGCGTGACACTCCATAGATAAGCCCGATGAGCATCCCAGTCGATGGCCCCGAAACGAACGCTCCGAGCAAGATGAAGTAGAAACCCGCGAACGGAATGATTGCGGTCACGCCGAGAGCCAGGACCATTCCATAGGCCGCGGCACCGACAGTAGGCCCAAGACGCTTCCACCAAGTGCTTGGAACGCCGCGACCGAGTGTGGGCATGCGAACCAGTGCTATTTCACACAATCCCAAACCGAGTGCAGCAATCCCGACAAGCAAAGGATCCGGACGATCAAGCCCAAGCGCCGCGCCGGCGAATCCGAGCGACCATCCCAACAGAGCTCCACCAGCCGAGCTGGCCAAGACAAAGGCCGTCGTGCTAACCAACCACTGCTTCGGTGCCACCTTCACGAGGGGCGCGATGGTTCCCACCATCGAGCAGCCTCAGGCCGTCGTGGTTTTGGCTAAACCCACCACGGCGGCCAGGACACCAAATGCCATGACGTCGGTTCGCGCAGCGCTGCCGGAGAGGATTGCCACGACCAGAAGTGCGATTCCGACCGAGACGCCTGCCGCCACGACGCGCTGACCACTCGCGCGCCGTACTGCCGTTCTCAGCATGTCGCGACGATGTCGCGCGACGTGTAACAGTCGCCGAAGTTATTGCAGCAGTCTTGGCACTTCCAGAGATTTCCGCTTGTCAGCGGCCGAAGCGACGACGCCGGCTTCTGAGCGGTCACCGATTCAGGCAAGTGGGGACCCGGAATGCAGCAGTACCAGTACCAGCCTGGGGTGAAGCCCGATCCGACGCAACATGTGGCTCCGGTGCAGTTCGTGTGGGCAGAACATCCTACGGAGCAATCGAAGCACGGACCCGTCGAGCAATTGCAGCAGATGTTACTGGTGGCGAGTTGGGATCCGCACGCGAACCCACCGCACGCTGCATTACCCGTACATGAACAATTCGTGGCCGCAGCACGAAGTGGAGCAAGGTTCGACAACAACGCTGCGCCCACCAGACCACGCCCAAATCTAGCGAGCAGACCGCGGCGCGACGTCCCCGAGGCCAAAGCCCGAAGCCTCTCTTCAACATTGATCATGGCCCATGTCCTCCCTCTTGAGTTGCGGCGTCCAACGCTGGCGTCCAGATAGCTTCATCAGTCTTCCGCGATCGCCCTTCCAACAGCATCTCGAGCTGATCACCATCGTTGACGCCGCCCTTTGCACGGATGTGCCCGTCGACTACGAGGAATCCGTACGGGACCTCGTCCACCTCATATGAGCCGTGAATATCGCCGTTCGGGTCCCCGAACGCGACGACCCTGGAGGGTACGCGGCTGTACATATCGTTCTGCTCGTTAGTGCCACGCGACACGAGCACCATCGTGGCGCCGGATCCAGAGGCGCGATCGACCCGCGTAATGTCGCGGGCGACATTTCTGCACACCGAGCAACTGGGACTCAAGAACACGACGCCCCATCGGCCGGCGTTCATGGCCAGAGTCCTAGGTTCGCGCGCGTGCAGCTCGTATCCCACAATCGCTGGCGCGATGGCACCGATGGTCAATCCGGCGCTCGTCTGCAGTGCCGCTGCTTCCCCGCCAAGCCGCATCTGGATCAAACCAATCACGCGACCCAGTGCCAGAATGGCAAGCGCCTCGGCCAATGTCGCGAGCACCAAGAGTATTACCACCACTTGCCAAAGTTCTGGCATCAGGTCGTTCCGCGTCCGATGGAGGTGCCGATCGACCAGAGTCGTGATGAGACGAACGCGAAAATCAGCATGGCAAGTGCCGCCGCCACGCCAAGTGCATGCTCCGCCGATCCGTTGAGCAGTCGCAGATCGGAGGATGTATTGGCCCCGGCCAGAATCCGGGCGGTCAGAGCGGTCGTGAGGACGGCGTTGCGCGAGAGTGTTCCCAAGCCAAGCCGTTGACCTTCGCCGCCGCAGTGACAGTCGATATCTAGGTGCCGAATCAGCGCCGAGGCCGCCACGAGGGAAAACAGACCCAAGAGCAGAACAGCCAGTGCTGACGCCAGTGGACTTCCGAGGACAACGCCCGCCCCCACGACTAACTCGCTAGCCCCGATCACAACTCCTATCGGGAGTGCCAAGGTCACCGGCACGATTCGGTAGTCCAGAACACCGACACGTGCCGCAGCCGGGTCGCGCACCTTCCCGAAGCCAGAAAAGAGCAGAGCCGAGCCCACAATCACTGCCAGTGCTTCGACAGTTGCGCCCACAACTGCGCTCACGACAGGAGGGTTTACTCCGTTCAATCCGAAGGTCAAGTAACAGTTAGGCTTGCCTCCCTAGACAGCTGCCGTGCACACGCTCGGGCTGCGTTCGAGATGGTGGCGGTCACCCTTGCGAATGTCCCATTGCCGGTCGGAGATGGGGTTAAGGAGCGCATGACGCTGTATCCCGTATTCGCATGGGCGATCATCTTTGGGATCTACCTGGCCTCCGGGGACCGGAAGGTCAATCGCCGCTAGCGCGACTCTCTCTCCGCAATCCGCTCACCGGGCCTCCCTACCCCCGACCTTGGATTCCGCGGTCTGCAGGGAGGCCGTTTCCACGCGGAATCGCGTTCGTGTAGAGAGCTCGCCGTCGTTCGGCTGACCATCAATCGCCGAGACCGCTACGCCGGTCCAGCCGCGGCCAAATGCACCGGGTCGAGCGCTTCGGTCGCGGTCGTATTCGACTCACCTCCGACTACGGCGCCGAAACCGTTGCTCATGCGCGATTGCTGCAATGCCCTGGACCATTGCTTGTCCCAGACTGAGTTCGAGCCATCGTTCACCTAGCCCGCCGATCAGCTCGTGCCAACACTCCACGAAAGCGGGCACATTCAGGTCCCTGGCCAAGGTCGGTCAGATCACTCCGCAATCGCGATCGGCGCGTGCGACCCCTGCGATGTTTGCCCAGCGTCGATGGCATAGATCAGATCGACGCACTTGCAGTGGGCATCCCGGCCGGGATACGGTGGCGTCGGTCGAGGCAGGTGAGTCGACGATGCTCCCTCACATGCCAATTCGGAGCTGCACAGCCGCGCGGATCACGATCGAGGGGAGTCGATTGAGCGGGGGCATTCACGAGATGGAACGCAGCCGAATCGTTAGTTCCAGCGATCCCGACTACGACTCCAAGCGCTCCACCTTCAACGCAATGATCGACCGGCGACCGCTGGAGATTCACGTCTGCGCCGAGGCGGACGATGTTGTGGCGGCGGTCCGGCGAGCGCGCGAGCTGCGAGTGCCGGTCTCAATTCGCGGTGGCGGGCACAGCGTCGCTGGACAGTGCATCGGCGACGGCGCTCTAGTCGTCGATCTAGCCGGTATGCGCCGGGTCGTGGTAGATCCAGCGGCGCGCGCCGCAGTCGCGGAGGGCGGCGCGACCTGGGAGGACTACGACACCGCGACGCAGCGCTTCGGCCTCGCGAGTACCGGCGGCACGTTCACCGATACCGGCATCGCGGGACTAACGCTGGGCGGTGGCATCGGATACCTGATGGGGACCCAGGGCTTCACCGTCGACACGCTGACTGGCGTCCGGCTGGTCACTGCGGCCGGAGAGATCGTCAGGGCATCGGAAGCTGAGAACGCAGACCTGTTCTGGGCGGTTCGCGGAGCTGGAGCCAACTTCGGGGTCGTGGTCGAGTTCGAGTACCGCCTCCAGCCGGTGAGCGAGGTCTACGGCGGCATGATCAGCTACCCGATGTCGGCGGCTGCCGAAATCCTGCGCGTCACTCGAGATCTGGCGGCGGAGGCGCCCGACGAATTGACGCTCCAGTGCATTGTGGGCCGGCGGACGGCCGACACGACCGTGCTCGCCTGCTTCCAGGGACCGAAAGAGGACGGTGAGCGTCTCTTGCGGCCGCTGCGACAAGCTCTGCCGGTGGCGATTGATGCCCTTCGAAGCCGCAGTTACGCGGAGATGCAGGCGACGAACGCTCTTCTCCCGTTTGGACTGAGGCACTACTGGAAGGGTCATTTTCTGCGCTCGCTGCCCGATGACCTGGTCGAGATGTCCGCAGACCACGTCGCCCATCGGCCGGATTCAGGCTTCGACACGCTCTTGGTCGAGTTCATAGGAGGAGCGCCTCTCCGAGTTGCAGTCGGTGCGATGGCCTTCAACCAGAGGCAGGCGCGGGTGAATGCAAGCGCCCTCGGAATCTGGGCAAACCGAGAGGCCGACGACGAGCATGTCGCCTGGGCACGCGCCTACGCGACTGGCATTGCCCCGCACGCGACGGGTGCTGAGTACGTGAACTACATGGCCGAGGATGTGCACGCCGACCGGCTACGCGCGTCATACGGGGACACCAAGTTTGCCCGCCTACAGGAGTTGAAGCGCCAGTACGACCCCGACAATGTCTTCCGGTTCAATCAGAACATCATGCCGTCCGCACGGAAGTAGGCCGCGAAACGCGTGTGCAAATAGCGAATCGCAGAGGCGTGACGAGCGGCTGCTTCGTCGTTGCGAAATCCACCATGTGTCAGACGCAGCTTGGTACGGTCTCCCTTCCTCGTCAGTTCCACTCTGATCACGGTCTCGGCACCGGCCGTTCCAGGACTCTCCGTCATCCACGTCAGCTCGATGAGATGACCGGGCTCCAGACGGAGGAACCTCCCATAGTGGGGATGGCGCGTGATCTCGAACTCCGTTTGGAAGTAGAACGGCTCATCGACCGCCGGACGCATTCGGATCGCGCCCGGGGAGCGAACCAGGCGTCGAAACCCTCGGTCCAGGCCCAGTAGATCGCCTCCGGGCTGGCCACTATGTCCGCCTCGACCGTGAAAGTGCAGGCGAGCGTGCACAGATCCGGTCTCGTGAGGGCTTCGTTCGTGGTCGGCGCTGGCGAAGTCACGATGACTCACGCGGACGGGCTTCGCCTACCGCTACCACCGCAGCCCGACGGACTGGCGTCACTGCACCGTCCCCGCGGGAGTAGGCGGCGCGGGGTCGGCGTTCGACGCCGTCAGCGGATCAACGCGGTCGACGCGGTGCCACGCGCGACGCTGATGCATCAGGACGGCAGTGGCCATGAGCACCGTGGCGACGGCACCGATGAGCGTGGCGGCTGATGTCGGCAGGGCCAGCCCCGCCGCGCTCACCGCGGCGACAAATACCCCACCGACCACCGAGTTCACGATCGCGACCATCGCCGAAGCCGGCAAGAACTGCTGCCAGCGGAGCTGAAACACGCCCGCCGTCCGCAAGCCGAGCCCGTCGACGCCGGCCTCGTGAAAGAGCAATGCGCGGGACGGATCAATGCCGCAGTAGTAGCGGCGGATGCGGCTAATCGCCCGCGCGTCCAGCACGTCCTCAACGGCCAATTGCAGCAGCCGACCGTAGGTCACCACGCCAAGAAAGAAGACGACCGGAAGGACGGTCAACGCAAACAGTCCGAGCAGCGTTCCCCCTGTCGAGAGCTGCGCCACCAGCGCCAGCGCGACCACCGCGCTGGACAGGGTCGTCATGTAGAGGCTCGATCGGGCGGCGCTCTCGGAGATCGTGCCGGCTCGGGCGCCCTGGAGTGCGACGTGCTCGGTGGTGAGCGCAGTGAGGAATTCCGCGCGGCGTCGGCCGCCGTGCTCTTCAGTCATCTGCGGGTCAGCGCGAGCGACTGGTCGAGCGTGCGGCTCGCTCGAAGATCAGGCGGATGGCCATCGCTCCTTCGCCGACCGCCGTCGCGACGCGCTTGATCGACCCATGCCGGACGTCGCCGATGCAGAACACTCCACTGCGACTGGTCTCCAATGGGAACGGCGGCACGCTCCAGGGCGCCGCGGACGGCAGATCCAGGCCCGTCAGCACGAAGCCGTCGTCGTCCGTGACGAGCTGTCCAGCCAACCACCCGGTGCGTGGATCCGCGCCGATGAACAGGAACAGACCACGGACGTTGATCGCGCGTTTCTGGTCGCCCGGGCCCTTGATCACGACCGCCTCCAAAACCCGCTCACCCCGCAGCGCGCCGATCTCCGAACTCGTTTCGATCACGATCCCGGGATGGCGCGCGATTTCATCAAGCAGATACCTCGACATCGTCTCCTCGAGTGATGGGCGTCGCACGATCAGGTGAACGGTCTTGACCTGGCCGGCCAAGAAGAGCGCGGCCTGACCTGCAGAGTTACCGCCGCCGACGACGGCGACCGCGTCGCCACGGCACTGTTGAGCCTCGGCCGCCGTGGCCGTGTAGTACACCCCCGCACCTTCGAATTCGCTGAGCCGGGCCAGCGCGAGGCGCTTGTAATGGACACCGGTCGCGATCACCAGGGACAGGCCATGCAGCCGACGACCATCATCAAGCTCGATCGTGTGCACGCCTCCCGCTGAGGTGAGCGAGCGGGCCGCGGTCCCGACGATGATCTGCGCCGAAAACTTCTCCGCCTGCAATGCCGCCCGAGCCGCGAGCTCTTCTCCCGATACCCCCGCTGGAAACCCCAAATAGTTCTCGATCCGCGTCGACGTCCCCGCCTGGCCGCCGATCGCGGTGCCCTCGACAACGACGGTGCGTAGCCCTTCGCTTGCGCCATACACCGCTGCGGCGAGGCCGCCCGGTCCCGCGCCGATGACGATGAGATCAGCGATGCCTTCGTCGCCGCTGGGACTGCTCGCCCCGGGACCCCAGATGGCGCTCGCGAGCTCCGCGTTGGTCGGGTTGCGCATGATCGGATGTCCGGCCGCCAGCACGATCGGGGTATCAGTGACCGCGACGCCGAATTCGCGCAACAGCGCGTCGGCGCGGGCGTCGGTGTCCAGGTCCAGCCAGGCCACCGCAACTCGGTTCCGCGACAGGAAGTCAAAGATCCGCCTCGTGCTCGCATTCGAGCGCGAACCGATCACCTTCAAGCCCAGCCCGAGACGCACGAGGAGCGAGTGACGGACGAGGAAGGCCCGCAAGATCAGCTCGCTGAGCTCAACGTCCTGGTCGATCACCAGGCGCAGCATCGCGATTGGGATTGCGAGGACCCGGCCCGGCGCGGCCATCACTGCAGTGACCGGGGCAGGCTGTCTGGTGAGCAGATCCATCTCGCCCAGGAACTGGCCGGGCGCGAAGGATGCCGCAACCCGCTCTCCAGCCGTGCCGAACTCGGCGTGGGCGCTCGCCTGTCCGGCGAGGATCACGAAGAAATCCGTGCAGACTTCCCCTTCCTTGAAGAGAACGTCACCGGCTGCAACGTCGTGTTCGACACCGCGGGCCACCAGCGCCGCGATCTGTGATGAGTTGAGAACGGGGAACGCCGCGCTGAAGTCCTCGGCCTGTTGGGCCGTGGTCTTTGCGCGGGACAGCGCCGCAGTAATGTCGACGGGCAACTGCGCGGTCACGCGATGCTCCGGTTCTGGCGAGACGCAGACCCGGGGCTGACCCCGACCAGGAGTAGCCACGCGCCGGAAACCATGACCACGAACGAGCTCATCATCCCGAGGCCAACGACGTACAGACCCCTCGGCTGATCGGCAAGCAGAAACGCCGCACCCATCTGCTCGACGATCAAGCAGAAGAATGCCGCGAGTGTCCGAACCAAGAGGCTGGGCTGGGAGCGTGCGGTCGCGAGGGCCTCGCGGATACTGCGGTACAAGATCACTTCGACCACGGCAAGCACCGCGATGATCTCGAGGGCCACGGCCTGGCCGCTCTGACCGCCCATGAGCACCAGCGCACAGCGGATGAACACCGCGGTCAAGCCAGCGAGGATGGTGCGAGCGCGGTGGCGGTGCCGCAAGTCAGAAGAGATCTCGTCGAGGTGCATCGACATCGCGACGAACACCAACCCGGTCAGCGCAGCTGCTCCTATACCGACCGTGAGGAAGTAGTCGTGCCAGAGCGCTGGGTCATACACCTTCATCCTCGCCGGCGCCGCAACGTCGCGGTCGCGGCCCTCGCCATCGCGAGCGGATCCTTGGGCGCGTCGGGCAGCCCGGAGGGCCTGGTCAGCCCGACGACCACGTCCCGACCTTGGATCGTTCAGCTCGCGAGCCAGTCGTAGGCGTGCTCCAGCGAGGAGAACCAGGCGGTTGGGAAGTTCGCGCCCTTCTCCGCCGCAGGAACCTCGCCGCTCTCCACAGTCCCTGGGGTACCTTCGCGGACGATCAGCACAAACTTCTTGATCCCAGCCCGGTTGTACGCCGGGATGACGTTTGCGGCGCGATACGCCGCGATGTCGTCGTTGAAGCCGCGAAAGAATTCAACGGCGTTGCTCATCAGGAAGGTCGGTCGGAGCTGCTCGGCGCTGTCGGCGAACATCTTGAGCGTGGCCTTGACCTCGTCGTCGGTCATGCCCTTGCTTGAGGGACGCCATTTGAGGTCGACGGTCTTCCATTTCTCGTAGAGAAGAAGGTCAGCCCATTCGTTGCTGGCAACGATTGTGGGCGCTGGGTCCTGGCTATGCAAAGTGGTGTACCTCCCATGCGATTGACCGGTGTTGTTCGCGCCTCGATGACCGTACACGAACTTAGTACTATAGTCCAGTTATGAGACCGATACCGCGAACTTCGTAGCCTCGATAAGGTGTGAAGGTGCAGGTCCGACCGCGACGCAAACCAGCTGAAAAGTCGACTCGGCTCGAGCGCGCCTACAACCGCTTTTGTCCCCTGTCGCTAGCACTCGACGAACTCGGCGACCGGTGGACGATCCACATCGTCTATCACCTGCTCACCGGTCCGAAGCGCTATACCGACCTGCGGGACTACCTGGCCGGCGCGGGCTCGAACGTCCTTGGTGAACGACTGACGCGACTGGCAGCGAACCAGATCGTGGAGCGGAGTGTTGGCTCTGGTCCCGGGAGTGACATTACCTACCGCCTGACCGAACGAGGGTTTGCCTTGGCGCCGGTGATCCGCGGACTCGCTGGGTGGGGACTGCGCTCAATGGTGATGGCGAACCCGTCCGATCCCGATCGCGTGGAATTTAATCAGCGATGGGCGATCGGCAGCGCCGGCCCGCTGAAGCCCGAGACGTTTCAGTGGACCATCGACGGCAGCCCCTTTTCGTTGTCTATCGATGGCTACGATCTGACAAGGACCCGCGGTCGGGCGAAGAGCCCCGCCGCTCGGTTCGAGACCACGACCGACGTACTGACCAGGGTCCTCGGTGGCGAGTTCACCGTCCCCGAAGGCGCGAGAGCCGGGGCGCTACAGCTCAGCGGATCCGTCGCGGCCCAGCGTCGGATGTTCCTGGTGACAGGGTTCCCGACGTACGCACTCGGGGGGCTCGCGCTGCAATAGTCCCGGTCCGCTATCGGACATCGCGCCGGCCGACACTGAGCGAAGCCGCCCTGTGGATGAGTTCTGCGGCGCTGGGGAAGATCACAGGCGCACCACCCCAACCCACACGAGCCCGCCAGCATCCACGAGGTGGCGTTGGGCGTGCGTCTGAGCGACGCAAGCGGGCGCCGGTACGATGACTCAGCTGTGAATTCCGCGAGATGAGCGAGCACGTGCGGAATAACGGCGAACGCGCCGACCAAACCGGAGACGGTCAGCGCGGCGAACCGCCGCTTCGGAAGGGCTACGGCGTCAGCCAGCGAATTTCGATCCGCTGACCATGCCTTGGGCGCCATGCCGACAAGTGCCTTCACCGATCGCTCGGCGTCCACACGGAACTTACGATCAAGCGGCCCCGCTTCGCGGGTTCGGCCAACCCCGCTACCGAAGCACGATGACGTCGGCCACCTGATTGACGCCGCGGGTGGCGAGAATCCTCCCCGTACGGAAGTCGAGGGCACGAACGGTCGCGCCGCCTGGACAGGTCCAGCAGGCCTGATAGGCGATGCCTTGTCGTTCGGTGACGCTGGCGCCGAGCGGTCCGGGGATCCGCGCCAGCTCGTGCAGATCGGTCGCGTCGAGGAGGACCGAATCGTCGCCGGACCACAGCAGCCGGGTCCCGTCGCTCGACAGCAGGAGCAGGCGCGCACCACCGGCGACGCGTGCGGTCTCGGTCATACTGGAGATATCCACCCGCTGGACCGCGATCGGCACGAGTGTCACCCGGGCGGGATCGTTGGTCAGGACGTCCTCGCGCAGTCCGCTCACGTAGAGGAATCGCCCGTCGGCGCTGATCGCGGCGACCTTGCGAGTCGTGGAAACCATCTTCGCCCCGCCAGGTGGCCCCTTCGACGAGGCCCGCGCACGAATCGCAACCTCGCCAGTTTCGGTCTCGTGCAGCAGATCGACAATCCGGACGACATCGCGCTCGGCGTCGACGAGGACCAGCCGACCGCGCGCCAGGTCCCAGGCTGTGCCGGGCGCGATCATCCGATACGGATAGAGGCCCGCCTCATTCACCGCGAACTGGCCGAGCCGCATCCCGGCCAGGGCCAGCTGCGAGGTGATCCGACCCGATGCCGAGTCGACGAACAGCACCGTCGCATCGCCTGACGCCAGGCCGCTCGCGCGATCGGTGGTCGCGCCGAGGACGACGATCCGCGAGCCGGCAACGCGCGTGTCGAACGGCTGAAACCCCACCGGCAACCGGGCGAGCTCACGGACAGTGAGCGTGGCCAGGTCGGCGGCGAAGATCGCATCGACCTGGTTATCGACCGCGCGCAGCCAGTAGAGCTGTCTGCCGTCGGTAGACCACTCGAGCCCGTCGAGGTTCTGGTCGATCTGCACACCGGTCGGGCGATCGGTCCACGCCATCGGGTCGACGAGGTGGAGGATCCCGCCAACTCCGCTCCCACCCCCAGAGGGTGGCCAGACAAAGGCGGCCAGGATGCGCCCATCCGGCGAGAGCGCGGATCGGTAATGGTGTCCCAGGTACAGCGGCGTGAAGCCTGGGATGTCGGCAAGGGTTGCCGGGTCGATTGGGCGCGCGAATAACGCGCCAAGCCCCAGCCCCTCCACTCGCACAAGCAGGAGGGAGACGCTCGCGCCATCTGGTTTGGTCATCGGCGCCGCGGCCGGTGACAGACTCGCAGACGCACTCGCCGCTTGAGGCGGTGGGAGCACAGGACTCGACGCGGACGGCCCAGCACCCACGCACGACGCGAGTAGCAGAACCGCCGCAAGCACTCCGCGGCGGCCCGTGGCAACCATCAAATCAACGTACAAGCCCAGGATCCTCACGGTTCCCTACGCCGCTGGGAGTAGGCCCGCCTAATTCGCCGCTGGAACGGTGACCTAACTCCCAATCTGTTGGGGACCCCTCGCCGACTGCGGTGCTAGATCGGTTCGCTGTTTTGTGCGTTCGCCCCATCGACGACCAAGTGTCAGGCGCTGGCTTTGACCCACCGCTGGCGCTCGGCGGCAGTCAGCGCGTCGACCGAGAGCACAGCCGCGTTGACCCGAATCCAGCCGGGTCAAGGTAACCGACCCTCATTTTCGCAACCCGGCCGACGCTCCTTCCTCGCGCGCACCGAAGGTCACAACCGTCATGCATCGTCGTCACGAGCCGCCGCGGCCGCGGGCTCTGGGTCCGCCTGCGACGACCGCGCGAGAATCCGCCGGGCCCGCTCGAGGTAGAGCGGGAGGGGACGAGCGGGTGATTCGTCCGGCGACGAGGAGGACGATGGGGGCCGTCCACTCGTTTTCGTTCGAAATCGCGAGATCGGCCACCTCGACGTGGCCGTGAGATTAAGAGTCCCCTGCTCTACCGCTGAGCTACTGGCCCCCGAAAATGCTCGGCTTTCTGCCGAGCCGCGTCAACTCGGGCGAGCGGGTGATTCGTCGGTCAGCGAGGGGACGATCACGGCCGCCCGCTCGTTCTTGGATTGCGATCGCTCGTCGGCCACCTGGCGTGGCCGGGTGATTCAGCGTCTCCTGCTCTACTCGCCGGCGGTTGTGACTGGGAGTGACGGATCATTCGCTGGCCAGTGCCTGTGCTCGATCCGAGCTCGGACCCGAATGCTGAACCGGCGACCTAGGGTTCTTCAGACTATTGCTCTACGAGCTGAGCTACCTCGGCGGAGTCCTCATTTTTACTTCGAAACGCGCGTCCGAACCGAGCGTCTGCACAAGCAATGGGCTGGCAACCATGTTTCACCGCGACGCAGGGGCCTGTGCCTTTTGAGCACGAATCGTGCGTAGACCATTGCTCTCGACCGGCGTCGTGGCACGCCGCGACCATTGCTCAATGTGGCCCCTGGGGAAATACGATGCCGAAATGTGGACTCAGAACGGGCGCAACCGCCAATCCTGATTCGCAGCCAACTTGCGGCCCTGCTTGCGTTCGTGTGGGCAGCGCTGTCCTACGCCGTGGTCCTGGAGCCGATCAGCCGGGTGTTCGAGGAGCCGATTCATGCCAACCCGCTGACCGCCTTCGGCAAGGCGGTGATGGCGCGGATGGGAACCGTGCAAGTGGTGGCCGCCGCGCTCCTGCTGGCGGTGGTTATTTGGGTTTACATCTCCCGCGGGCGCGGTGACGCCCAGATCCATCGGCTGGCTGTTGTGCCGCAAGCGGTAATCGCGCTCGCGTTGCTGGTGGAGCTGCTGATGGTCGTCAGTTGGGCCGTCACGTTGTGGTCCTATTCCGAGCGCGATGTCGCCCAACTGGCTGCGGCTCACGACGTGTCGCTCTGGCCGGGCGACTGGCATCTTCAGATCGCTGGCGGCACCGCGTCACTTGCGTCGGCGGCAGCCCTCGGGGTCGCGGCGTTCTTCGCTAATCCGCTGGCAGGCGGGGATCGGAGCCGCTCCGGAACCACTCGCTAAGTGGTGGGCTAAACCCTAAGGGTCATTGCCGATGCGCCGCGGGTCAGCGCGTGCGACGGCTGAAGCGGCGGCAGGATCATCAGTGCTCGGCATCACGCGACGCCCACCGACGAGCACCCACCTGCGTGGTGTTCGCGCGCGGCGGAATCGGCGGTCTACCGTCGCGGCGCGGCCAGTCCGCTCTCATGATCACCCAGCGCGCGAAGTCCGCGTACAGATCGACGCGGCTCGTACTCGGGTTGGAGATCGGCCGTCCACTCAGCCATTCGGCCACCTCGAGGGATGCGCGGTACGCGGCCGCGAACCCGACCTCGTGAATGAACGCGGCCCGGAGCTGCACGTACACGGTCGGCAGGTGGTGCGAATCAGTGACCTGGATGCGGAACTCATGGCAGTCGAGGTACACGGCATAGCGACCCGCGCCGTGAGCGCCGATGGAGAGCGCGAAGCCATCGACCACGCGCCACGGCTGCGGCGATCCCGTTTCCGCGGCATCGTCGCGGGCCTTCTTCAGCGCCTCGAACCGGCGCGTGTCGATGCCACAGGGGGACGACCAATACAGGGAATCGATGCCGGCGGAGAGTTGATGAAGCGTCATCGGTCTCTCCGCTCGGAGGGCACTGTGTTACAGGGGGCGTGCCCTCCGGGGGACGTGGCTCGCTCTGTCGGAATGCATGACATGGCCGTTCTGCGCCGTAGCCGGCTCGCACGGTGGCCGTGTCACCGTGCAATTTCCGCTCGCCCGGGCGACCAGGTTTCTTCAAGCGGACGCTTTCTTCTCGCGAGCGCAACTTCGCCAGGTTCTGGGGGGCCCCGACTTATCCTCCCGGTATCTGCCCCGTGTCACGGAGCGGCGGCAACGGGTCTATCACCAGGCTTTCGCCCTGGCCGCCGACGCGGATGCGCGGTAGGTTAGCCCTCGCGTTTGCTATTCAGTTGGCCGGTTGCTGGCTACCTCCTTCGCGAATCTACGTCGACTCTACGGCGCCCCACACCACGTCAAGCGGTTTGACTATCTGATTCCGCGAGAACGCTTAGCCGCTCCGCTCGCTGGGCCGCGAGCCGCGTTCAGTCCACGCCAAGTAAGCGGTCAGCCCGAGCCCGCTCGCGAGGAAGCAGATGGCAATGGTGTTCTGCAGTGTGTTATCGCCGAGCTGACACGATCGGCTCAACGCGATCCTGTTCCCGCTCGCCGCACAACGATTCGCTCCATCTATCAGGACGAACACGAACCACACACCAACGCCGACAAGCACGCCGGCACCACCAGCTGGCCACGGGCGACGCAGTACGACAAACGTAACCAGACCAATAACGATGACCGCCAACGCAACACTGAGCCACACCGCGTGCATCATCAGTTCAGCCGCGTAGTTCCATAACGGCACGCTCACCATTGCGACCGCAACGCCACTCAGCCATAGCCGAATCTTCGGCATATCTTCGACTCTAGCGCGGGCCTCTCAGCGATTCTCGACCAATGCGCCCGACCGTGGGACCGATGTATAGCGTCAGGTACCTGGAATGCCAGGCGGCGATGCGCTGACGTGGAACGCGCAGTCCGAGTGATCGCCTGACACCCTGTCGCTTTGGGACCGCTCGCCATCGCCTTCGTGCTCAATTCGCTTCAAACCGCCCGAAACTCGCTACTCAGATTGTGAATCAGTCGAGCTGGCGAAATCGTGGTCCGTGTAGGACCTCCCAGTCGAGCGTCGTCGCTACGCTGGAACGCGCGGATGAGTAGTTCAGGCGCAGCCGACCCAAGGCTCCTTTACGTCAGGTCGCCGCTCTCGACACTGGAGGCGATCGAGCGCCTATCGCGGCGCGTCGCGGCGGAGAAACCGCTGAGCTTCGCGGTCGGTGACTGGTCGGACGGGTACGTCGGGGTCTTCCCGGGCCCGACCTTCCGAATCCGTCGCGCCAGGCGCTTAGCGCAGCCATATGCCGTGCAGGCGTACGGGTCAATTCCTGACGACGATGGTGGATGCATCGTCACCGTGCACTTCCGTCGAGCCCGGGTGATGACCGGCTTCGTGTGGGCGATGCGGATATTCGGGCTGGTTCTTCTGTCCGGAAGCTTGCTGGCTGCCGTGCGGCAACCCGTATTCCTGGCGTTCTCGCTGTTCATCGCAATCGGCGTCGGTGCGTTGCTCTGGAATGCTCGCGAGCGGCAGGGCGACCGTGATGATCTCCGACACCTTATTCGTCAAACGCTCCCCGACGCGCAGGCTGAGCCCGCCGCGCCGTAAGGAGGCATCGTCTGGCGCCGCGCGATGCGATGGCGGCCGTCTGATATGGAGTTAGGTGAGGTCGACGGCCACGCTTCATGTAGGCGGCGCGACCGCCGCATCTCCCGGACGTTCCTTCGGCGCTAACGTCCGCGGGCCGAAGACAGCAACGACGGTGAGCGCCAGGGCGATGTACAAGAGCAGCTCGATCGGACCGCGGAGCTGATCACCGTCCGCACGGGGAACCAGCTGATTCGCGAGGTTGTAGCCGGCGTGCGCGCTCATGGGAACGAGCAACGTTCGGGCGGTCGCGTTGTACAAGAAGGCGAACAGGATCGAGAGCGCGATAAGCCGCAGGCTGAACATCGCGATCGATGCGAGGTCCCAGGGCTCACCAGTCGCTATTGGCCACTCGTGCCACACCGACCAGATCACGCCGACCACCAAACTCGCACCGAGGGCGCCGTAGCGGGTCTGGAGCCCGCGCTGGGCGAAGCCGCGCCAGCCGAGCTCCTCGCCGAGCGGACCCACGATGAGCCCGCCGATCAAGCTGATGGGGTTCAGGTCGGACAGTGTCAGCGAGACAGACGGCCGTGGACCACCGAGGGCGAGCTCGATGGCAGCGGCAAGAAATGACACAACGGTCGAGCCGAAGAGCGCGGCAACGTACCAGCCGAGGCCGGCCCGTGCGTGCCGGCGTTGATCTCCCGAGCGGATGTTGCCACCGATCCGCATGATCAAGAGCGCGGCAAGCGTCGGGGCGAAGGCCGTGAGCTCGACGCCGAGGAGGAACAGCCACTGCGGCGAAGCGGAGAACACTCGACTCAGCGGAATGCCCGTGACGAGTAGGGGAAGCGCGCCCAAAGCGGTGAGTGCAAACAACGTGAATACCCAAGCGACGACGGCTCGACCGTGGGCGGGCTCCATTTCAGGGTTGACAATAGGCACGGACGGCAAACTGGTTTGGTCCGCCGATACGAAAGACGCAGAAGACCGGACGCATCGCCGGCATCGGCCTTAGACCCAACCAGCCGCCCCTTCATTGAGAGTTAGACCAAGGCGAAGACGCTCGCCTGATCTCGAATCAGCCGCACCACTCGGCGCGCCATGAATTCGTTGCCTGCGTGCTAGGGAACTGGCGTGAGCTTGCGGACGGTACTCGGGAAGTTGGTGGCGAGGTAGAGCGAGCCAGCCGGACCCGCCGCCAGGTACACCGGGCTGTCGCCGAGGTCCGCGGCAAGTGCATCGCCACCGTCGCCGGTGTAACCGGAGTGACCGGTTCCGGCGATGGTGGTCACGATGCCCGAGGGATCGATCCGCCGGATGACGCGATGGTCCGCGTCGAGAAGGTAGAGAGAGCCATCGGCCTCGAGGGTGAGCGCGGTGACGCTCCCGAAGCCCGCGTTGATCGCCGGGCCGCCATCGCCGCCCGATCCACCAAGTCCGCCCGAGCCCGCGATGATCGTGCCTGTCCCGTCGGGCGCAATCCGGTAGATGCGCGTGCCGGCGACGTTGTTGCTTACGACGTACGCGTTCCCGGCGCGGTCCACGGCGAAGCCGAACGGCCTGGGCGGGGCGGTCCCGTAGCTCTCGATCGTGCCGTCGGGCTTGATCCGCCGGATCCGGCCGTCGTTCCAGTCCGCGATGTCGAGGTTGCCGGCCCCGTCGTAGCCCAGTCCCGCTTGGCCGTAGATCGTGGCACCGAGCGCCGGACCGCCGTCGCCGCGGTCGGCGCTATGACCAGTGCCGGCGACTGGCTCGAGCCGTCCGGCGCGCAGGCGCCAGATTGCCGCTGCCGAGTAGTTGCCGCCGATCAGCAGATCGCCGCCTAGCGTGAAGCCAAGCGACAGCACATACCCGAGGGTCATCGGTCCGGCGACGGTTCGGATGAGCCCCGATTGATGGTCGACGCGCCGTACGATCGAACGGACGTCGCCAGGCCGCGCACCGATCTGCGAGTCCGCGATGTAAACGTCCCCGTCAGCTGAAACCGCGATCGCGGTGATGTCCGTGAACTGCGCCCCGGTCGCCGGGCCGCCGTCGCCCGCGCCGAGAACGGTCGCCCCACCTCGATCAAGGGTTCCGGCTACCGCGTCGATCCGGAAGCGTTGGACCGCGGGTCCCGCTGTGGCCGAGGAGAGGGTCGGACTGGGGAGTGTTGGGGACAGAGTCGAGTCGCGTGCCGATCGAGACGGAGTTGGCTGCGTTGCCACGACGGTCCGGTCGACTGACGCCAGTGCTGGGCTCGTAGTCGAGGGTGCGCACCCGACGAACACGACGACCGCGAGGACAGCGGTAATGCGTCTCACGAGTCCAGACTATTTTTCGTGCGATCTGCTTTCGTCTGACTTGTGGTCGGTAACTCGTACCGACTGTCTGCACGTCCGCCGAGTTGATTGCCTGATTCGCGTGGGACGCCGACGTTGGGTTTCGTCGGAGTGATTGGCTGATTACCGATCAGTCCGTCTTTTGGGAGGCCTGCTGCCCTCCCGATTCGCGCCTGATTGACGATTCTTCGTTGGAAACGTGATGACCTGATTCTGGATCAGCCAATCGGAGGTTCGAATCCTCCCTCCCAGCCGATTGTCGTGTCTCGGGTCATCGCGGACGCCTGTCTCACGTCATCGCGGACAACTTTAGAGATTGGTAGTCGCGGCCCGGGTCGATCGTCAGCTCGCGCAGCAGCGAGCCGTCCTCGCGAATGATCCGGACCCGGTCTCCGGCGATGAGCAGCCGAACCGATTGATGTTTGTTCGCTCGGCCGACCGGGATGTGCCGCAGTCGACTCTCGTAGCGCAGCGTGACGGTCCCGTTGGTGTCGACGCGGTCCTGGCGCACGCGGTACTGGAGTGGTGCACGCGCATTCCCCGGTCCGGCTTTGAGCCGGGCGTTGAACGCGACCAGGGGGCTGCGCCCATCGAGTGCCCGATGCGGCCGGTGCTGGTTGTAGTAGCCGGCGAAGGTCTCGAGCTGAAGCTGCAGATGGCCGAGTGACGCCGCCGGCGCTTGCTTGGCGAGGAACCGCTTGAGGCTCTGGTGGAACCGCTCGACCTTGCCGCAGGTTTGGGGGTGATAGGGCGTGGCGTGCTTGGCCGCGATGCCCAGTCGTTCGAGCTCGGTCTCGAGGATGACCTTGCCCTTGCGCGAGCTCCCCGAGAACACCGCGGCGTTGTCGCTGAGCAGCGCGGCCGGGTAGCCGTAGCGCTGGGCTGCGTCGTAGAACACTGCGACGACATCAGCGGCCTTCACCGTCTGAAAGGCCACCGATCCCACGAGCAGCCGGGAGTGGTCGTCGAGCATGTTGAGGATCTCGACGGCCGTGCCATCGGCGAGGGCCCAGTGGGTCGCGTCGGTCTGCCAAAGCTCGTTCGGCAGGGCGGCTTCGAACCGGATGAACGACGTACGCGGGCGCTTGTGCGGCTCCGGGGTGATCAGGCCATGGCGGGAGAGGATTCGCCAGATCGTTGAGACCGCCGGGACCGGCGCGCCAGCGCGCCCCAGGTGGTGGGCGATGGTCGCGGCTCCGGCATCGTGCCCTGCAGCCGCGAGCTGGCCGCGCAGCAGCACCACGAGCGCCTCGACCTCGGGGCCGAACCGGTGCGGGCAACGCTTCGGCCGACGGCTCCGCGGCTCGAGCGCGTCGTATCCGCCCGCGCGAAAGCGTTTGACCAGCTCGTACACCCAGGTCCGCGAGAGGCCGTGGCTCCGGGCCAGCTCGGTCGGACTCCGCCCCTCCAGCACCACCGCGTCCACCACGTACCGTCCGAGCCCCATTGCGACACCTCTCTTTGCGACAGGTGTCCACTATGTCCCGAGACATGCGTCCGGTATCAGCCGAACTCGCACACTCCCTCCCAGCCGATCACCCCGTCCTCATTGGTCGAAGTGGCTGTTTCGCGATGTGGCGAATGCACACCTGATTCGCGTCTTGATTGGGCCATCGGCAATGACGGTTTGGGTCATCTGGCCGACCCCATCGTCGGAATCGGAAACGATGGGTTAACTGCCGCAGCCAGGAATCAGTGCGCTCGTAGCACGAGGCTTTGCTTGACCAAGGGGCCGATCGAGGCTCAGGCCCTCGCCGGGAGCAGCCTTGCTAGTCCGCCGGTTCCACGCCGTCGGCTGGACAGAGCGCGTGGACCCGGTCGAGCAGCACTTTGAGGTCAAAGGGCTTGCGCAGGACGTCCGCGATCGAGCGGCGCGCCAGCTCGCGGGCCGTCTCGGGCCGATCCGCGACCGCGCTGACGAACAGCACCGGCATGTTCCGAATAGCGTCGTCCGCGCGCATCCGGTCGTAGACCTCGAACCCGGTCAGCCCCGGCATGCACGGTGTCGATCACCATCGCGCCGTCGGCGACGACCACGGCCTGGTAGCCGAGCTCGTCGCGGATCGCGTCACGCATAGCCGTCCGATCGCCTCGTCGTCCTCGCCGACAACGACGACCCGCGCATGCAGTGGGTCGGCCATGCTGCGATCCTCCGGCGGCAGCGGTTGCAGGCTGCGCCAGGTCGCAGCTTGCGTGCCGACGCATGTGTTCCGAGTGCATCGATTTCTTGTCGGGACCGATCAGGTCGGGCTTATCGGCGCCAGTTGCAGGTGAGCCGGGTGGGTGGGAGTTACGCGAGCCGAACTCTACCGCTCCACTATGAGTCCGCAGCGGCGATCGGGAGCCGCAGGGTGAACGTGCTGCCCTCGCCAAGCTGCGACGCGACCGCGAGCGTGCCGCCATGCTGCTCAGCGATCCGACGTACGGACCACAGGCCAACGCCGCTGCCGGGCAGATCGCCGACGTTCGACCCGCGCGAGAACCGGTCGAAGATCGCTTCGCGCTCGCCCTCGGGGATACCGACACCCTGATCGGTGATCGCGACGACGGCTGCGTGTCCCGTGCCGGCGCGCTCGCTCTGGATCGACACCGAGATGCGCCCGCCGCGTGGACTGAACTTCACCGCATTGCTCACCAGGTTGTCGACTGTGCGCTCGATCCGGTCGCGGTCCCACTCGCCGACGAGCGACTCGGTGCTTGGGTCAAGGACGAACTCGTGGCGGGCATTCGTGATCCGGTACCCGTCGAGGACATCCCTGACGAGGGCGACGAGGTCGAACCGTGTGGTCTGCAGCGCGGTCACGGCAGCCTCGTCTCGCCGGGCCAGGTCCATCAGCTCGTCGACCCGGAGCGCCCCGCGGCGAAGGGCGGCTTCGATCGACGACAGTCTCCCGCGGAGCTCACCGGCTTCGAGCCGGCCCTTGGCCTCCTGATGCAGCATCAGCTGGGTGATGGCGATCGCGATGGTGAGCGGGCTCTTGAGATCGTGGCCGAGCGTCGCGAAGAACGCCACGCGCTCGCTCGCCGCGGCGGCGCGCTCCACTTCGAGGGCGACCTCGGCCCGGCGCCGGGCGACCTCGTGCTCGCTGAGCGTGGTCAAGGCGAGGAACACCGCACCGTCGAGCGCGTCATGGAGGAGCAGCTCCGCGCCGACGACATCGCTGGTCGGTGAGCGGTCCGAGACGTACCGGCGGAGGGCTCGTCCGATCTCCTGCCGCAGGAGCCGGAATTCGGTCGCGACATCCGGGGCAATGAACCCCTGCTCGAAGCGCACTCGGGCGTGACTCTGCGCGGCGGCAAACACGTCGGGGTCTTCGAGCGGCACGCCCGCGTTTCCGGACGGGTCGCTGTACTTGGTGAGCAGGCTGACGAGGGCATCGAACAGCGGCGGGATGTGGTCCGCGACCGCCCGTTCGGAGCGCGCACTGTGGAACGGCTGATCGGTCGCGGCGTCGAGCCAGCGGCCGAGGATCTCGTCGCGCCGCTCGGTCAGCAGCTCGACCACCCACGAGAGATCGGCATCCTGCGTGATCGCCTCGACCCGCGTGGCGACGTCCGACTTGGCGGGTACCACCGCTGGCGTGGGAGGCGCCGCACGGCGAGGGACGCCGTTGGACGCGACCGGACGGGCGATCGTGCGTTTCACCGGTTACCGGCGCGTGGTGGTGCTGCGCGTCGTCGTCGCGGTCGCCGAGCGCGTCTCGCCGAACACCAGCCAGGCGAGCTTGACCAGCAGCCACGCCACGAGCGCATACACGATGAGCGCGACGAGCGAGGCAGACTCAAGGACACTCGCGTCGGACTGCACGGTCCCGAACAGGCCCTGGAACGGCGCGACCAGCGGCGCGGTCACCCCGTAGATGAGCTGGGCGAACCCGGCCTGGGCATTGGCCCCGAGGAGCCGCAGCACGAATCGGATCGCGAGCAGCACCTCGATAAGCCCGAACAGGAGGTAGATCCCTTGCCGCAGCTTGTAGGCGGTCTCGCGGCGTCCGGCGTAGGGTCCGCGATGGTCGATTCGACGTGCTCGGCCACCGGGGCCGCTGCTTCAGGTCCGCGCGGGGTGCTGCTCACCGGCCGGTCACGCTGATCCATGTCCAATCCTCCGCTCGCCGAGTAGGCCACTGCGAACCTAGGGGTGCGGGGGCCTTCGGTCGTGACCGTTCCGTCATCCGACCTGGTTCACCGGGATGGTCGCCCCCGCAGGTTGATCGCCATGCGTGCGCGCCGCGTTCGTTTCCGCGACGCGCCTCCGGAACAGGTCGTCGCAGTCGAGGCCCGTTGTTTCCGCCCAGGTGTGCCCGTCTCGAGCGCCAGCCGGACACGCCGCCCATCGGCCCTGATGGATGGTGACGTTCTGCCCCGCCAGGTCACGGCTGATCTTGGCGTGCTCGGGCGCGACGCATAGGAACAGGATCATGGCGCTCAACGTCAGACTCCCTCCTCCGCGTGGCCATCCGCCGAGGCAAGGGGCGACGCAGCGCTCACCGCACCCTCAGGCTGCCGACGCGTCCGGAACGATGGGCAGCGCGAGCACGAAGGTGCTCCCCGTGCCGCTGCTCGACTCCAACCACAACCGACCGTGATTCTGTTCTGCGATCCGCCGGCTGATGTGCAGGCCGAGGCCCGTACCGGTGATCTCCCGGGTCCGCGCGGTCCGATAGAACGGCGCGAAGATCCGGTCCCGATCGTCGTCCGGCACCCCGCCGCCGCGGTCGGTCACCCGGACCTGGACCTCAGTCGCGACGACGGTGAGCGACACGTCGATCGGCGACCCGGGCGGGCTGTACTTGGCCGCGTTATCCAGGAGATTGCCGACGATCTGGGCGATACGGTCGGGATCGCCCCGAACGCGCGCGGCTGCCGAGGTCGAGAGCGTGATCCGTGGCGGGTCGTCGTGCTCGACCAGCCCGATCATGTGCGCGACGGCGACGCCCAGATCGAACGTCACGACCTCGAGGCTGAGTGCGCCGACGCTCACCCGGGCGTGGTCGAGGAGGTCGCCGATCAACCGATTCATTCGCTGGGCCTGCTCGCGGATCCGTTCGGCCGAATCGGCCGCCCGGGTGGGGTCCTTGGTCACGAACCGTTGCACGAGCTGGGCGTGCCCGGCGATCGAGGTCAGCGGTGTGCGCAGCTCGTGGATCGCGACGGCGAAGAAGTCGGCAGCCGCCCAATCCGTCGAGGCCGCTCCGCTGAGCTCGGGGAACACACTGATCGCCTCGGCTGACGAGCCCTTGCCGTCGGTCAGCCGAGCCTGGGGCACGTCCACCGCGTGCTTCAGCGTGGCGAGGAACTCGACCACAAGGAACGGCTTGTCGATCACGTCGGCGTAGCCGGCGGCCCTGCTCCGGGCGGTCGTGGCGGCGCGGGCCTCGGCCATCGCGGCAGGATCCGCGGTGAACATCAGCACCGGGATCGCGGGGTGGGCGCGGCGGATCGCGGCCGCGTCGGCCCACGAGCGGGCGTGCAGGGCCGATCCGGGGTCGCTGTCCAGGATGATGCACTGCGGCCGATGCCGCGCGATCGCGTCCGCGATCTGACCGTGATCGGCGATGGAGATGTGCGCGTACCCGGCATCGTCGAGCAGCTTGCCGACCAGCTTGCTGAGCGTTGGCTCGTCTTCGACCAGCAGGACGCATGGCTTTCCGGTCGAAGCGTCGATCGCGGTCGGTTCAGGTCGGGTGGCCACGGCAGCTCACGTCCTCCATCGGCGGCAGGGCCGCCGGTATGACGCGATGGTGACGGCCAGGCCGGGCGGGAGTCATGACGGTTCGGTAATGGGGCTCTAGGCTCTAACAATACTCAGCGATGGGATAGCGGATCCCCACAACGGACTGAGCCGAGATCCCCTCAGGCCATCGGCCTAATCGTCTCGAGCACCCGCTTGAGGTCATCGAGCGTCGCGACCTCCTTGGGCATCGTCCGAGCGACCAGCGGTGCCATCAGCTTTTCCTTGATGCCCTTGGGCTCCCAGTCCAGCGAAAACGTCACCCGCGTCCCACCGCCGGCTTGCTCGAACTCGTATCGGCCGCGTGGCCGCGCCGGACCGGCGACGACCTGGAAGGCAAGAAGCCGGTCCGGGACCGCTTCGACGATCTCGTAGTCCGCCGGGATCCGACCGCCAGGCCCCTTCATCCCCTGCTCGTACCGGGCACCGACCGCGCCGGGGATCCCCGAGACCAGCTTGATGTCCTTCACGCTTTCCCGCCAGGCGGGAGCGGTCGTTCCGTCCGCAACATACGTGTAGACATCATGGACTGAACGATCGATCACGACGCTGTGCCGAGCACTTGGCATGACTATCCTCCGCGTTTCGATTTGGCAAGCAGTGCGTTCAGGCGCGCGATCCCCTCGACCCATCCGGACTCGTAGCGGAGACGCTCGCCGTCGACGATCCGCGCGTGGCTCACCACCACACGCGTCGCGCCCGTCCCGACCGGGTGCATCTCCACGGTGACCGTCATCTCCTCCGCCGGCGCGTGAGCCCATGTCCAGCTGTAGACCAGCCGCCGTCCCGGATCGATCTCCCGGTAGACGCCGACGATCGTCAGCAGCCGGCCGTCCGGTGCGCGCATCACGAGCTGGTACCGGCCACCGGGTCGCAGGTCCACCTGCGCCTCGATGGTCTGAAAACCGCCGGGTCCGAACCACAGCATGAGCTCGGCAGGTTTCGTCCATGCGTCGAATACATCGTCGGTTGCAGCATCGACGGTCTCCTCGTATCGCGCGCTCTCGACCTTCGGACGCACCACGTCTAGCGCTTCCGCGCAAGGTGGTCAGACAGCGACCCGAGCTGGAGGGCCCAGAACGAACGGTACTGGTCCACCCACGAGGCGGCTGCCGCAAGCGGCGCCGGCGCGAGGCTGCACCGCTGCTCCCGGCCGGCGCGTGTGCGCCGGACGAGCCCGGCCGCTTCGAGCACGTCCAGGTGCTTCGAGACCGCGGCGAGCGACACCGAATAGGCGGCGGCCACCTCCGACACCGAAAGCTCCCCGCGGGAGAGCTGGCGGACGATCGACCGCCGCGTGGCGTGTGACAGCGCCCCGAACGTCCGGTCCAGCGCGGCTCCTCGACCTTCAACCATCTCGTTGAATGTTACAACAGCTCATCAACGGAGAGTGCAGCCTGCCCGCCGACTCAAGACCATTGCCTCTGAAAATCGGTATCAGCCGCGAGTCGTCGAGCAATCGGAGGTATGCAGGCGGCGGCGGCTTTCAGACCTGCGGGGCTGGAAGCGAGCCCCCGAAAGTGATTGCTGATTCGGAAGGAAACGAAGGTTGGCTTTCGCCGGAGTGATTGGCTGATTCTGGATCAGATAAGCCGAGCGCTCCGGACCCAGAGTCCGGCGCGTCGAACCGGCGTTTCCCTCGCGGGCCAGTCACGCGCTCGCGTCGAGCCACTGACGATGCTCCGCCGCTGTCACGGCGTCGACCGAGAGGGCTGCCGCGCTGACCCGAATCCAGCCGGGTCCACTCGAGACTAAATTAGGTATCAAGCGCCACGGCGGGCTTGGAGCGCTGTTGTTCGCGGCCACGGCTCGCCGGCTCGTAGTGGATTCCGCTCGCGAGCCCCGTGCGTCCCTTAGCCGCGCCCGCCGTCGTAGTCGTTCCGGTGCTGGGGCCGCCCCGATCTTGACTGGGCGACGGGTTCGCGGTGCCGACGTAAGCGACGTGGCGGCTGGACCGTTCGGTCAGGTGAGACGCGGAGTCGAGGGCCTAGCGACGCGCCGTGCGATGGCGGCCTCGATCGCCACGAAGAGATGCTGCTCGTCGAACGGCTTGTTGACGTGTCCGGCGAATCCAGCCGCCTCCGTCCGCATGTGGTCGGCACTGCTCGTGAGACCCGACATCGCGATCACGGGCGGGACCGTGTCATCCGGCAACTGGCGCAGCGCCAGCATGAACTGGAACCCGTCCATTCGTGGCATCCGCAGGTCGCAGAGCACGACATCGAATTCGCCGCCGCGAAGCATCTTGACCGCCTCGAAGCCGTCCGCTGCAACCTGGACCTCGGCACCGAGCTCCTCAAGGAGCATCCGTATCGCCTCCCGGTTGTCATCCGTATCGTCGACCACGAGCAGTCGCCGCCCATCGAGGTGAGGCACGGCGGCCGGCGCTCGAGCCGCCGGCTCGTGCAAGCTGACAGAGACGAGCGGGAACTGAATCGTCACCTGTGTGCCAAGCCCAACGCCTTCGCTCTCGAGCTTCACACGACCGCCGTGGAGCTCGGTGAGCTGCTTGACGAGCGAGAGCCCGATGCCGAGCCCTGCGTGCCGCCCACCAATGCCGTTCTCCTGCTGCCGGAAGAGCTCGAACGCAGCCGAGATGAACTCCGGGGCGATGCCCTCGCCGGTGTCCCCGTATCCGGAGGGCGGCCATGTCGCCCTCCTGTGCGAGCACCACCGAGATGCGACCGCCGTTGGGGGTGAATTTGACCGCGTTCGAGAGCACGTTCCGGAGGATCTGTTGGACGCGCTGCTCATCGACTTCCACCAGTAGGGGCTCACGCGCTTCGACGACGTCTACGGCGAGCCCCTTCTCCTGGATGTCGTCGGCGATGACTTCGATTGCCGATCGGAGCACCTCGTTCAAGTCGTAGACCCGGAGGTCGAGCGCCGATTTCCCAAGCCGGGCACGGGTCAGCTCTAGGAGATCGTCCACCAGCCGCGTTTGGAGCAGGGCGTTCCGCTCGATGACCTCCGCGGCGTGGCGGGCGCGAGCGGGGTCGGCCCCAAGCTTCAGGATCCGCGCCCAGGCGACGATCGGCGTCAGCGGCGTGCGCAGCTCGTGCGACACCACCGCCAAGAAGTCGTCCTTCGCGGCCGACTCGGCCGCGAGCGCCGCGGCCGTCATCTCGGACCCGCGGGCCCGGGAATTCTCTCTGAGGATCGCCTCCCCCAGGACCTGAAGCAGCTCGCCCTGGAGCTTCAGCCGCCGCTCAGGGATCGGCTGTTGGGCCCGCGCGATGTCCCAGATCTCGCCGAACGGCACTCCAGCGGCTCGTGCGAGGTGCTCGATGGCCGACGAGCCGACGAAATCGACCAGTGCGTACCCCGCGACCGCTGCGCCCACGATCTGTCCGTCGAGGACGAGGGGAGCGCCGACGACGGCCAGACCATCCTGAAGCGGGACGACCACGGCCTGACGGTCACGCACCTGCGACACGCAGCGACGGGCGCACTCATCGAAGATCCGCGGGTCGTATCCGTGCCGCGCGAACAGCGTGTGGAGCGGCGTGGCGTGGAACGGACCGCAGACGATGCGGTCGTCCGCGGCATAGACGATGACCGTCAAGTGCGTCACTGCCCCGAATTTCTCGAGGGCCGGCAGCCACGTGCTGAGATCGAACATGCCCGGCTCGGCGTTCGGCACGCCCGAGCTAGTTCTCGCCGTCGGCCGGGAGGGCGTCCCGCACGCGCGTGGGCGACCGCGAAACGAGCCCACCGTACGCGGCGAATGGCGCCAGCCGGCGGGCCTCGGCGACGGTGAGCGGACGCGGCAGCACGCGCATGCCCGCGCCGTCCAGGATCTCGACCTCGTGCGTGACGCGGGAGGTCGGGTTCGCGCGCATCTTCGCGACGGTCAGGGCGAGCCGGAACTGGTCCCCGAGCTCCACCCAGTTCAGCAGGAGGATGTTGTCGACGAGGGAGCTCATCGCGAACTCGCCCATCATCGACGACATCCCGAGCATCTCGGGGTTCTCGTGGTTGTATACGGCCCCGACCTGATGCTCTTTCATGAGCGCGATGAGCGCGTGGAAGAAGTCGCGGAACACCCGGCCGGGCGGGCCGAGGGCCGAGCCGTAGGTCGAGAGGCTGTCGAAGACCACCCGGACGGGCTTGAACTCTTCCATGATCTGCTCGATCTGGTGGAAGTGATGATCGATCTCGATCTCCTGCGGTGGGTCGTAATGGATCTGGACGAGGCCCTGCTCGAGCGGGGGACCGAGGTCGATGCCGATGGTGCTCGCATTGCGAATGATCTGGGCGGCCTGCTCGTCGAGCGAGAGCATGAGGCTGCGCTCCCCACGCCGGATCCCTTCGGCGATGTACTGGAGCGCCATCACGCTCTTGCCGACGCCCGAGATGCCCGCGACGACGGTCGTGCTGCCGACGTAGTACCCGCCATTCACGATCTCGTCCAGTCCAGGGACCCCGGTCGTGATCCGCTTCGACGTATCGAAGGCCGCGGCGCGGTCGCGTTTGTCCCTCCTCGGCGCCTGGACCCGCCGGTACGCTTCGATGCCTTTCCCGTCGACGATGCGGAAAGAGTGTCGGCCCATCCCGTAGTCATGGCCCCGGGACTTGATGATCTCGAGCGATCGCAGCGACGATCGCTTGATGTCCTCGAGGCGCAGCCGGATCACCGTGTCCGCAATCCCCTCTTCCGGCGTCGACAGGGCCGCCGGGTCCCGGTCGGAGGCTTCGAGCGCAAGCATCGGAGTCAGGTCCTCGCGCTGGAGCCCCTCGACGACAACGTGGAACGCTTCGCGCGGCTCGGAGGTGTCCGCCCCTAGCCCGGCCACGCCGTCCACGAAGATGCGCCGAGCACCCATCTTCGCGGCCTGCTCGAAGAGGAGGCCGTCGGCCTGCTGCAGTTCCTGACGGAAGACCGGGCGGGTGGTGAAGATGATCCGCAGCCGTCCGTCGGCTTCGAGCACGGGTAAGTCCCAGCCGAAGCCCGCTGCGTCGCGGATCAGCTTCTCGGGCGACACCTCGAACAGCACGATGATCCCGGGCTCGTCGAACCTACTGATGCCTCGGTAGATGAACTCAACACCGAGAGTCGTCTTGCCGGTCCCGACGGCGCCTTCGAGGAGAATGACGTTCCGTCGAGGGATCCCACCAGACAGGATGCCGTCGAGGCCGTCGATCCCGGTCCTGATGAGGTCGCGCTCCATCGACGCCTGCCTTCTGTTGCCGCAGAGCAACTTCGCGACCGGATTCGCTCGCTTGGTATGCAGCCGACGTGCCAACCAAGCTGAGGTGGGGGTCCCTCCAGGTTCTCGAAATCCGGCGCCCGCGCTTGGGAGCGGAAACAGCAGCCATCTTAGGGAAGATACGGCCAAAGCGATCTCCGGCTTCGCGGCGTGTTCGCCGACCACGCCCAAAGGAGTTTTGATACCGGCCTCGGGCTGCGGCGGGATCATCACCAACCGCAGCCCCATCAGCGGGTCGGTCGGCAACCAACTAGCGATTCAACACAGCCGCCGACATCCTGAGCGCGGTCATCAGATCGTGCCCGCGTTCATGTGCTCGCCTCGATCCAGCGGGCGTGCTCGGCCCCCGCTACGGCGTCGACCGAAAGGACGGTCGCGTTGACCCGAATCCGGCCGGGTCCACTGAAGCCGAATTTAGTATCGGCGCCGTTATCGGCCAACGTAGACCTCTGATCAACGACACTGCGATCACCGGAGCGGTCTTCGGTCACCGACCTTCGCATTCGCAACTCACCCGTGAACGGCGCAGGCAGCCAGCGTGAGCTCAGCTAACTCCATATCAGCTGAGTGTTCAGCGCGCGCACACGTGCGGCATCAGGACTTAGGTCCGGCTCGATCACACTGAAACACCGGGCACCGGTCTCGGCCTCGCGATTGGCCGCCGCATCGCCCGTCAACATCGCGGAGAGCTCACTTGCGACGCGGCGCCGAAGGGGGCTTCGTTTACGCTCCGACTTCCTATCGACAGGGCCTGACGCGGATACGGGGCTCTCTCGCGGCAGCCTCAAAGGGTTGCAGGCTCCTGCGACGCGACCTCAACGAGTCCAGTGAGTCAATCGACCTCAGGCGGTAGAGGGGTTGTGAGCCAGTTTCCCAATCACCCGCAACACGCGCGTCAGTGCTTGTGGCGTCGCGCGCGCCAAGACTCGCCGGGCTCGCTCGACGTAGAGCGGGAGCGGGCGAGCGGGTGATTCGCCAACCGACGACGAGGACGACGGGGGCCGTCCGCTCGTTTTCTTTAGCGATCGCGAGCTCGGCCACTTCGATGTGGCCGTGAGATTAAGAGTCCCCTGCTCTACCGCTGAGCTACTGGCCCCTCGAAAATGCTCGGCTTTCTGTCGATGAGAGTCAAACGCGATCAGATTCGAACGGGTGATTCGCTCAGTTGACATGCGTCACCCAGCACGCTTGCCGTAGAACCGCCCGAAGGCGTCGGGGATGCGGGCGATCTCCCGGGGGTGATCTCGCCGACGTAGTGCTCGGTGTGAGCGATGTCGGCGTGGCCGGCGAGCTCCGCCAACGTCGCGATGTCGACCCCGGCCCGCCGCCAATTGGTGAGCGCGGTGTTGCGAGCGCGGTGGATTTTAAGTCGATCGTGGCTGGCAGACGTTTCTTGAGCCGCGAGAAGATTTGCGAAAACCCGTCGTACGAGAAAGGGTCGGGACGTCCACGGGATCGCCCGTCAGATCAGCGCACGGCGCAGCCGGGGCGGGACGACCGGGTGCGCCGGGCTCCCGAAGCCCCGTCCTACGGTCCCGTGCGTCGCCGTCCCGGCGTCAAGGGTACGGTCGCTGGGTTGCTGGTCCGAGTGACGGAGAAGGTCGCGCCATCAGGCCCGAGACTGGATGGCAGCGCAAGCGGCTGTCGGGCCGAGTTGATCATGGTCACCGGCTTGCCGCCTGCGGCGGATACAGTGACGAGCTTTCCGTCTTTCACGGTCTGGGCGTTGCTGAATGGAAGGACGCCGAAGGCATCGATCGGCAGCACGGTGCGGCCGCCGCTGGGAGCCTCCTCGATCCATTCGGCCGACGAGAACGTGGACGCGTACGCGACCGTGGTGCTGTAGGTCTTGCTGCTGGTGTTGTTCTTGATCTCGATGAGCCAGCTGCCGGAGCCTTGGCTCGTGATGCTCACCGTGACGCTGTCGCCCGGGACGACCACCAGCGGAACCGGCTGCGAGCTTTGGGGCAGCATCTCGATCCACGCTCCGAACTGCGTGGTCGAGCCACCGGGCACGGTTGTCTGGGTGCCCGCCTGGATCAGGTCGTGACTGGCCACCCCACCGATGCCCACCCATGTTGCATCCGCGCCCAGCGACCCTGCCGTCGGATCGGGCACGATCCAGGTGCCGGTCACAGACGTGAACGTTCCGCCGGTCGCGGAATACCCCGACCAATTCGATGAGGTTGCCTGGCCGGGCGCGACGGTGCCCGTCCCTGATTGACCCGGGGCGGCAGACGGCAGCGCCGGACTGGCCGCAGCTGCGGGCTGGTCGTTGGCCTGAATCAGCCACGTCCCGCTTTGCAGCACAAGGGTGTAGTCGTTCTGGTCGCGGCTCTGTTGGGTCGTCCCGTCGGCACTGGTCGCCTGCCACGTTTCATACGTGACGGCACGCGCCGTCGATCCCGCGATGTCGATCGTTCCCCATTCGAGCTTCGCGAGCGTGATCGACGTGACGCCCGAGGCGAGCAGGTCCGCATCGATCTTCACCAGCTCGGCGTAGTGCTGCGCCGTCGAGGAATCACGCAGCAGCGTCGGGTCGTTCTTGGCGATCGCCGCGACTTGCGCGTCGTTGGCGCGCTGGATCGCAGTTTGAATCGCCTGCTGCTCTGCCGAAGGGCGGCCCGAAGTGACCGCACTCGACGACGACGCCGCACTCGACGATGCCGCTGGCGACGATGCCACTGGCGACGATGCCGCTGGCGCGGTGGCGGCAGGTGGTGCCGGCAGAGCGATCCGCACGACGCCACCGGCGACCGCGCCGCCGATCAAGGCCCCGACCACGAGACCAATGACGACGAGCACGAGCGCGCCAGGTAGGCCACGCCTGCGGCCGGGTCCCGTGGAGGCGCTCTCGCTCACGACCGGACCTCGACCCCAGGACGATCCCGAAGCGTATTCTCCAGGGTGCTCGACCTGATCACGGGCGGGACGCCATGACCCGCGCGCACGCGGTGTCGCGCGCAGCTTGGGGCAGCGCCCGGAGCCGATCTTCGGGGATCGAGCCACCACAGTCCACGCAAATGCCATAGGTTCCGCGGTCGATACGCTCAAGGGCCGCGTCGACTTCCTGAAGCTCACGGATGCGACTCTGCTCGTCGCTCAGAAGCAGCTCGCGGATCTCCAGGTCGCTTGCCGCGTCCGCCGGATGCTGCGAAAGCGTCGTGTCCTCGCCGCGTGCTTCCGCTGCCGTGCCGAGATCTTCGACCTCGTGGACGATCTCTCTGCGGAGGGCTGCCCTCATGCCCTGAAGCCTCTTCCGAAGCAACGGGCGAAGAACGCTCGACGGTCCCGCATCGGGTTCAAGACTCTTGATGGACATCTCGTTCCTCCAGGTAGCCTCTCACGGCTCCGCCTACTCGGCGGGGTCCGCCACGTCAACACGTCACTGCACTTCGCGCGGGAGGACACCAATCCGGCGCTCACAGTTCTCAGCTTCGATTCCACGGTAGCCCGTGTGTCGCGCGCGCCCATGACCGTTCCGTCATGTCGGAAAGGCGTGCCCGCCCGTGATCTGATCCACGGCGTCGATCCGCGCATCCGAAACGGGGGTGAGGCCGCATGCCCGGGCCACTTCATTGATCGCAACAAGAGCGGGCCGTCCGGTATGGACGGCCCGCCGCTGCGCAATGGCTACTGAACTCCGTCGAACTGGTTGTCGACGTTAGCGCCTTCGCCATCATCATGACCACCGCCCGGCAGTGCGGGCTCGTTCGCATCGTTCGGCTCTGGCGTCGTCGACTCCGGAGCCTCGTTGGTCGTCTCGGGTGCCTCGGTCGCGGTCGGGGGGGCAGTGCCCGTCCCGGTGTCCGCGTACGCGGCGTGGCCTCCGGCCATTCCGACCGCCAGCATCGCTGCCGCCGCCGGCATGAGGAGCCACTTTCGAATCGTCATTTCGGTGTACCTCCTTTCATCTGAGATCACCGTCAGATTGGCGATCGCAGATGAAGCGAAGATGACCGTCAGGTCGTGACGAGCGGGAGTTCGACCACGAACGTCGCTCCGCCGCCGGGCGTCTCGGCGACCGAGATGGCCCCCTCGTGCGCGTCGACGACCGCGCGCGCGATCGCGAGGCCGAGGCCCGCTCCCGGACCGCGCGAGCCGGCAGCGCGATGGAACCGCTCGAACACAAGCGAGCGCTCGCTCGCAGGTACGCCTGGACCGTGATCGGCGACCGTGATGCGCGCTCGGGTGCGGTCCCTCGCGACCCTCAGGTCGATGACGCTCCCAGCGGGCGCGAAGCGCAGCGCGTTGTCCAAGAGGTTGTCGAGCACGCGCTCCAGCCCGGTCGCGTCGCCGAGCACCCTGAGGTCCGGCACCGTCTGCGCGCGCACGGCGATCTGCCGTTCCGCGGCGCGTCCCGCGACCCGAGCCACCGCTGCGTCGACCAGGCGCGCGATGTCGAGGCGCTCCACCTGGGGCGCGGCCGCGGGCGCGTCGGCCCGCGCCAACGTAAGCAGCCCGTCGACGATCCGGCCCATCCGCACCGCCTCCGCCTGGATGCGCTCGAGCGCGGCGCGGTATTCGTCGCTGTCGCGATGCCGTTCGAGCGCGAGGCTGGCGTCGGCCAGGATGGTCGCGACCGGAGTGCGCAGCTCGTGTGACGCGTCGCCAGTGAAGCGCCGCTGCTGCTCGACGGCCGCCGCGACCCGATCGAGCATCGCGTCGAGCGTATGCGCGAGACGGCCGAGCTCGTCGTCGCGCATGCGACCGGGCGCGAGCCGTCGCGTGAGATCGTGCGCGCTGTACTCGTCGGCGGCCTGGCGCAGCTGCTCCATCGGACGGAGCGCGCGGTCCGCCAGGAAGTAGCCACCGACCGCGGCCAGTCCGACCGCCACCGGCAGCGCCAGCCCGAGGACCGCGACGAGCTGCCGCGCGGCCGCATCGATGGGCGCGAGCGAGCGGACGACGACGGCGACGCCGATCCGTGAGCCACGATCGACGATCGGCAGGGCGAGCACGCGCAGGTGCTCCGCACCGATGGTGATCGTCTGTTCGCGTTGAACGGTCGTTCCGGCGGCGAATGCCGCGACGCTCTGGCCCAGCCACGACGGACGCGCGGTTGCGTCGCTAAGCTTGCCGGTCGCGTCGTATAGCGCGACGACCTCTCCGCCGACGACGAAGGACTGGTCGCCACCCTGCTGCTGGAGCGTCAGCGTCTCGTCGCCCTGGAGACCCGAGGCCACGGTGGCCGCCCGCGCAGCCAGATCGGCGTCGAGCTGCCGCTCCATCGTCGCCTGGAAGACGAGCACGAGCGCGGACGCCACAATCGCGAGCGCGAGCGCGAGCGTGAGCCCATACCAGGTGGTGAGTCGGAGGCGGATGCTCACAGCGGGACGCTACACCGCACGCATGCGATACCCGACGCCGCGGACGGTCTCGATGGGACTGCGACGCCCGCCAGTGAGCCGGCGCAGGCGCGCGACGTACACGTCGACTACGTTCGAGAGGCTATCGAAGCCGCCGTCCCAGGAATGCTCCTCGATCGCCGTGCGCGTGACGACGTCACCTTTGCGGCGCAGAAGGTACTCAAGGACAGCGAATTCGCGCGGCGCGAGACGGATCGGCTTTCCGGCGTAGGTCGCGGTGTGCGACGCCGGGTCGATCGCGATCTGGCCGGCACGCAGGATCGGCTCGCGCTCAGGCATCTCCCGGCGCACGAGCGCGCGCACGCGCGCTGTCAGCTCGGGGAACGCAAAAGGCTTCACCAGGTAATCATCCGCGCCGAGGTCGAGCCCTTCGACGCGGTCCTCCACCGCATCGCGCGCGGTGAGCAGGAGGATCGGTGTGCGCAGGCCGCTACGCCGCAGCTCGGCCGTGACCTGCGCGCCGTCGCCATCGGGCAGACGGCGGTCGAGGATGATCAGGTCGTAGTCACTGGCCACGGCCAGCTCGAGGGCGTCAGCGGCGGTACCGGCGACGTCCACCGCGTACGCGTTCTCGACCAAGCCGCGCCTGATGACCTCTGCGAGGCGAGCTTCGTCTTCGACGAGTAGGAGACGCACCTGCTCAATTGTGACGCTCAGTCCTTGTCGCCTGCCTTGCCCCGCCTTCGTTGTCGTCACCGCCATCCTCGACCGCCAGGACAGCGCCGTTCCGGGCGTCGACCTTGACTTCGTGGACAAGGGCATAGCGCGCGGGGAGCACCTTCTTGTGCGCGAGATCACGGGCTGCACCGAAGAACACCAGCGCCTCTGACTGAACGCTGGCCTTCATCGCCGCTGCCACCTAGCCCTTCCCCAGCTTGTCCTTCAGGTAGTCGGTCGACCGAACCTCGGACGGATCGGCGCCGTTGAGCAGCGCGAGATACAAGGACACGTAGTCAGTGAAGTAGACGAGCTGGAGCACCTCGGAGAGCATCGACTGGCCCGGGAAGGCCAACGTCCGGTGGACATCCCGGTCCGATCGAGTAGATCGGAGGTGATGTCGAACCGCAGCTTGTGGCGCGGGTTGTCCCGATCGCTCCGCAGCAGCAGCACCCGCAACGCCTCGCGGGCGATCGCCGGATTGGGGAACCCGACGACCGCGTTGTGGTTGAGCTCGCTCATCGTGTCGTAGCTGGACCAGTTCTTCGCGTTCTCGTTCCACTGGTCCTTGACCCGCCGGGCCATCACCGCCATGACCCCGGCACCGAAGGTCACCGGCACGTGGCCCGCGAGCTCGATCGCGAGCTGCTTGGCGTCGTTCGTCGTCCTGCCCTCATCGACGCGGGCCTGGATCTGCCCGACATCGTGGAGTGCCGGCTCGACCTGATCGCCGATGCCCCTCACATAGTCAAGCTTCTCGAGGGTGCTGAGCACGAGGCCCAGCGAGTAGCCGAGCGCCGCCCGCGGCTGCGCCTGGTAATCGAAGGTGACGAGCGGGATGCCCTCGGACTTCGCAAGCTGCGCGACTTTGCCGCCGGTCGTGATCGCAAGTACCTTCGCGCGTCACCTGCGCGCTTCGGCGAAGGCGCTGAGCGTCTCCTCGGTATTGCCGGAGAACGACGACACGATCACCAAGGACTCCGGGCCGACGTAGCCGGGCAGGCCGTAGTCGCGATGACGGCCATCGCAACCCGCAGATCGTCGACGAGCAGGGCCGCGACCAGCTCACCACCGATAGCCGACCCACCCATGCCCGCGATCGTGATGTCGCGCGCACCACGCAGGCGGTCGTGGAGCGCCGCGCTGCCGGTGATGCGCCATGCCTCGCGGACCTGAGTCGGGAGATCCTTGATCCGCTTGAGCATGTCCCCCGGGTCGGCTGCGTGGATCTGATCAGCGGTGGATAGGACTGAGGGATCCATCAGAGCGCTCCTTTCACGATCGCTTCGCCAGCATCAAGAAGCGGCTCGAGCGCCGCCCGCATAAGGGTTTCCGCGTACACGCGGACCAGTGGCTCCGTTCCCGAGAAGCGGATCAGCAGCCAGGATCCATTTTCGAGGAAGTACTTCGCGCCGTCGCCCGTCTCAAGGTGCACGGTCTTCGCGACCGGCGCGCCACCGAACCGGCTCGGGGCGAATTCTGCGAGGGCGTGTGCGAGCTTCACCTTGGCCGCGTCATAGCCCGCTCCGTCGACGTGAATGTCGCGCCGGTCGAAGAACGAGGGCCCGGCAAGTGCCATCAGCTCGGCGATGAGCGCCGACGGCGTCTTCTTGGTCTTGAGCAGAAATCGAGGAGGAAGAGGTCAGCGACGATCCCGTCGCGCTCGGGCATGTTCATGGCAAAGCTGAAGCCGCCCGACTCCTCGCCGCCCATCATCGCGCCGGTCTCCACCATCCTCGGGCCGACGTATTTGAAGCCGACCGGCACCTCGTGGACCGGGACACCGAAGTGCTTGCCGAGGCGGTCGACCATCGAGCTCATGCTCACCGTCTTCACGACCGGCATGCGCAGTCCGCGCACCTCGATCAGATACCACATCAGCAGCGAATAGACCGTGAGCGTCGCGGCGAAGGTCCCGTGCTCGTCGCCCAGCCCCGCGCGGTCTGCATCGCCGTCGACCGCGAGACCGATGTCGGCGCGTTCTGTGGTGATCCGTGCGAGGAACTCATCGAGGTTCGGCTGGATCGGCTCGGGATTGACGCCACCGAAGAACGGATTGCGCTCGCCGTGCAGCTCGACCACCCGGGTCCGGCCGCAGCCAAGCAGGCGCGGGAAGTAGCCGCCACCGGACCCGTACAGCGGGTCGCAGATCACGGTCTTGCCAGCACCGCGGAAGGCTTCGAGATCGAAGATCTCGCCGATGTGCGCCAGATAGTCGACCGCAGGATCGAAGTCCTCGAGCAGCCCCTTCGTCCGAGCCTCCCCAAGGGGCAGGCGCGGGATCCGATCGGGGCGGTCCTCGACCTTCTGGATGAGCGGCTGGATCGCGGCGAGCATCGTGGGGTCGGCGGAGGTGCCGATCTCGGACTCACCTTGAAGCCGTTGTAGATCCAAGGGTTGTGGCTCGCGGTGATCACGATGCCGGCTTTGGCCTTCCGCCGCAGGGTCGCCCACGACAGGGCCGGCGTCGGCGCGTCGGTCGAGGCGAGGTGTACGCGCACGCCGCGCGCCGCGACGACCTCGGCCGCCGCGGCCGCGAAATGCTCAGAGGCGAAGCGGCGGTCGTAGCCGATCACGACGGCCCGGTCGGTGCCGCCCGCGTTCGCGACCCATTCAGCGACACCGGGCGCAGGCGCGGACCGCGTCGAACGTGTACTCGTCGGCGATACGTGCCCGCCAGCCATCGGTGCCGAACACGATCTTCGGGCTGGCACCCGCTGCCCCAGGCTTGGCGTGAGCCTCGCTCGGCGCGGGATGGACCAGCCCGGTCCGCGGATCCGAGCTACGGATGAGCTGGTCGTTTGGAAACAGACTTTTCATGGTGGGCAACTACATCTCCGACCCTGGATCGGCACTCTTTCGCCGAAGCACGTGTTGCTTGTGGTGCGTTCTGACACCCTAGAAGTCGTCGCGGCCAGCGGCATGACGGTACCGTCACTGTTTGCCGACGACCGGTGAGCCGCCGGCGGCTAGACCAAGAACTTCCTCTGTTGCCCTGCGGGCGAGTCCGGCGGGCCGAGGGAGTCGAGTATCTCCGGCACGCTTAAGTCAGCTGCCGCGATCACCGAGTCGGCGGCGCCGTAATACACCCTGATGCGGTCGCCCTGGTCGTCAAGCGGCACGTGGCCGCAGGTGAACACGACGTTCGAGAGAAGACCCGCTCGCTCGTAGGATGTTTCGGGGCGCAGGATCGGCTCGGCGCTGCGCGCGATGACCACCCGCGGGTCGCCTCCCTTGAGCAGCACCGCTCCGAGTGCATACGTGTGGTCAGCGGCCACGCCGTGATAGATCTCAAGCCAGCCGGCTCTGCAACGGAGGGGCACGGTGCCGGCACCAGTCTGCCGCTCGTCCCAATAGCCCTCGCGGGGCAGCACGAGCGGCTGGTGTCCGCCCCACGGGAGCCCGCGATCCGGGAACCGCAGCCAGATCCCGAGCACGTGACCGAAGGAGCTCGGCATCGGCCTGGTCAACGCGGTGTACCCGTGGGCGCTTGCGATCGGGAAGAGGACGGCATCCTTGTTGTCCGGTGAGATCAGCGCCCCTCGCTTTTCGAAGTGCTTGAAGTCGCGTGTCAGCGCGAGGCTGGGCGTCACGCCGACGCGAGACACCGCGACATAGGTGATATGCCACACCCCGTCGATCAGGGTGGCGCGTGCATCCTCACAGCCGTATTCCTCAAGATGCGTGGTCGGCGAGATTGCCGGCTGTTCGTCAACCGTGAAGTGGACCCCATCACGACTACGGGCGCAGCGCAGGTGCGACACCTGGGTGAGGAACGTGACGGTCTTGCCGAGCTTCGCGTTCGTGAAGGTGACACCACGCGGATCCGAGCAATCCAGACCGTCCAGATCGCGGGCGACGTAGACGGCGATATGCCGGAGCTCGACGGAGTCAGGGTCGGCGACCGCGATGGGGACCACCTCGTCCTTGCGATACCCAGGTGGCAGCGGTACGACCTTTGGATGAAGACCCGAAAGGTCGAGCGTTCGCGCGTCGGCGGGCGGATCGATGTCGCTACGGGGACGCTCCGCCACGCGCATCAGCAGCACTGTCTCGTCTCCAACCCGCGCCGTCGCCGGGTTGAGCACCGCCTGGACCTCAAAGCCAGCCCGGATATTCGGGATGTCATGTGGCGTGAGTAGAGGCCCGCTCCCTACCCGGTCGGCAAGTTCCTTAGTCACCGTCCGACCCGCAGCTGGGGCCCGGCGCCCGACATGGCGAGTGCCGACGGCCTCCCCGATCGGGCCAGCAGTCCGTGGGTGCCGCCGCGTCGTCTCACCTCGGGCGAGCGAGCGACGCCCAATCGACGACGCGGTCACGACCAGCCGCCTTTGCCGCATACAGGGCAGCGTCCGCGCGTCGCAGCAGCTCGGCCACGTCGGCTTGGCCGTCGGAGACGCTGACTCCGATGGACACAGTGACGCTCGCGGCAGCCTGACCCCCAAGGCGGAACTCCGCTTCGCGCGCCCGCCCGCGGATCCGCTCCGCAGCTGCCGCAGCGCTGCCGGCGTCGCACTCGGCGAGCACGACCACGAATTCATCACCGCCGACGCGCGCGACCAGATCGGTGCCGCGCCGCTGGTCACCGAGGATCTCGGCGAGGGCGACGATCAGGCGGTCGCCGGCGGCATGGCCGAATCGATCGTTGATCGCCTTGAGATGGTCACTGTCGATCGCCAGCAACGCGAACGTGTGTCCGGTGCGTTCGGAGCGCCTGGCCTCCTGAGCCAGTCGCGCATGCAGTGCCCGTGCGTTGGCCACTCCAGTCAGGGCGTCGCTGACGGCAAGGCGCAAGACCTCGCGATGCGCGCCGACGAAGCGGTCGACCGCGAGCACGACGACGACATACATTGCCAGGCGGCTGAAGATATTCCAGGCCGCCGCGACCAGCGTGCTCGTGCGCTCCGGCCCGTATTCCGAATTGAAGGACCAGACCGCGGTCGCGGTCAGGGCCGCCAAGATGCCCGGCACTCGCCCGCCCCAGTACGCCGCGGCGAGCACGGGAAGTAGGTAGACCACCGAGAACTGCAGCTCCGGGTCAGTTCGGGCGTTCACGAGACCCAGCACGGCTACCCCGAGCTGCGGCACGAACAGAACTGTTGCCCGCTTGGCCCAGACGTTCACCGCACAAGGATGCGGCAAGCCGGACCGCGGTGACAGCCCGATCAAACAGGGTTGGGTTACCCGACGGTCGGAGCGCGTGCCCTCGGATGACGCGTGGTCGGTAGAGTGGCGGGCAATGTCACCCTTGAGGCTCGAGGCGAGACACGCGGATGAGCTGGATCGCGCGGCGCGGCCCTACCCGGGCACGCCATTCAATCTGAACTATGCCGATGATGATGGGAAGGACGTGGCGCTTTGTCTCGGCGACCTCCTCAGGGCCGCCGGCTGGTCGCAGCTATCTGCGCCAAGTCCGGCGCCGGGCTTCCTGCGCCGAGGCGTGATCCTGTGGGCCTCACCACACGCGATGGCCATCACGGCGGCGCTCGCGATCCCGCTGCGCGAGATATTCATGGTCGAGGTCGTCGAGCGGCACGATGGCGGGCCTGTGGCCGTCACGGTCGGCCAGGCGACCTGGGCCATGGCACGTGGGCTCGTGCGCGATGGCGACGGCAGCGCGCCGCCCTGAGCGACCGCATGGTTGGACTCACTGATTCCACGGCGCTCCGGTGTCGCACGTCCCAGGGAACGGTCGTTCCTTGACCGGAGAGCTCGTGGTCGTCCTCGAGGTGGTGACAGCGATGCTGCTCGTCGCAACGGTCGTCGCAGATCTGGCACGACGGACGCCGATCCCGGAGTCGATCGCGCTCGTGCTCGTCGGCCTGGGCGGCGCGATCGCCTTCCCGACGATCCGATTCGGGATCTCCGCCGACGTCGTGCTCCTGATCCTGGTGCCCGGCCTCGTCTTCGAGGCGGCGTATGACCTCCGGTGGGCAGAGATCCGCAGCGTCCTCGGCGCGCTGGTCACGCTCGCCATCCCGGGAGTCTTCCTCTCTGCCGCCGTCGTGGCGCTCGTTCTCCACGTCGTCATCGGGCTGCCGCTCGTGCTCGCGTTCGTCGTCGGTTCGATCACCGCCGCGACAGACCCCGTCGCTGTCATCGCGGTGTTCGGCCGGCTCTCGGTGCCGGCACGGCTGCGCACGCTCGTCGAGGGCGAAAGCCTGCTGAACGATGGGACCGGACTCGTGCTCTTCTCCTTGGCGCTTCGCGCAGCCGACGGGCACCTGTCGCTCGGCGAAGCGGCGAGCCTCTTCTCGGTGACCGTGCTCGTCAGCATCGCGGTCGGCTTGGTCGGCGGCTTCGTCGCGGCGCAGCTGATCCAGCGCACCGATCAAACCGTGATCCAGCTCACGGCGTCGGTCGTCCTGGCTTACGGGACGTATGAAGTCGCGTCGACATTCGGGCTTTCGGGCATATTGGCGACGGTGGTCAGCGCCGCCCTGCTGGGAGGATTGATGCGACGTCACGCGCCGCGCGCCGGGATCGTCGAGGACTTCGACGTGTTCTGGGGCACGCTCGCGTTCGCGCTCACGTCGGTGACCTTTCTCCTGCTCGGGTTCGCGATCGAGCTGCCCTCGCTCGTCGGCGCGGTCGGCGCCATCATCGCGGGGACGGCTGCCGTCATCGTCGCCCGCGCTGGCCTGGTCTACGTTCCGGTGCTCCTGCTGCGAGCTCGCGGACGACGGGTGCCGGGCGGCTGGGCGCACGTTCTGTTCTGGTCGGGACTACGCGGCGCCATCGCGCTTGCGGCGGCTCTCGCGATCCCCCCGGGCACGCCGGACCGCAGCCTGTTGCAGGAGATCTCCTTCGGGATCGTCCTGGTGACCCTGTTCGTCCAGGGCGGGTCGGCGCCGTTCCTCATTCGGCGAGTGCTCGCCCGCGCAGCGGCGGAGGACGCGGCGTGAACTAAGCCACCGCAGCTGGACGGAGCGTCGGACGCCCTGACCGGCACCGGTGGCCATGAGGAACGACCAGCGCTCGTCGCGGCTGTGTCGATCCCGAGGCGTGGCACTATCGGGGAGTGGGAGGCCGGGCACGCGCCGAGCCGAAGGCGGGCGTGAGCGCGATCGGAGCCTTACCTCGACGGAATACTCAGCGCTGAACCGGGCGGAAGGGTCCCGTCCGCGTTGAGCACCCCATCGGACAGAACACGCCGAGGTCCTCCATCCAGGTTGCCCTTCGACGAGCGGGCGCAGATCGAGCCGGTAGTGGCCCGGTGAGGCGAGCGCCTCGAGCGTGAACTGGAACCACGCGACCTGATTGGGTCCGACGTAGGTCGCGGGCTGAACCGCGATCCGGTTGAACCGCGGCCACCCGGTCTCGGAGGATCCGTTCGTGCCGTCGCCGCCAAATGCGGCTGGGCTGATCCTGGCCGGGCTCTCCGTTCCACGTGCCGAGATACGCGACCTCGCCTATCGACCAGCTCCGCCGCGGCAACGTGACCGTCACCGGGCCCCGAGTAGGGTGTTTGCGTGCTCGCCGGCCGTCTCCAGGCGTTATGGCCCAACCTCAGCCAGGGTCTCTGGTTCATCCCAGGTCTGCTCGTGCTGGTGTACGCGATCGCCGCCATCGCCATGGTGGAGGTCGATCAGCGGAGCGAGCTCGCGAGTGTCGGAGTCCTATTCAGCGGCGACGCGTCCGCGGCGCGGGCGCTGCTATCGGTGCTCGCCGGATCGCTGATCACGGTGGCTGGGCTCACGTTCTCCATCACGATCGTCGTCCTCCAGCTCGCCGCGAACCAGTTCAGCCCGCGCGTTCTCCGTTCGTTCTTCGGCGACCGGCTGACGCAGCTAACGATCGGTTCGTACGTGGGGATCTTCGTGTACGCGATCCTGGTCCTTCGGGCAGTCGGCAGCCTGGGGCCGCAGGGCACCTTCGTGCCGCGCCTCAGCGTCACCCTCGCCTCAGCCCTCGGCATCGGCGGCGTGGTGCTGCTGATCTTCTTCATTCACCACATCTCTCAGATGATCCAGGTCTCGCGAATCACGGCGAACATCGCCAGCCAGACGCTCGCCAGAGCCGCGCGGCTCTACCCCGATGAGCACGGCGCGCCGGGCGACCAGCGGGGGGAGGAGCTCCTCCAGAGCTGGCGGGAGGCCGATGAGCCGGGCCGGGTCTACCCGCTGCGGCCGGGCTTCGTTCGCCGGGTCGGCCTTGATGAACTGGCCGGCTCGCTGGAGATCGAGCCCACGCGCCTCGCGATCCTGGTCCGGCCCGGCGATTTCGTGACCCCAGATACCGCCCTCGCCGAGGTCTGGCCGTCCTCGGCAACCGAGCACTGCGCCGGCGGGATCCGGTTGGTCATCTCGCTCGGGAACGATCGCGACATCGGCCAGGACATCACCTTCGGTCTGAGGCAGCTCACCGACATCGGTCTGCGCGCGCTCTCTCCGGGGATCAACGACCCGACGACGGCGGTCACGAGCATCTCGTACATCCACGCGGTCGTGGCGTATCTCGCCGCAAGGTCCTTCCCCTCGCCCGTTCGCACCTTCCCAAAGCGGGACGACGTCGAGGTGTTCGTTGCGCGGCACCCGTTCTCGGACTTCCTCGTGCCGTTCATCGAGATCGGGCGGTACGCCCACGGGGACGCGCACGTCGCCGCGACGATGCTGAAGGCGCTCGAGGCGGCGGCGCGTGTCGCAGTCGACGTAGGCGCTCAAGCGCGGGCGGCCGAGATCGTGACAGTCGCCGAAGCCGTCGGGGGGCTCGCGATCGCCGAGGCGAAGATGGAGCTGGACCGCGACACGATCCGGCGCTTCCTGGGGAATGTCCGGCGTACGGCCGCGGCGGGCGTCGCATCCCGACCGCGGGCCTCTGAGCTTCGACCACCCGGCGCCTGACCGCCGCTTCGCCCCAACTCACCCCGGGGGTTCGGGCGCCTCCGCTCCTTCCAACGTTGCGCTGACGGCGCCGGCGAGCACCGCATCGATGCCCCGCCGCCAACCCTCGGCGATTTCCTTACCCACGAATCGATACGGGCTCCGAGCGGAAGCGCCCGTCAGACAAGCGGCCAGGTCGGAGCAGCGCGGTGCCACTCATCGGATCAATTGGACGCCCGAGGACGGCTCACGCGCAGCGGCTTGACGACCTCGCGCGTCGATCGGTCCAACACGAAGCCGATGGATGCCGCTAGGGCACATTGGAGGACCGGCCACCTGGGTGTGGCCGGCCGGCGAACGGGTGCTCCGTCCGGGCTATTCAACCGCGGTACGGGCGCGGAGCGCCCTCGGCACCCGTCCGGGGGAGGGGCAAAGCGCGCACGTGCGACCACAGTGATAGTGATGCACATGCGGGAGATCCGCGCGAACTGGATGACCATCGTCGGATGGAGCCTGCTGGCGTTCGGGATCGGCTACATCGACTGGGCGAGCGGGCCGTTCTTCAGCATGACGCTCTTCTATCTCGTGCCGGTCGCCGGTGCGGCGTGGAGCGCCGGACGGAGCGCGGGCACCCTTGTCGCCCTGGCGGCGGGTGCCGCGTCGCTCACCTCCGACGTCTTGCTGCTGCACCAAGCCAGCAACGTGCCACTCTTCTGGAACACCGGGAGCCGAACCTTCCTCCTCGTCATCGCCGCCGTGGCGATCGATCTCATTCGCCGCGATCGCGATCGACTCAGCCTCCTCGACGCGCAGCGCGCGCGATCGCTCCAGCTGCTCGACCGAGGTCTTGCCGCTCCGGCGCGCGAGATGGCCGAGCTGGTGGATCAGTGGGATGGCAGCCTTGAAGGTCTCAAGACGATGCTCCGCCCGCGCGCTGATGAGATCGGCTTCCTCGCCCGGGACTTCTCGACGATGGTCCGGCTGCAGAGCGGCGAGCTCCCGCTCTCGACTACGACGTTCGACCTCACCGACCTCGTTGACGAGCTGCGCGCCGAGCACATGGGACCGCGGACGATCGGGCTGGTGCGGCCGACCGGGTCGCTGCGCGTCGCCGGCGATCGAGCGCGGACCCGGCAGGCCCTGAGTGCCCTCTTCGCCCTGCCCGGGTTTGACGCGGATCTCTTGGTGAGCCTGAGGAGCCATCAGGGCGCGGCAGAAGTGGTGCTGTCCTCGACTGACCGGGCGAATGCCCGACCGGCGATCGCGACGAACGACGAGGCCGGGTTGACCGTTCAGCTTGCGCAGATGCTCTTCACGGCGCAGGGTGGATCGGTCGAGGTCGCGCGGAACCGGCTGACGCACACCTCACGCGCCACCGCCCGCCTGCCCCTCGCGACGTGATGACCGCTCGCGACCGTCGGGGCGTGACGGTTGGAACGGGACCGCGCGTGGCTCCCGGCCTCCCGGGCGAGACGGGCTCATCGCACCGCGGCATTATCGGCGGCTCCGTCCTTGCGGTCCTGGCGCTCGGCATACTCGACTATCTGACCGGGCCGGACATCGCCTTCTCGATCTTGTACCTGCTGCCCATAGCGCTCGCCGCGTGGCGTGCGGGTCGTCGGGCCGGGTTGGCGATCGGCGCCCTCGCTGGACTGGCCTGGGCTGCCGCCGACGCCCTGACGCGGACCACACCATACAGGCACCTCTTGGTCCCGGTCTGGAACAGCGGGGCGCGGCTCGCGACGTTCGTGCTCGTGGTCTGGCTCGTGAGCGAGCTGCACGAGCGCATGCGCGCGCAGACGCGTCTCGCGAGGCTCGACCCGCTCACCGGTGTCACGAACTGGCGGACGTTCGTGGCGGCGGCTGAGCATGCGATCGGGCGCGCGCGGCGCGATGGCGGCACGATCACGCTCGCGTATGTGGACGTTGACGATTTCAAGCACGTCAACGACACGCGAGGTCACGCCGGAGGTGATGCCGTCCTGCACGCCATCGCCGAACGCTTGCAGCGCAATATCAGAGTGGGCGACATCCTGGCCCGTGTCGGGGGCGATGAGTTCGTCTTGCTGCTGACGGACATCGAGCCGGCCATGGTCGGCGAGGTGCTGTCGCAGATGACCCACCGTACGTCGGATGAAGCCGGCGGCATCGACGTCGGGTTGAGCATCGGCGCGGTCACGGAGACTCGTCCCGAGCGAGATCTGGATTCGCTGCTCCGGTCGGCCGACGACCTCATGTACGAGGTGAAGCGGAGTGGGAAGGGCGGCGTGAGACACCAGTTCGTGACGTAGCCGGTATGTCGACTTGGGCTGGCGCGCCGATTCCGGCCCGGCCGAGTGTCGACCAGCAGGCCGGTCTCCACACCGTAGCCGGTGAAAAGGGCTGCTGCTACCGCAGGCTCTTTCGCCCGCCCCGCTCCCCATCGGCGGCTGGACCATCCGGAACGATCGATGCGCCCGGTCGTCGACCACGGACACTGCCCAGCAGGATCGACGCGCCAGTGATGGCCGCTGCTGCCCCCATCGCGAGCTCCCATTGGACCAGCCAGGAGGCACCACCCCAGACGTGCAGCAGGGCCGCGAGGACGAGTCCGACGGCAAGCGTGGCGAGAATGGACCCAAGCACGATGCGGAGGGCCACGGTGGGGGCCGAAGGCCGTCTACGCGCTGGGATGATCGACCCGCCCAACGCCGAAGTACTGGAGCGACAATGTGGTCGGGCCCATCAGCGTCGAGGCTAGGACTGACTCCAGCGGGCCGCATGACGGTCCGGTCATCAGAATCAGCCTTCCCGAAGCAATTGCCGCGCCGCGGCAGCGATGTGAGCGGCAGAGATCCCGGCAGCGGCGAGCAGCTCTGCTGGTTTGCCGGACCCGGGCATACCCCGCACCGCAAGGTGCCGGTAGCGCAACGTCGAGGCAAGTGGGGCCCGCCGTCGCGAGCGCGGTGAGGACGGCTTCGCCGATGCCGCCTTCGGCCCAGTGATCTTCCACAACGAGCAGGCGACCGGCGGTTGCGTGGACCGACGCCACGACGGTGGCCGAATCCATGGGCTTCACGGAATAGCAGTCGATCACCCGGACGGAGATCCCTTGGCTTTTCAGCTCGTCCGCGGCCTTGACCGCCTCATGCGTAGTGATGCCGGCTGCGACGACGGTCACTTGATCGGCATCGGTACCACTGCGAACCACCGATGTGAAACTCCGTTCCCGCGGGATAGAGAAGCGCCGTGGTCTCTCTGGTGGTCCGGATATGGCTGACCCCCGGCTGGTCCGCCATTAGCTGCACTAGCCTCGCGGTCTGGTTCGCGTCGCACGGGTATGGGACGGTGCTGCCGTCCACCGCGCGCATCATGGCTAGGTCCTCAAGCGCCATCTGCGACGGCTCATCCTCTCCGATGGACACTCCGGCATGCGAGCCTGAGATCGCGATCGTCGCCCGGGACACCGCGGCCATGCGAATGAAGTCGTATGCCCGGGTGAGAAATGCCGCGAAGGTCGAGAGAAACGGCCGTACACCCACCACCTGCATCCCCACGGCCGCAGCGACCCTCTGCTGCTCGGCGATGTACATCTCGAAGAATCGCTCCGGAGCGACCTTCTTGAAGTCCTCGGTGAAGGTCGAGTTGCTGACCTCCGCGTCCAGGACGACGACCTCGGCCCGCGCCGAGAGTGCGGCAAGCGCCTCGCCGAAGGCCCTGCGCGTGGCCAACGGCTCGGTGTACGCCGGCAGCGTCACCGTTCGCGATGGCACCGGGGACGGTCGCCACGACGCGGGTTCGATCGTTGTGAAGACGCGCGAGGGCACATCGCCGATCTGTCCGAGAGCCAGGCCTGCTCCGGATTGAGTGTCTTCCCGTGCCATCCGAGCTGATCCTCGAGGAACGACACGCTTTCCCCTTGATCGTCTTCGCCAGGATGGCGGTCGGCCGCTCGGCATTGCGAACGCGACCGAAAGCTTCGTCTACCGCGACGAGATCATGACCGTCGACGACGATGGCTTCCCAGCCGAACGCGCGAGCTCGCTGGGCATCCGCCTCCAGATCCCACTGCAATTCGGTCGGACCGCGTTGGCCGAGTCGATTCACGTCGAGGATCGCGGTGAGGTTGCCCAGCCGCTCGTGGCCGGCACGATCGAACGCCTCCCAGATCGAGCCTTCGGCGCTCTCGCTGTCGCCGACGAGGATCCACACGTGGTACGGCGCGTGGAGCAACGTGGATCCCGCGAGCGCGAGGCCCGCCCCGATCGGCAGGCCCTGCCCCGGCGAGCCGGTCGCGACATCGACCCAGGGAAGGACAGGGGTCGGGTGACCTTCCAGGCGACTGCCGAGCTGCGGTAGGTCATGAGCTCAGCGTCGTCAATGGCCCCGGCGGCTCGGAAGAGCGAATACAGCAGAGGCGAAGCACGGCCTTTGGAGAAGATCAGGTGGTCATTGGCGAGATCGTCCGGTGAGGACCAGTCGTATCGCAGGTGCCCCGAAAGCAGGACGGCCATGAGGTCCGCGGCTGAGAGCGAAGACGTGGGGTGGCCGGAGCCAGCCGCGCTCGAGCAGCGGATGCTGTCGGCACGCAGCTGACGAGCCAGGTCACCGTACGTATCGGGGACCAACGAAGCGCCCCCGGCGCCCATTGCGTCGGCGCGGAGTCGCGCAGGCGCCGTCATGGACCTGGACACGCCGTCGCCAGCAAGTCAGCCATGACGCTGCCGTTGGGGACCTCGCGAATGCTTGCCGACTGGATCGCAAAGGGCTTGAACGGCGCTGTCGCCTGCGCGCTCGGGCTCGCCAGATGGGTGCGGTAGCAGCCGACGTAGGTTCGCATCGTGCCGTCCGAGGCCCGGCTGACCAGCCCGGTCGGAACTGAGTCGTAGAGCTGTCCGGCGCCCGCATTTCGGATCGTGACGCCGGTCGTGAGATCCACCGACGAGGTGTCGGCAAAGCCTGCGCTGAACTGCGCGAAGGGCGCGACTGCGGAGCCTGCCTCCCACGCGCCGTATGCGCGCGAGAATTCCCGGCGGTTGATCGAGTTGTAGTAGGAGCGCACGACTTGCTGACCGGTGCTGCGGTCATCCAGGTAGATGGCGGCAGTCACGAGATCAGTCCCCGGTACCGGCGCTGCGCCCGGACCGGTCGGCGCGCGGCCGTTGGCTGAACTGCAGTCAGCGTCAAGCCCAGCGCTGAGTTCGCTCGTTGCGCTGAGGGAACGCGTGACGGCGTTCCGGATCGCGAGCGGCTGGAACGGCGGGCTGGTCTGGTTCGCAGGCTGAGCGAGATGGAACGTGTAGCAAGCGCTGAAGAGCTGGGTCGTGCCATCGGTCTGGGGTGCGGTGAGCAATGCACCGATCGTCGAGTACAGCTGTCCCGCCCCAGCGTCCGAGCCGCTGCGCTGCGGGCTGATGGTGATCGAATCGGTCTGGGCGTAGCCGCGGCTGAACTCATCGAAGGTGCCAAGGACCGACGGCGTCTCCCAGTACGAATACGCCCGGAGGTATTCCCGACGGTCGATCGCGCTGGCGAACGACCGCAGCACTCGTTCCGGCGTGCTTCGGTCGTCGACATATCCGTTTGCCGCACCTGGCGCAGATCGCAGATCGATCACCAGACGCACCGGATTCGAGAGCATCTGTGTCTGGACACAGGCGGCGCCGTTGAGACCCACAAGCCAGCTGCTCGTCGCTTCGAAGTCGCCCGAGGCTTTGAGCTCGCGCAGGATCGGGAAGCCGGGCACGAAGTCCCGGCTTCCGGTGTACGAGGAGGTGCCGTCCAGCCGGGCCGCGGTCGCGCCGCGCAGCGTGATCTTGAGCACCGGATCCCCCGCGATCGATAGCGGCAGTCCGCTCGCATCCTGGAGGTAGGGCGGAGTCGTTTGCGCGATCGCGAACGTCGAGCTGCCCACTGCCGGGCTGCCGCGCGAGGCGAGGTCGAAGACGATGCGATCGTACCCATCGTGCATTCCGACGCTCACATCGGTGATCAGCGCTTGCTCGGGCATGAGGGTTCCCGTCGCGGAAGCACAACTGGCGCTGGGTGCAGCTGGATCGGGCACCGTGACCTGCCAGTAGATGCCGTAGTCCTCCATCCACTGGGCGCCCTCGATGAGCGGCCGAATGTAGAAGGCGTACGAGCCTGGGGTGGTCGGAGCCTTCACCGTGAACTGGAACCACGCGACCTGGTTCGGGCCGACGTAGGCGGCCGGTTGAACGGCGACCCGGTTGTACCGGGGCCAGCCGGTGCTGGGCGATCCGTTCGTGCCGTCACCGCCGAGCGTGCTTGGCTGATCCTGCCCGGGGCTCGGACTCCAGGTACCCAGATAGGCGGTCTGGCCCAGCGTGTTCCCGACCCATCCGGCCGAGCCGGAGTTGTACATCGCGACGGTGGCGGTCGCGGTTTCACCGGAGCAGACCGTCATGTAGCCACTCTGGCCGTACCAGCTGGCGTGGAATCCGGGGGTGCCGGAGGGCACGGCCGTCGGCGGTGGGATGCCGGGGCCGGTGCTCGAGGTGCAGGTCGCGGCTGCCGGGAGGGCGAGCGCAGCTGGAGCGATCGCTGCCCGTGCCGGGCCAGAGCCGGAGAAGGATCCAACGACGAGCGCCAACGTCACTGCGCCGGCGAGACGCGCGGGTGAACGCAGCATGATGCCCTCCTGATGGCGGCGTGCGCGATCCGGCTGGGGAAGCGCTGATCTCCGTCACGAGTCCCCAGGCCACTGAGTCCGATGGTTCCTGACCATAGAGGCCACCTTGCGGCCGTGCATGACGAAAGGGTCACCCTCTCGGAGACGCGTGAGCCCGTCAGATGATCCCTGGATGACGGCTCACCCGCCTAGATGAGATTCCCGGTGGTTTCTGAAACAGACTCAGGCTGCGGCACGGAGCTCCTCCAGCCAGGGCACCAAGTGGTGCAGCGCGGGGATGTTGTCGAAGCCTCGGTCGATGAACGGCGTCCCGTCGAAGCGCTCGCCGGGGGTCAGCCAGCCGATCTCGCCGTGCAGCCGGTGGTAGTTGTAGTAGCCGACGAAGCGCTCGAGGGCCGCCTCGGCCTCGCCGAGCGAACGGAACACCTCGCGATCGAGCACCTCGCGCTGCAGCGTCGCCCAGAACGATTCGATCTTGCCGTTGGTCCAGGGCGTGTTGATCTGGGTCTTGATCTGGCGGATCTCGAGCTCGCGGAGGGTCTTGTCGAAGCGGTTGAGCAGTCCAGGCATCCAGTGCACGAACTCGGTGCCGTTGTCGCTCATCAGGTCGAGCGGCCGACCGCACAGCTCGATGCAGTCCCGCAGCCACTCCAGGATCGGCGTGATCTGGCGCACGGTCGCGATGCGCAGCCCGAGCACGTAGCGGGAGTGGTCGTCGACCAGGCCGTAGATCCAGGTCTTCAGATAGCGGTCCTTGGTGAGCTGGATGAAGAACGGCCCTTTGATGTCGATGTGCCAAAGCGAGTTGGGGCTGGAGCGCTCGTAGCGGGGACCGCGCTCGCGCGGGCCCGACGGGCGGCTGGTACCGAGATCGTCGAACAGCCGCTCGATCCACCACTGCCCGACATCGGCGATCTCACGCCGGCGCAGCTCTGGCGAGATGCGTTTGGCATTCCAGTACGGATGCAGCCGCACCGCGATCACGACCTGCTCGATCCACGCGGGATGTTTGAACACCCGATCGCGCGGCCCACGCCGCTCGGGTCGCAGCCCGGCCAGGCCGGCGCGCTCGTACGCGCACTGCCAGCGCCACAGGGTCGTGCGGCTGCAGCCCAGTGCGATCGCCGCGGCCAAACCCTGTTCGCGCGCGACGCGCAGCGCCCGGGCGCGGACCCGAACGATCTCGAGATCGCTCCGCGACGCGGTTCGTCCCGGTGGACGGCCGCCGCGGGTCGCAAGGAACCGGAACCCGAGGCCCTCCTGGTACGTGTGTCGGAGCCAACGGCGGCTTGGATCGATCGTCTTGTTGTGGCTGGTCGCGAAGATCTCGTCCATCTGCGGGACGCTAGACGGGCTGTTTCAGAAACCACCGGGAATCTCAACTAGACGTCGGCGCCCCGAAGTCGGAGCGCATTCGCGATCACGGACACCGAGCTAAAGCTCATGGCCGCGGCCGCGAGGACCGGGGAGAGAAGCAAGCCGAAGAACGGGTAGAGCACACCGGCGGCGATCGGCACGCCGGCCGAGTTGTAGACGAAGGCGAAGAAGAGATTCTGCTTGATGTTCCGCATGGTCTGCCGCGAGAGACGTCGCGCCCGAATGATGCCCCGGAGATCCCCCTTGACGAGAGTGACGGACGCGCTCTCCATCGCGACATCCGTACCGGTTCCCATGGCGATGCCAACGTGCGCCTGAGCGAGCGCCGGAGCGTCGTTGATGCCGTCGCCCGCCATCGCGACGAAGCGGCCCTCGGCCTGGAGACGCTTCACCACCTCGACCTTCTGGTCTGGCAGGACTTCGGCGGTCACCTCGTCCAGGCCGAGCGCGCGGGCCACCGCCTCGGCGGTCGTCCGGCTGTCGCCGGTCAGCATCACGATACGGATGCCCTCGGCATGGAGCTGGCTGATCGCCTCAGGGGTGCTCACCCGGATGGGATCCGCGACGCCCACGAGGCCTGCCGCCTTTCCATCGACAACGACGAACATCACAGTCTGGCCGTCGCCTCGGAATGCCTCGGCCCGCGCGGCAAGATCTCCCGGGTCGACCCCGAGATCGCCGAGGAGCGCGCGGTTCCCGAGGGCGATTTTCCGGCCGTCCACCTCGCCGCGCACGCCCTTTCCGGTGAGCGCCTCGAAACCCGATGCCTCGCCCAACGCGATCCCCCGCTCTTCGCTGCCGCCGACGATCGCGGCGGCGAGCGGATGCTCGCTTCCGCGCTCGAGGGTCGCGGCAAACCGCAGCAGCGTCGGCTCGTCGATACCCTGGAGCGCGACCACAGTCACGAGCTTCGGCTTGCCCTCGGTGAGCGTGCCCGTCTTGTCGATGACGAGGGTGTCGACTTTGCGCATGACTTCGATCGCCTCGGCGTTCCTGAAGAGAACGCCGAGGGTTGCCGCCTTACCCGTGGCGACCATGATCGCCATGGGGGTGGCGAGGCCGAGGGCGCAGGGGCAGGCGATAATCAGCACCGCGACCGCATTGATGAGGGCGTGGGCCATGCGCGGCTCTGGGCCGACGAGAGCCCAAGCGGCGAACGTCAGGATCGCGATGCCGATAACGAGCGGCACGAAGTAGCCCGAGACGACGTCGGCGAGCTTCTGGATCGGGGCACGGCTGCGCTGAGCCTCAGCGACCATCGCGATGATCCGCGCAAGGAGCGTTTCCGCCCCGACCTTCTCCGCGCGCATGACCAGCGCGCCGGTGCCGTTGATCGTCGCGCCGACCACCTTGTCCCCGGTACGCTTCTCGACCGGGATCGGCTCGCCGCTGACCATCGACTCGTCGACGGAGCTCGCGCCCTCCAGGACCACGCCGTCGACCGGGACGCGCTCGCCGGGTCGCACGCGAAGGCGGTCGCCGACCTCCACCACGTCGAGGGGAACCTCTTCGTCGCTGCCGTCCCCACGGAGGCGGCGTGCGGTCTTCGGCGCGAGACCGAGCAGCTGGCGGATCGCGGAGCTCGTCGTGCTTCGCGCTCGCAGCTCGAGGACCTGGCCGAGGAGGATCAGCGCGACGATGGCCGTAGCCGCCTCGAAGTACACCGGCACCTCGCCGTCCATGCCGCGGAACGAAGCTGGAAAGACGCCGGGAAGCACGGTCGCGACGACGCTGTAGGTGAAGGCGACCGAGACGCCGAGGCCGATGAGCGTGAACATGTTGAGGCTGCGGTTCAGCATCGACTGAACGGCACGGACATAGAAGGGCGAGGCGGCCCACAGGCACACCGGGATGGCAAGTAGCAGCATCACCATCGCCCGCTGCGGAAGCATCTGTGCGAGCGGCTGGCCCGGGAGCAGATCGCTCATGCCGATCGCGACCACCGGCATCGAAAGCGCGACCGCGACCCAGAAGCGCAGGGACATCGAGCGCAGCTCGGCGTTGTCCTCACCCTCGATGGCGCCCGCGCGCGGCTCCAGTGCCATGCCGCAGATCGGGCAGCTCCAGGGGCCATCGCGAACGATCTTCGGGTGCATTGGGCAGGTCCACTGCGTCTTCGGCGGTGCGGGTTGCGCCAGCTCGAGTGCCATGCCGCACTTCGGACACGCGCCAGGTCGGTCCGCTCGGACTTCAGGATGCATCGGGCACGTGTACATCACGCCCTCCAGTTCAACGACCGGCGGCCAGTCAACGAGGTTGCCAAAGGACGCGGCGATCCAGATGGCGGCGGAGAGCATCGCGATCGTCGCCGCGGTCACGAGCGCGACCTCGGTCGTCCGGGCCGAGGGGGCTGGTCCATGTCGCCCATCGGGGTCGCACCTTTGCCGAGTGCGCGGACTGTCGCCATGCCGTGCTTGAGCCCCCTGGCGACGAGCCAGACGTTCACCGGATAAGCGAGCACCCGCGCCAACGAACGTGGCCAGCGCCATGACGCGCCAGAAGCGCGGGTGGCTCGGCTCGCGGGTGGCGAACCCACCAGTCATCAACGGCGCCATCACCACGACCATGCCGGCCATCACCGCGTTCATCGAGAGCCACTCCGGCAGGAGCGTGCGCCCGACCCCCCCGGTAGCTCCCGCCGACCATCAGCTTCATGAACAGGGCCTGGAAGATGAGCAGCCCGAAGGCGAGGCCGACGGCGTACTCGATCAGGAGATCGAGCCGCATCGGCAGACCCAGCGACCCGATGACCGCGGCGGCGGCGATGATCCCGGAGGCATCTCCCGCAAGGCAGTGGATCTCCCAGCCAAGGGCTTGCTTCCAGAAGGGCGCGACGAACCGCTCGTGCTTCCGCGGGAGCGGCTCGCGGCACGACAGCAGGTAGGCGACCAGGCCGATCGGGCCGGTGTAGACGGTAACGGCGAGCCATGCCCATTCATGACCCCCGCGATCGGCTGACGGGGGATGTCGTACGCGACGAACAGCAACGCCGCGAGCGTCAGGATGAACCAGAGCGCCAGCGCGCCGTCGATCGCACTCACGCTGGACAATGCGGACAGGGGCGTGCTGCCGCATTTCCAGGTACGCCGCGGCCAGCTCGGCACGTCCCGCTCTCCGCGATCGCACCGCCGATCGCGCACGGAAGACCATCGAGCGATTGCCACGGGAGCCGGACGAGATACATCCCGACAATCACATGGTCAACTCTCGGCATAGGCGATCGTCGTGAGGAGCGCGTTCTCCGCCTGACGCGAGTCCAGGCGGGTGTGCTGGACCACGATCGGCACATCCGATTCGATGACGCTCGAGTAGTTGGTGTCACGCGGGACCGGTGCTGGGTCGCTCAGGTCGTTGAACCGGAGGTGTCTCGTGCGCCGCGCCGGGACCGCCACGGTGTACGGCCCCACCGGGTCCCGATCGGTGAAGTAGAGGTGGATCTCGACATGCGCATCCTGATCCGCCGCATTCAGGATGCAAACGCTCTCGTGGCTGGTCATCTCTGGTGCCGGTCCGGTGCTTGTTCCGGGGATATAGCCCTCGGGGATCGCCCAGCGCCGCCGGCCGATCGGCGCCCCAACACGCCAGCTTCGTTCGCCCTGCTTAGCTGGCTCCCGCATGACAGTCCTCCGCATCGCGCGCGATGGCCATCGGGGTGGAGCGGCGCGGCATTCGGCTCATCGCGGCAGCTCGCTCTTGCTCGCGAACCGCTGATGCAGCTCGGCCTTGGTCCCGCGAAGGAACACCATCCGATCGGCGACGCGGGCGATCTCGGCGCGTTCGATCTCGATGACCTCGCCGCGGCCGAACATCGTCGCCAGCGAGCCTCCGGATCGGACCACGAGTCCACTGAGCCGTCCAGAGGCTTCATCGAAGCGCACGTCGTCGACGACCCCGACCTGCTCGTCGCCGGTGTGGTCATAGACCTTGGTGCCTTTCGTGACGGTGTACTCGTCAGGCACCTCCCCGCTGACCGGCGCGATGTCCGGGGCAGGCAGGTAGCTCGTCGGCCAGAGGTAGCCCGCGAACGGGTAGGCGAGCCCTGGCGCCGACCAGTTGATCGGTGGCGCGCCGTACTTGGCCGGATCGAACGCCGGCAGGTGCTCGAGCTCGTCCTTGGTGAGGTCAAGCCGGAGCACGTCGCCGCTTGGCGTCGCCCGCTCGAGGTCGTGGCGCGGCACCAGGACGTCCCAGCCGAATAAGCCGGCAGTGGACACGACGAAGTCGGTCACCTCCTTCGTCTTTGGATCGATGACCGCGCGCTGCACACTCCCGGCATCCTTGCCGTCCTGCGTCTGCACTCTTGCGTCCAGATCTACTCGCATCGAGGTGCTCCTTCATTCTTTCGCGTTCGTGCTGTCGCCTCGCGTCACCCGTTCATAGGCTGCCGGTCGCGTGCATCAGACCGCCATCGATGAACACCGTCGTAGCGGTCAGGTAGCGAGCCTCATCCGACACGAGATAGCTGGCCAGCGCGGCGACCTCTTCCGCACTGCCGACGCGGCCGAGCGGGATCTCGCGCTGCAATGCGAGCTTCTTCGTCGGATCGGCGAGGGTCTCTGCGTCCATCGGCGTCGCGATCGCGCCGGGGCCGATGCCCACGACGCTGATCCCGTGCGCCGCGAGCTCGAGGCCGAGGTTGCGCGTGAGCATGCGAATGGCGCCCTTGGCGCACACATAGCTTGTGTTGCCCGGCATCGGCAGGTCCTCGTGGACCGAGGAGATGTTGATGATCCGCCCGCCCTCGCCGCGGCGCACCATCTGGCGGGCGGCGGCCTGCGCGCAGAGGAACGCGCCCTTGAGGTTCACGTCCACGACCAGGTCCCAGCTGGGTTCGTCGATATCGAGCAACGGCATAGGCTGCTCGATGCCGGCATTGTTGACGAGAATGTCGATGCCTCCGAAACGGCGAACGATCTCGCCGACCATCGCGGCGACATCCGCGGACTTCGACACGTCGGCGGACCACGCGAACGCCCGGGCGCCGCTGCGCTCGATCTCGGTGACGACGGCGGCAGCTTTGTCCCCGCCGTGGTGATAGTTCACGCACACGTCGATGCCGGCCCGTCCGAAGGCGAGCGCGATCGCCTCCCCGATGCCGCTCGACGCTCCCGTCACGAGAGCTGCCCGAGCGCTCATCCGGATCGCTCCCAGCGTTCGCGCATGAAGCGCAGGCCGTCCACAGCCACCTGCTCCTCGCTCGGGAACATCTGCCGCCACGTCCGGGTGAGTGTGGCAACCGCGGGTGGCCGGGGCCCGAAGGCTTCGATCGACAGCCAGCCGTCGTAGTCGATGCCTTTGAGCGCGCCGAAGACATCGTCCCAGGGCACTTGGCCGCTGCCCGGCGTCGAGCGGTCGCTCTCCGAGATCTGCACGTACGCGATCCGCCGTCCTCCCGTCCTGATCGCGTCCGAATGCGACTTCTCTTCGAGCTGCCCGTGGTAGGTGTCATAGATCAAGGCGAAGCTCGGATGACCCACGGCCTCGGCAAATCGAATGCTGTCGGCCATGCAATTGAGGAAGTAGGTCTGGAACCGGTTGAGGTACTCATGGGCCATCACGACCCCGTGCTCGGCGGCGTACGGCGCGAGCTCGCGGAACACCTCCACCGCCCGGCCCCACTCGTCCGCGGTCCGCGGCCGACCAACGATCCCGTTCACCGGCGCGGTGAACGGACCATTGAGAATGCTGACGCCGAGGATCGCGCAGATCGCGATCACGCGCCTGAAGTGCTCGAGCGCCGCCCGGCGGACCGTCGGGTCAGGGTCGATCGGATTGTGCGCGGCCGACGCGCCGGCGTTCAGCGTCCGTTCGAGGCCAAGGTCGTCGAGGATCTGCCTGAGCGCGCGGTAGTTCGCCTCATCGGTGTTGCTGAGGAGCGGAAGCTCCGCGAAGTCGAAGCCCCAGCCTTTGAGGCTCTCGAGGAGCCCGGCGTGAGCGGGCGTCACGTCGCCGGTCCAAAGGAGCAGGCTCATCCCGTACCGCACGTCACACCGCCTGCTTCAGGTCCAGGACCCAGAAGCCGCGGCGCTCGAGCTGGAGCGCGATGCCGTTGTGCAGTCGATCGGCCGAGATGAGCTCCTCACTCTCCTGCCAGCGCCCGATGAGGCTGTCGAAGACCCGCCAGCGGTACGCGCCGCTCAGCTCACCAGCGACCGAGAGACCGGTGGTCACCGTTCGTTCCTCAGTGTTCCCGACGAACAGCACCAGGTCGGCACCCTGCCGCAACCCGAGCGCGACGCAGTGGTCTCCCGTCACACGGACCTCCGATGAGATGTCGTCGTCATACGTCAGGGACGGCGGCGACTCCGCGAACTGAACGTTCGTGAACAGCTGCACCTCAGGCCCGCGCACGGCGAACCACGTGATGCGCCGATCGCGGTACAACAGATCCTGCACCGCCAGCCACTTCCAGTCGGGCGCAAGGTGCGGCCAGCACCCCAGCCCTTCGCCGTGTGGTTCGAGCCCGGCGACCCCTTCGATCGCCGCCCACAGATACCGCGGCGCGAACCACGGCGAGAGCATCATCCCCTCGTTCACCAGTGTCTCGCCGTGCAGCCACTCGGAGAACTGACCGGGCACGGTGTTGTTCTTTCGCGGATCCGTGGAGTAGTTGCGAAAGCTCGTCGCAAGAGCGTGGTCCATGAACGCAGGTTGATACTTCGCGGCGGCCATCGCGTACCAGAACGTCACGCCGACCCAGACTCCGCCCAGCAGACCCCACGCCCCGCCGGGGCTGTAATTCACGGCGTCACGCGGCGTGGTGCGGATCCCGGCGTCGGTCCAGAAGTCGCGATCCGACAGTCGCGCGACGATGCGCGCGGCAACATCGTCCGGAGCGACGCCGAAGAGGACCGGGAACACCAGGTCGCTCGTCACATCGGATCGCGGCTGTCCGTCGAGATCGATGCTCAGGTAGTAGAGACCGTTCCGCGGGTTGCGGAGAAGGGTATTGATCGCGTCCTTCAGCTTGGCCGCTTCGTCGGCATAGCGCCGGCTCTCGTCGTGGCGGCCGAGCGTCCGCGCCATCTGTGACGCCGTATCGAGCGCGGCGTAGCACTCGGAGTTCACCTCGGCCGTGGCGCCCGACAGCCGGTAATCGGGGATCACGTTGCGCCACCCGACGATCCCCTCATTCGCCGTGCCCGTCGCGGTGCACCACACCAGGCCCTGGGCGTTGCGCTGGCTCAAGAGGTAGTCGGCGGCTTTCGCGGCCGCCGGGTAGGTCTGCTCGAGGAAGGCACGGTCGCCGGTGACCATGAAGTGATGCCACAGCGCCAGGATGAGGAGCGGCGTGTTGTCGTTGATGTTCAGGCCGTAATCCGCGGTGCGGCTGGTGCGGATGTCGTAGTACTCGACGACCATGCCGCTCTCTTCCTGGAGCCGGACGTACGCCAGCAGGGACTCGCGGGCGAACTCAGGCACCAGGTAGTCCGCACCGTACGCGAACCAGGCGGTGTCGCGACCGACGCTGTTGTTCGAGTGCGCCGGGTCGTTCACGCCGCACCAACCGGTCGGCGATTCGAGCATGACTCGCAGCATGTTCGCCTTCGCCCAGAGGACCCCACGGTTCACTTCAGGATTCGGCGTGATCACGCGCGAGCGCGCCAGCACCTCGGCGTAATAGGCACGCGTGCGCGCGAGCGCGGCGTCGGGAACCGGACATGCGCGCGCGGCTTTGAGCGCCGCACGCTTTCCGGTCCCTGCGAACGTGAGGATGAAGGCGAAGCTCGCGGTCGCACCCGGCGCGATCCGACTTTGGATCTGCAACACGCCAAGCAGGTCTTCCCCCGTTGCGATCCGTCCCGACAATGGCCCGGGCGACATGCTCGCCACGGCCAGTGCCCGGTCGGACGTGACCTCATGGCTGGCCGGATCGGTCGTGCAGCCGAACACGCGAACGCAGTCCGTCTGTGAAGCGTTCCAGGCGATGATCGCGCGCTCGCGTGGCCGATACTCCGCTGCAATGTCGGGCGCGGTATCGCCGCGCAGATCTGCAAATGCGTACGTCGACATGACGATCTCGCGTCCGGTCGTGTTCTGCAGCTCGACCGTGTAATACGCCGCCGGCGGGTCGATCGTGTGCCCCTCCGTCGGCGCGCCGCTCAGGACGAAGAGCTTCTCGTGCACGGCGACATCGTTCGACAGATCAAAATGATGCTCTTGGTGCTCGGGCTTGATGATGAAACGGCCGGCTGCCTTCTGGACGAGGTGCATGCCGACCTGACCGTCGTAGTGGCGGAGCACGACCGTGCCGAAGAGGGCCTTGCCGACGTCGGATGCGAAGACGCGTTCGATCGCGCCGGTGGCCTTGATGGTCATCACGATCTTCGGACCGCCGAAGGTGCTGCCCGTCGCGAGATGGTCGTCAGCGACCTCGTACGCCGCGAACCGTTCGCCCCGGCCGGATTCGTGAGCGATCGTCATTTGCCCACCTGGTCCAGGCCCATCGCCAACACATCCGCCAGGTGCACCGCGGTGCGGCCGCCGCTCTGTGAGATCTGCTCTCGGCAGCTGAAGCCGTCCGCGATGACGAGCGTATCCGCGGCGGCGCGACGCACGGCAGGGAGGAGCACGAGCTCGCCCACGGCGACCGACACGTCGTAGTGCTGGCGCTCGAAGCCGAACGACCCGGCCATCCCGCAGCAGCCGGAGTCGAGGAGCTCATAGTCGAGACCGAGCCGGTCGAGCACCCGCCGCTCGGGCTCCATTCCGAGCACTGACTTGTGATGACAGTGGCCGTGTACCGTGGCCGTTCGCCCAAGCTGCGGGAGCGGCGCGTCGGGCACCTCCCGATCGATGAGCTCGCTGAGCAGGACCGCCTGTGCGGCGAGACGCTTGGCATCCTCATCGTGCGGGAAGAGCATGCCGAGCTCTTCACGGAACACCGCGATGCACGAGGGCTCGAGCCCGACGATCGGCACGCCTGCCTCGATCCAGGGTTTCAGGGTGTCGAGGGTCTGCCGCAGCACCCGCCGGGCCAGACCGAGCATCCCGAAGTCGTAGAGCGGTCGACCACAGCAGAGCGGCCGCGGCGGTATCTCGACCGCGAAGCCGAGCGACTCGAGCACCCGGACGGCCGAGCGCGCGGTGTCGGCATGGAAGTAGTTGTTGAACGTGTCCGGCCACAGCAGCACCCGCTTTCCGCCACGCTCAGGCGTCGGGCGGAACGACCTCGTGAACGGCCGCTCCGCGAACTGCGGCAGCCTGCGCTGCGGCGCGACGCCGGCGACGCGCTTGGCCAGACTCCCGAGGACCGGAGCCGACCCGAGGGCGTTCACCAGTCGCGGGGCGTGCGAGGCCGCCCGGGCCCACCAGTAGATGAGGCCCATCGCGTAGGCGCTCGGCGGACGGAGTCGGCCGGCGTAGTAGTGGGACAGGAACTCGGCCTTGTAGCTCGCCATATCCACATGGAGCGGGCAGTCGCCCTTGCAACCCTTGCAGGCGAGGCAGAGATCGAGCGCCTCGTGCACGCCCTCGTCCCGCCAGCCACCCTTGACCGGATCTCCCTGAAGCATCTCGAATAGCAGCCGCGCCCGGCCACGCGTCGAGTGCTGCTCGTCACGCGTCACCCGGTAGCTTGGGCACATCGTCCCGCCCTCGAGGTTGCGGCAGGCGCCGACCCCGAAGCAGCGGGTCGTCGCCGCGGCGAAACTCGCATCGGCGCCGAAGTCGAAATGGACCGGAGTGAGCGGCGGGTCGTAGGTAGGGCCGATGCGCAGGTTCTGGTCAACGTGATAGGCATCGACGATCTTGCCTGGGTTCATCTTCCCCTCGGGGTCCCAGATGGCTTTGAACTCGCGGAACGCCTCGATGATCTCGGGGCCGAACATCTTCGGAAGGAGATCCGCGCGGGCCTGGCCGTCGCCATGCTCGCCTGACAGCGAGCCCCCGTACTTCAGCACGGCGTCCGACGCCTCGTCGAGGAACGACTTGTAGTTCGCGATCCCCGCCTGGGTCTTGAAGTCGAAGCTGATGCTCACATGGACACAGCCGTCACCGAGGTGGCCGTAGAGCGAGCAATCGGTGTAGCCGTGGGCGTCCATTAACCGGCGCATGTCCCGCAGGTAGGACCCGACCTTGTCCGGCGGCACCGCCGAATCCTCCCAGCCGGGGTACGTGTCCGGTTGGCCGGGGACCCGAGCGCTCCCGCCGAGACCGGACTCGCGGACGATCCAGATCTGGTGCTGCTGCGTGCGGTCCGTCACGAGCTTCGTGGACACCACGCCCTTGCTCTGGCGCAGCTGCTCCATCGCCGCGCGCGCCCGCTCCGCCGCCTGTTCGTCGGTCTCGCCGCCGAATTCGGCGACGAGCCAGCCGCGGCCCTCCGGCATGAGCTCCACGTCCTCCGGGTGGATGCCCTGCTTCTTCATGTCATCGACCAGCAGGTCATCGATCCCTTCGAGCGCGATCGGGCCGTGGGCGAGGACCTCCATCACATGATCGCCGGCCTCCGCGATGTCGCCGTATCCGAGCACGACGAGGGCCCGTCCTGGCGGACTCGTAACGAGCCGAGCGGTGATCTCGAGGACCGTCACGAGCGTGCTCTCGCTGCCGACCAGGGCCCGGGCGACGTGGAACCCGTTCTCGGGCAGCAGCCAGTTGAGGTTGTAGCCGGAGACGCGGCGTGGGATCTTCGGGTATCGCGCCCGGATCTGATCGGCGTAGCGATCGCGAAGGGCGCGCATCGCCGCGTAGATCTCGCCGCGACGGCCGCCGGCGGCGATGATCGAGGCGAGCTCGTCGTCGCCGGTCGCGCCGACCCGCAGTCGCAGGCCGTCGTAGGTCAGGATCTCGAGCGCCTCGACGTTCTCGACCGTCTTGCCGGCAGACACCGAGTGCACGCCGCACGAATTGTTGCCGACCATCCCGCCGAGCGTGTTGCGGCTGTGGGTCGCGGGATCGGGGCCAAAGGTGAGGTGGTGGGCCTCGGCGGCGTTGCGGAGCGTGTCGAGGACGCAGCCCGGTTCGACCCGCGCGACGCGACTCGCCGGATCGAGCTCGAGGATGTGGTGGAAGTACTTCGAGTGGTCGAGCACGATCGCCGCGTTGCAGCACTGGCCGGCCAGGCTCGTGCCCCCGCCCCGTGACAGCACGGGGGCGCCGTGGGCCCGGGCGATCGCGACGGCCCGTACGACATCGTCGACGTTGCGTGGGATGACGACCCCGATCGGGACCTGCCGGTAGTTGCTCGCGTCCGTCGAATAGAGCCCGCGAGCGGCGCTATCGAAGCGGACCTCACCAACGATCGCCTTGCGCAGGTCGGCCTCGAGCTTCGCCCGGTCGACGAAGGCGACGTTTCGCGCGGGCGCCGGGGCCTCCGACGCGCTCACCGGGGTCGTGCTCATGCGATCGCGTACCGTTCCGCGTCGCCCGCTTTCAACGACAGGCCGAAACCGGGCCGACTGAGATCCGGCACGAGCGCGCCGCGGACAGCAGTCGCGCTCCCATCGAACAGGAGCTGCTCGATGCGCGCGTGGTCGTGGAAATACTCGACGTGGACCGCGGAGCCCAACGCGCAGAACGGATGCACGTGCAACGACGGTGCGCAGTGTGCCGACAACGGGATGCCACGCGTTTCGCAGAGCGCTCCGACGACGAGCAGGCCGGTGATCCCTTCGCAGCGCGTGGCGTCGGCCTGCAGCGTGTCGACAGCGCCGGCGCCGACCATCCGATCGAAGTACGACGGCTCGTATCCGTACTCGCCGGCGGCAATGACCATCCCCGCCGGGGCGCGATCGCGGATCAGCCGCAGACCGACGAGGTCGTCGGACGGACGAGGCTCCTCGAACCACGTCACACCGTGCTCGGCGAACCGCTCGGCCTGTGCGAGGGCCTGCGTTCGACCGTACGCTCCGTTCGCGTCGACGAACAGCTCCACCTGCGGACCGATCGCCGCGCGGGCGGCCCGGACCCGTTCGACGTCGGCGTGCGCGTCACGACCGACCTTCATCTTCACCATGGTGAATCCGTCGGCCGCCCACCCGCCGAGCTGCTCGCTGAGCTCGTCGACGGTGTACGACGTGAACCCGCCGCTGCCGTAGGCCGGGACGCTCGGTCGTGCGGCACCGAGCAGCTGTGCGACCGACTGGTCGAGATAGCGCGCCTTGAGATCCCAGAGCGCATTGTCAATGGCGCTGATCGCCATCGAGGCGATCCCCGGCCGCCCGAGGTTGCGGATCGCGTGGACCATCGCCAGCCACGCGGCGCTCGGTGAGAGCAGATCACCGCCGCAGACGACGGCGGCGAGGGTCCGGTCGATCAGGGTCGCGGTCGCGAGGTCCGCATACGTGAACCCCAGGCCCCACGCGCCACCGCCATAGGCGTGCACGACGACCAAGGTCGTGCTCTCCCACTCGAAGGTACCGTCCGACTCGGGCCGGTCCGTGGGGACCCGATACGCCCGGACGGCGATCTTCTCGATCCGAGCGTCGCTCAAATCAGCTCTCGGATCTTGTCCTCGAGGATCGTCGCCATGATCTTGCCGCGGTCCGGTTCCCCGCGGAGCAACGACTCGGCCATCTTCTTGGCCTGCGCGATCGTGGTCTTGGCTGGCATCGGGGGCTCGAACGGATCGATGACCGCTTCGACGATCACCGGTCCGTCGGTCGCGAGGGCCTGCTCGAGCGTGGCCCGGCACTGCTTCGGATCCGTGATCGTGAACCCGGTGCCGCCGCAGGCCCGGGCGAAGGCGGCGAAGTCGATCGGCTCGAGGTCGCACCCGTACTCCGGATTGCCCAAGAAGACCATCTGCTCCCACTTGATCTGGCCGAGGGTGTTGTTCTTCATCACGACGATCTTGATCGGAAGCTTGTACTTGACGGCCGTGGAGAACTCGGCCATCAGCATCGAGAACCCGCCATCCCCGACGAAGCCGACGCATTGACGGTCCGGGTACGCGATCTGGGCGCCGATCGTGTACGGCAAGCCGTTCGCCATCGTCGCGAGCGTCCCCGAGAGCGAGTGCATCTGACCGCGCTTCACCGGGATGTGCCGGGCGAACCACGTCGCGATGGTCCCGCTGTCGGAGCTCACGATCGCGTCGCTGCGGAGGAGCTCACCGAGATGATGCGCGACGACCTGCGGCTTCATCGGCACGTCGTCCCGCGAGGCGCGTTCCTGCATTAGCTCGCGCCAGCTGACCATGCCCTTCTGCGCCTGTTCGAGGAACCCGCGGTCACTCCGCTTGGTCAACAGGGGCAGCAGCGCGCGCAGGGTGGTCGCACTGTCGCCGACCAGTCCGACCTCGATCGGAAACCGTAGGCCGACCCGCATCGGATCGATCTCGATCTGGACGGCCCGGGCCTGATCTGGCTTCGGCAGGAACTCGATGTACGGGAAGGACGTGCCGACCATGAGCAGCGTGTCACAGCTCTCCAACGCTTCCTGCGAGGGTGCCGTTCCGAGGAGACCGGTCCCACCGGTCGTGAACGGGCTGTCATCCGGCACCGCCGCCTTTCCAAGCAGCGGCTTCACGATGGGCGCGGCGAGGCGGTCGGCGGTGGCCAGGAGCTCGTCCGTCGCTCCAAGTGCACCGGCGCCGGCGAGGATGACCGTGCGTTTCCCGGAGTTCAGGACCGCAGCCGCCCGGAAAAGGTCGGCGTCCGGCGCGGTCTGGGCGCCTCGAGCTCGGACGTCGGAGGTGTGGTGCGGGACGTTGCGCTTGGTGCGCGCTTTCTGAGCGGTCTGGTCCTGGATATCTGCCGGGATCGTGAGGTGCGCAACGGTGCGGTAGCCGATCGCGTAGCGGCAGGCAAGATCGACCATGCTCTCGACATGGGCCGGCCCCATCACCCGTTCGCTGAACGCGGCCGCGTCGCCGAGAAGACGATCGAGCGCCACGTCCTGCTGGGTGTGCGTGCCGATGAGGTCGTGGGCTGGCATGCCGGTGATCGCGAGGACGGGCTGCTTGTCGAGCTTGGCGTCGTACAGCCCATTGAGCAGATGGATGCCGCCCGGACCGCTCGTGGCAACGCACACGCCGAGGCGTCCGGTGTATTTCGCGTAGGCGCAGGCCATGAACGCAGCCGACTCTTCGTGACGCACGTGAATGAACCGGATCTTGTCCTGACGCGTTCGCAGGGATTCCATGATGCCGTTGATCCCATCGCCGACGAGTCCGAAGATGGTGTCGACGCCCCAGTCGATCAATCGGTCCGCAAGTAGGTCCGCGGTCGTCTCGGTCATGCGCCCTCCAGCTGGCCCTGAATCGGTCGACGTGTGCGATGCTCTGTTGCCTCGCGCAGATGGCCCGCGTAGCAGTTCAAGAAGGCCTCCCCGCGTTGCGCCCGGTGATGCGGTAGTAGCGACGCCAGATCAGGCGATGGATCGGGATCCATCGCGGAATGTCGCGCAACCCTGGGATGAATGGCACCAGGGCGAGCAACGCCGTGAGCAGGACGATGAGGAGTACGACGACGAGATCTGCGTTCGCGCCGAATGGTCCACCCTCTTGGAACGCCGGGACCTGGTACCAAACGCTGTAGAGCCAGAGCCAGATCTGCCCCGGATACTGGCCGGTCTCATTCATCACGCCCCACTGGTCGCCGGACAGGTGCTGGGCCGTCGCCAGGTCGGCGAGTCGACCGCCGTCGCCCATGAAGAGCAGCGGCCGGGTGAGGTCCGTCTCGTAGAACTGCCCGTTGCCGAGCAACAGGCCGTCGAGCCCTCCCCCTCTCGCGATCTGGAGAAGACTGTCCTGCAGCACTGGCAACGGCCCGTAGTCGCCGGACGCGACCACGATGTGACCACCCTTCTCGGTGGCTCCGCCGAGCGCCTTGGTGTACGCGTCGAGCCACGCGTGCTGCTGCGACGAGCCGGCCGCCGCGTAGGTGGCAAGGGCGCGCGCGAGCTCTGCGTTCCCAACGCTCGCGTACGCCAGCGGTTGCAGCACGAAGTCATGCGCCGTGTCGACCGCGAGACGCGCTCCCGCCCAGGCCTCCGGAGCAAATGGCCCAAGGGATTGGGTGGACCCGGTGCCTGCGTTGTATGGCGGCCCGTACTGGGCGCTGCCGCTCTCGCCCGCGAGCTCGCTCGTGGCCGTGGTCACGAAGTCGAGCGGGGCATCCTGCGCCCACTTCTGCACCGTGAGCGGCGGTACGTCCGGTGAAGAGAACGCTGTTGCGAGCGCCAGGATCACGACCAGCAGCACCGCCGTCACGACGCCCAACTCCTTGAGCAGGTCGTATGGCACCATCCGAACGCCTCGGTAGTACGCCATCTGCCGTTCCGCGCCGCTGCTCACCTCGCGGGTGCTCGCTCGATGGGCTTGACCACGCCGCGCATCCGCACCAGAGCGAGATGGACGACCACCAGCGCCGCGATCACCGTCGGGAGCAGCAGGATGTGCAGTCCGTACATCTGGCCGAAGTTGAGCACGTTGAACAGGGCGCCCATCCCGATCGCGTTGACCGCATCCTTTGCGTTCACCGCGATCCACTGCGCATCGAAGTTCTGCTGCGACACGTAGCCGGTGAGGCCGGCGACGACGGCGACAGCGAAGACCACGACACCGACGATCCAGGTGCTGGCTCGACCGTCTCTCCAGCCGGCGGCGAAGTACTGCCCCCACAGGTGCAGGACCATGAACACGAAGAACACCTGGACCGCCCAGAAGTGGAGGCTGTTGAAGAACCGCCCGAGCACCGACTCATGCCACCACTGCGGGCCTTCGAAGGAGAGGATCACCCCGCTGAGCACGACCCAGACGAGCGCGGCGATCGTGGCGACGCCGAAGACATAGACCCACGAACCGACGTAGAACGGCTGGCGTTCAGGCAAGAGATGCTCGAGCGGGAGGGAATCCCGCAGCCAGCTGCGGACGGCGCCTGACCAGCTCCCGCGCTCGGACACGACCGGGTCCGGCTCAGCCACGATCCGGCTCCTCCTGCGTGGCGCCGTCGCCGCCTCCAGGGAACGGAACGAGCAACGCGACGACGAACAGTCCCACCATCACTGCGAGCAGCACCAGGTTGGGCACGGAGATCTGCAGGAAGCCCAGTTGCAGGTAGGTGGCGGGTGTTTCCACCGACTACCTGGCCAGCGCCGCGTGGACGCCGCTCGTTCCCGTCGCGCTCGCGGTCGCGGAGGCGACCCCGACCGCCGGACGCAGCGGTGTCGGTGCGGCACTCGGTCGCCCGGCCAGTGTCGACAGCTGGGCGAGCACCACAGCGCCGAGATGCGGCCAGGTCGCCTCACGGCCGTACGCGTACGCCTGCTCTTCGAGCGCGTGCCGCACGGTCGGTGCGCCGAGGATGGCACAAAGTGCCGCGGCGATGTCGGTCGAGGAGCGGAAGTCCACGAGCAGGCCGCGACCGTCGCCCAGCGCTTCGGCGGCGTGCAGGTAGCGGGTGGAAACGATGGCGCATCCTGCGCCGATCGCGTAGGCGAGCGTGCCGCTGGTGATCTGGTTGGGATCGAGGTACGGCGTGACGTATGCGTCGGACGCGCGAAGGAGCTCGACGATCGCGTCGAGCGTGAGGTACTCGTCGATGAAGCGGACGTGATCCTGGAGGCCGTGCTCCGCGACGCGACGCACGAGCTCGGCGCGATAGGCCTCGCCTTCGCGGCGGATCAGCTCGGGATGCGTCTGGCCGGCGATGACGTACATGACATCCGGGTGCGCTCGGACGACCGTGGCGAGCGCCTCGATCGCGTACTCCAGGCCCTTCCTGGGATCGACCAGACCGAATGTGGAGACGACGGTCCGGCCGGCCAGGCCGAGACCCTCCTTCGCGGCTGCTCGTCCGCCCGGGGTTCGCGCGATGGGCGGCGCTCCGTGAGGAATGACCACCGCCGGCTCGGCGATCCCGTAGTCCTCGTGCAGGAGCTGCTGCGCGGTCGCGGACATCACGATGACGGCGGAGCTGAGGCCCGCGATCGTTCGCACGGTGTCGCGCATCCAGGCCTCCGGCTTCGGCAGGACCGTGTGGAGGGTCACGACCGAGGGAACACGCAGGCGCTCCAGGAAGCCCGCGAGGTGGTCGGTGTACGTCACGCCGTCATAACTGCCGTACAGCCCGAATTCGTGCTGAACGCTCACGACATCCGCGCCCCAGCTCTGGGCATGGGCTGCCGCGCGGCGATAACTCGCCGCATCCGCCTGCCGGACCCGCGCGATCAGCGTGGGGTCGTACTGCCGGAGCGCGCCGGGCTCGTCGATCGCGACGACGCCGCATATCGTTGTCGGGTCACTCGCTTCGATCGCATCGCGCAGGTCTCGGGTGAACGTGGCGATGCCGCAGCGTCGAGGAACCCAGCTACCGAGAAACGCGATGCGCAGGTGTCGCCCAAGTTCGTCCATCGATCGCGCCTCCCCTCGCTGACCCAGCGTCTCCGGTGTCCAGGAGGAAGGAGATGCCGGGCTGACCACACTTGCCCGAGGCTAGGCGAGGAATCCGGCGACCGCATGACGGTCCCGTCATGTGCACGTGACTACGCTGCTGGTCGGGAGATCGGGAGATCGAGAACCCGAGTTCGTGACCGTCATGGGCAGATCAATGTGATGATCCGAGAGACGACAGAGCCGCAACTCCGCACGTCAGCCCGTCACGTGTAACTACCCCAGCCGCCCCGTGACCGCGTGGCCACGAGATCGTGACTCGCGGTGAGGCACCACCTCCGCGATCGGGTCGAGAAGGACGACGACGACTACGCGACTAGCGAAGTTCGAACCACGTGGGCAGCTGCGGCGTTGCGCTACCTGAGGAATCTCAAATAGAAAGCTGCGAACACGAAGACAGTACCAACATTCGCGATCAGCCTTTCCCAGAACAAGCCGCGGAAGAAGGCGAGATCTTCACCGATGATGACGGCTACCATCGCCGCCACGTAAAGCAGGAGAACTAGCGATCTGTCCATTTGATCCCTATTCTTCAAAGCAAAGTCACGATCCCTGTTGCAACTCCAGAGCCGTTACAAGTGCCTTGGAAGTCGATCACCACGGTCCCCAGGCCGCCTCACTGACTGCGATGTCTCCTTCGAGCACCTCCCAGCGGGTCCGTGCGGCCTCGCGCCAGAACCGGAGCGAGATCCGCGTTGCGCCAACGCGCATGCCGCGGAGCGTGATGTCTGGAAGCCACTCTGGCAGGCTCGGATCGACGAAGAGCCGGCCGTTCGGCGCGTCTGCCCGTAGACCGAGCAGCGCCTGCACGAAATGGAACACGCTGCCCGCTGCCCAAGCCTGGGGCACGTTGGCGCGGCGGTACTGCACGGGGAAGGTCCCGGGCTCGCGGGCGATCCCGGCATAGAGCTCAGGGAGCCGGTATGACTGGAAGAACGACGCGGCATCGATGACTTCCTGTGCGACCTGCGCCGCCGCATCATGGTGGCCGTAGCGCGCCATCCCCAGCGCGATCAGGGCGTTGTCGTGCGGCCAGATCGAGCCGACGTGATACGAGAGTGGGTTGTACGCAGGATTCTCCACCGAGATCGTGCGAATCCCCCAGCCGCTGCGAAGGTCGGACCTGACAAGACGCTCGACCAACCGCGATGCGCGCCCGGGATCCACGATGCCGCTCCAGAGGAGGTGTCCGGCATTGGACACGACCGCCCGGGCCTGCCGCTTGTCGGGGTCGAGGGCAAAGGCATACGTGCCCAGATCTTCGCACCAGAATGCGGCCTCGAAGCGCTCGCGCAGGGCGGCTGCCTTCGAGCGCAACGCGGCGCTTCGCTCGGGTTCGCCGAGCGCGTCGAACACCTCGGCCATCCGTCGCCACGCGTCGTAGGTGTAGCCCTGGATCTCACAGAGCGCCTTCGGCGCCGGCACGAGCGCACCGTTCGCATCGACGACCGCATCGAAATGATCCTTCCATCCCATGTTCTGGTAGCCCTGCGCCGAGCGGGTGGCGTACTCTTGGAACCCATCGCCATCGAGGTCACCGTACCGATCGATCCATTCAAGGCACCGAAGCGCCGTGGCCCGATGCTCCTGCAGTAGCGTCAGCTCGCCGAGCCAGCGCCAGGCTTCGTGCAGCGTGATGAGGTAGAGGGCGGTCGCGTCAGCGGTCCCGTAGTACGGGGTGTGAGGGATGCGATGGAAGTGCGCGAGCTCCCCGAACCGGATCTCGTGCAGGATCTTGCCCGGCTGGGCGTCGCGCCAGTCATCGAGCACCTGGGCCTGGTACTGCGCCAGCTTGCGCAGCGCACCGCGCGCAAAGGCGCAGTTCACCGGCATGCACTGCAGGCTCGCGATCAGGCTGTCCCGTCCGAACAGCGTGACGAACCACGGCACGCCCGCCGCTGGGACCCAGACATCTTCAGCCATGTCCTCATCGTGAAGGCGGAGTGCCCCGAGGTCCTCGACGCCTTGCCGGTACGTGCCCTCGACATCGACGTTCGAACTTGTCAAGACGGTGGCTGCCTCGGACCACGAGCGATGGAGTTCGTCCTTCTTCGAGTCCTCGCTCCGTCCATGGCCCAGGCGTTCCGGAGACCGGCGGCCCTCGCCGCGACCAAGCTCGTACAACAGGCAGGCGTGCCACGTGGCGCCCGGAGCGAGCGCGACCTCGAACGTGATCCGTCCGTTCGCGTAGTGCGGTGCGGGACCCTGATTCTCCACGCGCACATCCAGCCGGCGCGCAAAGTCGGCGTTGCGGTAGTCCGCCCGTAGCCGCCTGGTCCGGTCATCCCAGGCCGTGACGATCCGTCCGCGGCGGACCAGCGTCCCGCCCTTGACCTCAAATAGATCCGCGAAGTCGGATCGGATCGCGACCTCGAGGTTGAACCGCACCGCCGGTCCGTAGTTGACCAGGTCCAGATCCTCGTGCATCCCCTCGCTCACGTCGCGACCGATCGTGAGCGCGAGCGTCTCCGCCGCGATGTCGCCATCCTCGGTGACGACGACCGGGTTGGTCAGATGCACGCGCAGTGCGTGGTACGTCGTTGCGGCCGAGGAGATCCGCTGCCAGTGGAACCCGTTGGCGTAGATCCGGTAGTGACTCATGAAGCGGGTGTCATCGGCGAACAATCCGGCCTTGGCCGTGGGCAGGGCGATCTCTCCGCCGAGGTCGGTGACCAGGAACGTGCTGCCCTGATTGATGGTGAGGACGGGTGGGCCGACCCGAAGTTCGATTGGCATGACCGGGACCCTAGCGCCAATGCGGCCTAACGACGAGATTCTCAGCGGGGGCTCAACGCTGCGCCTCCAAGAAACTGGTGATGGCGGCGAGATCCGCGGAGCTCAGCGCGCCGGCGTAGGCGGGCATCCCGCCGCCGCCGTTCGCGATGCGCGTGATGATCTGGTCGTGGCCCAGCCGGGATCCTTCATGGGTGAGATCGGGCCCGCGCTGGCCGCCGCTCCCCGAGACCTGATGGCATGACCAACAGCTCCGGTCGATGAACAGCTGCGCACCCCGGCGGCCCTGTTCGTCCAGGGGCGCAAGGACCGCCGCCGGGAGCTGCGCGCCCTCCGGCAGCAGGGGCACCCAGGGCGCACGGAAGCCGACGCCGGTCAGCGCGGCGTAGGCCGCCAGCACGGCGCCGGCTCCGAACACCGCAAGCGGTCGGCGTCGCGGGTGGCGCTCCCCGCCGCTGCGGATGAACGGCAGGAGGAACAGGAACGCGAAGATGACGAGCGGGATGCCGATGATGAAGGCCGCCTCGACCCCGCTGGGCATCAGCGCGAGGATCGCGAAGTACCCGATGAAGTACCAATCCGGACGCGGGTCGGCGACGATGATGGTCGGGTCAGGCGGGCGACCGAGCATCGGCGCGCCGACCGCGAGGGCAAGCACGATCAGGATGGCGACGAGCACGGCTGCCGCCACTGCATCGCGCCAGGCTTCATCGGGGAAATACGGCACCCCCCGACGCAGCAACTCGGCGTACCGCTGCCGATACGTCGCCGGCTCGACCGGCTCGCCGGCGACCGGCGGCTCGGAGATACCGCGCTTCACCACCAGGTACAGATGCAGGAACAACAACCCGAAGATCGCGCCCGGGACGATGAACACGTGCGTCGCGTAGAACCGGGTGAGCGTCGCCGCGCCGACACTCGGCCCGGCCACCAAGAGCTGCGCGAGGGGCGAGCCGAGCAGGGGGGTCCGCGCCGCCTGCTCCGCGCCGACGACGACCGCCCAGAAGGCGTCCTGGTCCCAACGCAAGGTCTGCCCGGTGAATGCCATCAGCACGGTCATGAGGAACAAGAGCGAGCCGCTGAGCCAGTTGAGCTCGCGGGGGAACTTGTACGAGCCGGTGAGGAATACTCGGAAGAGGTGCACCACCATCAGCAGGACCATCGCGCTGGCGCCGAAGAAATGGATCCCGCGCAAGACGTTGCCGAACGGCGCACCCGAGCTGATGAACTGGAGCGAGTCATACGCCGCGTCGGTCGACGGCACGTAGGTCATCGCGAGTGCCACACCGGTGACGACCTGGACGATGAACGCGACCAGCACCGAAGAGCCGAAGATGTACATCCAGCCCGCGCGACCAGCGAGCGAACGCGGGATCGGATGACGGATCAGTGGCAGAAAGGTGTCCTCGAGCTCGAGACGCTCATCGAGCCAGCGCCAGATCCGACCCGTCACGATGTAGGCACATTGGGCAGGCTCGTTCCGCGCACCAACAGCCGCCCCCCGACGATCTTCCACTCCCGCTCCAGCAACGGTCGCGTGGGCGGGCCTCCCGCGACCCGTCCGTCGGGGTAGAACACCCCACCGTGGCACGGACAGAAGAACAGCTCCGCCGCAGGTCGCCACATCACCGGGCAACCGAGGTGCGTGCAGTTCTCGGCGAACACCACGAACGACGCCTCGGACAGCCGGCGGACCCAGATAGCCGCCTGACCGGTGCGACCCGCCCAGGGCAAGGGCGCCGGGTCGGCGATCCGAGCCAGGGTCGTGGCGCCGGCCTTGAAGTCGGCGAGCGCTCCGACGTCGACATACTCGTCGGAGGATCTGGCGAAGAGCGGTGCCAGCACATACCCGATCACCGGGACGCCAAGCGCCACTGCGATCGCCCCTCCGAGCGCGACCGTGAGCCGGCCAAGGAACCCGCGACGATTCACTTCAGCCCTTCGAGGTACCGGGCGAGCTGGTCGAGCTCATCCGCCGACAGCGTGACGCGCGGCATCAGCGAGCCCGGCTTCGCGTGCTGCGGGTCGGCGATCCAATCGTGCAAGGTCTCGACCGAGTTACGGAAGATCCCGGCTCCGATGCTCGTCCGGGCTCCCACGTGGGTCAGATCCGGCCCGATCGATGCGTTCCCGGCGACGCCGCGAATGGTGTGGCAACTGGAACAGACCCGGTTGGCGAAGAGCGCTTCACCGGCCGTTGCCGAGGCGGCCGCGGGTCGCGCTTCATTCGCGAGCCACCGGGCATAGACGTCGGGAGGATCGGCGATGACGAGGATCCGCATCCACGCGTGCTGGAAGCCGCAGTATTCCGCGCAGGCGCCGTGATACGCACCCGCGGTGTCCGCTTCCAGCCACATCGTGTTGGTCTGCCCGGGGAGCACGTCCGTCTTGCCGGCGAGGTCAGGGACCCAGAAGCTGTGGATCACATCGGCCGAGCGCAGCTGCAGCTCGATGCGACGGCCGACCGGGATGTGCATCTCGTTGGCTGTGACCGCAGTGGTGCCCGGGTAGCGGAACTCCCACCACCAGTCGTGCCCGATGACCTCGATCGTCGTGTCGGCTGGCCTGCTCGCGCTCACCTCCGTTGTCACTACCAAGGAGTAGCTGAAGAACGCCAGGAGGATCGCGGCTGGGATCACTCCGCCGAAGATCGCCACCGCCCGGGTCGCCCGTTGATGCACCCGGGTGATCGGATCGCCGGATCCGGTCCGCCGCCGAAAGAGCGCGAGCGCCAGGAAGGCGAGCACCAGGACCGCGACTATCGTGGCGATCAGCAACATGACCCGAGTGAATGCCGCGATCTGGGCTGCGTTGGATCCGTGCGCGGCGAACATCGACGTGTCGCCGCAAGCCGAAGCAGCCACCGCCGGCAGGAGGAGCCCGAGGGCGCGCCTCACGCGCATCTCGGCAGCATTACCAGCGGCAACGCGAGGAGGAGCACAGCCAACAGGTAGCCGGCGCTCATGAGCATGCCGGCATGCGCCATGAACCGGCGCCGATGGGACGTCGGATCGCCGCCGAGGGCGCGCGACGCCAACCGTCTGGCAGACAGCAGCGCGCCGATGGTCAGGAATCCGGCGACCAGTGCGGGCCCGTAGTAGAGCGGGTCGGGGACCCGCAGATGTTTCGAGCACTCGATCGAAATGAGCCCGTAGATCAGTAACAGGTCAGCCGTCCAGACGATCGGCCCGGTGAAGACCCCCAGCCAGAGCATCCCGTCGGGGTACTGCTGCTCCGGGCTGCTGCCGGTGCGGATACGCGGGTCGATCGTCGGAGTGGTCATCCGCCGCGACCGATCAGGTACGGGCCGACGTACAGGAATGCCAAGATGAAGATCCACACCGCACCGACGAAGTGCCAATACAACCCGACCACCGACACCGCCAGATACCGGGTCGCATCGAAGTGCCCGAGTGCCGCACGCAGCTGCAGCGTGGCGTTCATCAACAGGGCAACGAACACGTGCAGGCCGTGGAACGCCGTGATGATGTAGAAGAGCGAGGCGTAGGCGTTGGTCTGAGGCGTGAATCCCTTGTGGCTGTACTCGAGCGCCTGGATCCCCAGGAACACCGCACTCATGACCAGCGCGATCGCGAGCCCGAGGCGCAGCTGGCCGATGTGACCCTGGCGCACGCTCCGCTCGGCCCAGGTGATCGGCAGGCTGCTCCCGAGGAGCAAGACCGTGCCGATCAGCGGCAGCGTCAGCTCGGGTCGCTTCATCTCCGATGGCGGCCAGCCGGTGCCGCTGGCGAACCCCAGGTAGACGTAGCTCGACAGCAACAGCGCGAAGATCGTCCCTTCGGTCGCGATGAGCAGGAGCATCCCCCACCACGCCGGGGCGATGCCCGCCTCGAGGGTGTCGTTGCCGGCCCGGGGCACCTCGGCAGGCAGGCCGCCACGCACGAGCACTCTCACAACGGTCGCCGGGCTGGCCAGAGCCAGCCGCTGATGCTCAGGAACAGCCCGAGGGCGCCGAACCCGGCGAGCGTGATCGAGCCGACCAGCGCTCCGAGGAACAGGACACCGATGGCGAGCGCGACGAAGGCCGGCCAGATCGAGTCCGCGGGGACCTGCACGAGCAGCTCCGGCCGCGCGTCCATCAGCGAACTCGCGAGCGTCTCCCGCCGGGTGAGTCGGAGCGCCTCAGGCTCCTTGATCGTGGTGCTCTCGGGCGTCGGATCCCAGAGCGGGTCGCGCGAGTACACCGTGGGGATCCTCGCGAAGTTGTATGGCGGAGGCGGTGAGCTCGTCGCCCACTCGAGCGTGTTCGCCTGCCACGGATCGTCGCCGGCGAGCGCTCCCCGGCGTTCGCTCCACAGAACGTTGACGATGAAGACCACGATGCCGAGGGCCAGGAGGAACGCGCCGATCGTTTCGGCGAAGTTCACCTCGTCGAGTCCCATCCCGGACGGGTAGGTATAGGTGCGGCGTGGCTCGCCGAGCATCCCTGCGAGGAACATCGGAAGGAATGCCAGGTTGAAGCCGACGAACATCAGCCAGAAGTTGAGGACTCCCAGACGCTCGTCCAGCAGCCGTCCGGTCATCTTCGGCAGCCAGTAGTAGAAGGCGCCGAAGATCGGGAAGACCGATCCACCGAACAGCACGTAGTGGAAATGCGCGACGATGAAGTAGGAGTCGGTGACCTGCCAGTTAAAGGGCACGGCCGCCACCATCACCCCGGTGAGCCCGCCGACCAGAAAGAGCACGAGGAAACCGATCACGAACAGGAACGGCGTCTTCCAAACCGGCCGGCCGACGAAGATCGTCACGATCCAGGCGATGACCTGGAGGCCGGCCGGGACCGCGATCATGATGCTCGCGGCGCTGAAGATCGACAGCGCCAACGGCGGCAGTCCGGTGGCGAACATGTGGTGGACCCAGATGCCAAAGCTGAAGATGATCGTGGTGACCGCCGCGACCGCGACCCAGAGGTAACCCACCATCGTGTGACGGGTGAAGACCGGCACCATCGTGCTCACGAGGCCGACCGCGGGCATGAAGATGATGTAAACGTCGGGGTGGCCGAAGATCCAGAACAGGTGCTGCCACAACAGCGGGTTGCCACCCCCAGCCGGGTCGAAGACGTGGGTCCCGATCTGGCGGTCGAGCTCGAGCAGCGCCGCGGCGACGGTGAGCGAGGGGATCGCGAACAGCAACCCGAACGCCGTCACGAGGATGTTCCAGACGAACAGCGGCATCCGGCTCAGGGCCATGCCGGGCGCGCGGAACTTGAAGATCGTGACGATGAAGTTGATCGCCCCCGCGGTGCTCGAGAGGCCGATGAAGATCACGCCGAGGGTCCAGAAGTCCATCCCCGCCTCGGGCGAGTACGCGCGACCGGTCAGGGGGACGTAGGCGAACCAGCCGCCTTGTGGAACGGCCGACGCCAGGAAGCTTGAGTACATGAATGCGCCGGCAAGGACGTAGATCCAGTACCCGAGAGCGTTGAGGCGTGGGAACGCCATGTCACGCGCCCCGATCATCAGCGGCACGAAGTAGTTGCCGAACCCCGAGAGCAGCGGGGTCGCGAACAAGAAGATCATCGTCGTCCCGTGCATCGTGAACAGCTCGTTGTACGTAGTCGGATCCAGTAGCGAGTTCTCCGGTCGCGCCAGCTGAGCGCGGAGCGCGAGCGCTTCGACGCCACCTAGGACGAAGAACACGAATCCCGTGACGATGTATCGCGTGCCAATGCGCTTGTGATCGACGGTTCCGATCCACCCGAGCTCGTTGGGGAGCGATTCCCATAGATCGCGCAGTTGGCGACTCGCCGCAGCCGCAGCGACCGGAACGAGCCCGGGAGAGACGCCGTCGCCTCGAGTCGGCTGCCTGAGAGCGAGCCTCAGCCGGTCCAGCACGACACTCGGTATAGCGCTTAACCGTGGGCCGGTCGTTGACGAGCCGGAACCGCGGCCAACGCCACCGCGGCAGAAGCAGGAAGCAGGGGCAGCCCAGACCACCGATACCGGAAGCGATGGGTGATTTCGCGCGCGCTCGTGCCGAGCAGGGCGAGGAATTTCGGCGGAAGCAAGACCGAGACGGCACCGCTCCCGGCAGGCACCAGCCTTCCAGTGTCCAGCCGCGATCAAATGTGGCCAAAGACGGTCACGACGGCCATGAACTGGCCCCTTGCTGCCAAACGAGAAGAGGCCGAGTCACATGCGACCGAATACCGATTCCCGATCGGCCGCCAACTCCGCCTGACCCTGGTCCCACGGCTCGGTCAGTGACTCACCACAGGCGCTACGCGCGCCGCTCTTGAGTGCTGCGACAAGGTCCGGCGCGTCCTGCAAGAGGCCGCAGAGTCCGACCGAAGAGGCCCCCAACGTCGACGCAGCCATTCTGCCTGGCGTCGCGTCCGAAGCTGCGTGGGTGGAGTTGGCGGATGTCATCGTTACGAAGACCAGTGACCTAATTTGTCGGCGCTGCTGAGATCAGACCGCGCTTGAGCGGCGGCGACTGCCGAACGTTGCCTCGGTCTTCTGCCGAATCTCGTGAAACGCAGTCCCGCGGAGTTCCGCAAGCTGGCAATCGAGGCTGCGCATTACCGCGACCTTCGAGACCATGCGGGACACGAACCGGAGGGTCGCTTCGCGGAGGAACTCTTCACGCGGCTTGCAACCAGCCTCAAGGTACCGAGGGCCGTTGCCTACTTCCGACGAGCCTACGAGCTTGTCACCGCTGTGCGCGCCACATGATCTCGACCTCAAACAGGGTCAATCCATCGCGGCGCACATCTGGCAAGACAGCCTTCGTACTGGGCGCGGGATTTACGAGTCGCTCCTGCCGGATGCGCCGTTGCTCACGGACGATTACGGCGCGACGCGACTCCGGGCGAACTTCGCCGGTTTTCTGCGCCCGACGGAGATTCTCGACAACGAAAGACGGTTGAGCGGTGAACTCATCAACATCGAGCGACTACTGGGCTGACCAGGCTCGATGAAGGAATGCCCTTCGAGTTGCGCGTGGCGGCGAAGCGGAACTCCGACTTCTGCGGACACGCCGACCAGGCGAAAACAGGACTGTTAACGCTGTGGAGTTCGCCAAGTTCGCGCGCTGACTGCGTGTTCTCGGGTCATTACTGCCTGACGTTCTAACAACGATGATGTATTCGACGAGGCGCTCTGGAGGGCGCAGTCGACCAATGTGACGCTACGCGTGCCGTACCGGCACCCGGATGGCGGCCGCGGCTTCTTTTGCACGCCGTCTACGGCGTGCATCGGCACCGTCGATACGTCGATGGACTTCAGCTCGACGGTTCTGCTAGCTCCATGGCTCGACCAACTGGTTTCCTCGGCGAGGTTATCTGCGTCCTCTCGCGGTCGACGCGGTTGTTCACTTCGAGTCGTGGCTCCCTATCGAAATGGCCGGTCCTTTACCTGAACTTCAGGAATCGCCATTGCCACCGAACTTTCGGGTAATTTCCACGCAAGATACGTGGTCAGTTCGTCCATCGTGTATGAGGTGAACGTGTATGAGGTGAAACCACCGCTCCCGTAGATCGGAACCGAGTCACGGTAAGGGCCCAGCAGCCGGAAGCGAGGCATTCCCTGCGCACGAGCCTTGAGATCCCACAACGCCAGATCGACGGCCGAGATCGCCGTCGCCGCAAACCCCTGGCGTCCGATGTTTGCGGCCGCCGCCACCATCGCAGACCACGCGCCGCCGACATCCACCAGGTCCAGCTCTGCGATGGCAGGCCGCAGAACGTCCTGCACCACGGCGCCGCCGCTCCGCTCGCAGAGCTTCAGCCGATTCCGGAGGTCCCGGCCTCAGCCACCAACTGAACCAGGACCATCGCGTCGAGTCCGGGGCGAAGGTCCCATCTGCCTCCTGCCGGTCGGTCGGAATTCGACAGACACTCCCATTCGAGCGAGCCTCACCGGAGGCGCAACCTGGGCACACGGCGGCCCGCCAGCATCCGGATGCTCCAGTCCGAAACGACGTTCAGTCGATCACGCCAATCGCCGAGCTCGTACAGATAGACTCCCCGCCAGAGCAGATGGGCAGCCCAGCCGGACACCCGAGCACCAAACACCTCGCTCACCGCGAACCGACCTCCCAGCGTGACAAGGTGGCCCATGAAGCGGTAGTGGAAGGCTTGCGGTTCGCCGCCGGCAACCTCGGCAGCCAGGTTGTTGGCGACGGCATCCGCCTCTTGCACGGCAGCCTGAGCGGTTGGGGCGACCGGCTTGTCTTCTGAGGTGACGGCGGCGATGTCGCCCAAGGCATAGACACCCGACTGACCGCTGACGCGGAGGCACGCGTCGACCTTGAGCCGCCCTCGCTTGTCGAGCTGGGCACCCTTGAGCTGGCCGGCAATCGGGCTCGGTTCGACTCCCGCTGTCCAGATGACCGTGGAGGCGTCCAAGCGGTCGCCGCTGTCGAGCACCACGCCTCGCTCATCGACCGACTTAACGGTCGAGTCAGTGCGCAGCTCGATACCGTCCTTGCGCAGCCGACTGGCGGCCGCCTGCCGGAGTGGCTCCTCCATGTGGGGCAGGAGATCGTCCTTGGCCTGAGCGACGATCAGGTGCACCTCATCTTCGGAGAGGCCGGGATATTGAGGAGTGAGGATGTCGATCAGCTCCGATATCCCCGCTACCACCTCGACACCCGTCGAGCCTCCGCCGATGACGACGAAACGAAGGTCGTGCGGGCGTCCAACCATGGCCGCCTCGAACTGGTCTACGACCCGGGTTCTGACAGCGACCGCGTCGGTCAGAGACTGCATGGCCAGGCACTGCTCGGCAGCGCCGGGCGTGCCGAAGAACGATGTCTGCCAACCTAAGGCGACTACCAGCTTGTCGTATTCCATGTCCCCGATGCCTGTCCGGACGGTACGTCGGTCGAGGTCGGCGCCAACGACCCGCGTGCGGACGAATTCGACTCCGAGGGGAACCAATTCCTCTCGCAAGGCACGGACCACGTGCGCGGCCTGAATGGCTCCCGGGATCACCTCTGGGACCATCGGCCAGAAGGTCAGCGAATCCTCACGATCGACGAGGCGTACGGCGACATCCCGCCTGGCAGCGAGGTGGCGAGCCAACAACCGGGCGGTAGTGAAACCTCCGAAACCGCCGCCAAGGACGAGCACCCGAACACCCGCGGAGTCGTAGGACGGCGCACGAAGAGACCCGTTGCCCCCCCGCGAGCGGGCCATCGCGATCCCCACCCCTGCGCAGGCAAATCCGGCGGCTAGACCCATCCAAAGTCGAGATCCCATCAGGCCGTTCCCGCCAGGTGGTCGGCCAGCCGCGCCGCCAGCGCCATGATCGTGAGCGCAGGATTTGCGCTGCCCTGGGTCGGCGTCACGCTGCCATCGCAGATGTAGAGGTTCTGCACCGCGTGGGTCCTCAGGTTGCCGTCGACCACTCCGTTTTTGGCGTCCGGGGCCATTCGAGCGCCGCCCATCAGGTGTGCGTACCGATTGATGGTCACGGTCTCCTGAGCGCCTGCGGCCTGAAGAATATCCACCATGACTGATGTCGCCGCACGCATCAGCTTGTGATCATTGTCTCCCAGGGAGTAGCTGAAGTGAGCCACCGGCAGCCCATGGCAATCCTTCTCATCGGCCAGGGTCACGCGGTTGTCGGGTCGTGGCAGGAACTCGCAAAGGCTGCCCACGCTCACCCAGTGGACGTAGTCGCGCATGTACTCGCGCAGCTGCTCGCCCCAGTGGCCCTGGGCGACGACGTGCTCTGACCACGTGATGGGCAGCGGCG
>JALZAB010000016.1 GCA_030948585.1 Chloroflexota bacterium
GCGTCCGCGTCGTCGAGGAAGTGCGAGGCGGGCTTGCCGAGCTTCGCCGCCATGAACTCGAGCGACTTCATCGCAGGGCGGACCTTGCCCAGCTCGATCGCGCTCACATACGCGCGCGTGAAGTGCGGCGTGCCGAGTTGCGCTTGGCTGAGTCCCGCATCAGTCCGGGCCTGGCGGATCCGGTCGCCGATCTGGCCGAGCGCGGCGGAAACGGGCGCCGGACGACGAATGCGGGTACGCACCTGAGGCACGGCTGGGACGATAGGAGTGGTTGGCTACCGTGTCAATAGAGAATCGACAACCTGTCCTAGAGCCGGATGACAGGCGGGTTGCGGGGATCATCGAAGTGCTGCGTGTCGATGAACCGGACGCGGCCGCGCGTCTCATCGAGCAGGACCGAATGGGTCCGCACACCGCGCGAGAAGAACCGGACGCCCCGGAGCAGTTCGCCGTCGGTCACGCCGGTCGCCACGAACCGGATGTCACTGCCGCTGGCCAGGTCCTCAGTCCGGTAGATCCGCGACTCGTCGGTGATCCCCATCTTCTTCGCGCGGGCCCGCTCCTCGTCGCTGCGGAACTTCAGTCGGCCGAGGATCTCGCCCCCTAGGCAGCGCAACGCGGCGGCCGCGAGAACGCCCTCCGGTGCCCCGCCGGTGCCCATGACCATGTGGACCGCGGTGCCCGAGACGGCGACGGACATCGCGGCCATCAGATCACCGTCCTCGATGAGCTTGATGCGCGCGCCGGCGTCGCGGACATCTTGAATGAGCTTTGCGTGGCGTTCGCGATCGAGAATGACGACCGTGAGGTCATCGATCTCGCGATTCAATGAATCCGCAACGATCTTGAGGTTTTCCTTGACCGGCCGATCGAGATCGACCTTGCCCTTTGCCGGCGCTCCAACGACGAGCTTCTCCATGTAGGTATCCGGCGCATGCAGCAACCCGCCGCGCTCCGCGGCCGCGAGCACGGCGATCGCGTTGGCGCGACCCTTCGCGACAGGGTTGGTGCCCTCGAGCGGATCGACAGCGATATCGACCTCGGGTCCGATGCCCTTTCCGACCTCTTCTCCGATGAAGAGCATCGGCGCCTGGTCGCGCTCGCCCTCGCCGATGACGATCCGGCCGTGGAACGAGATCTCGTCCATCGTGCGACGCATTGCTTCCACGGCCGCTCGGTCCGCTTCGTCGTTCTGGCCGTGGCCCATCCAGTGGGATGCCGCGATTGCTGCGGCTTCCGTGATGCGCACAAGTTCGAGGCCTGGCGTGCGTTCGATCACGTTTCGCAACGCTAGCGGATACGCCCTGCACCTACGATTTACCGATGGATCGCGCTGTGTCGCGGGTACTCCTCATCGCGGCCCTGCTGGTTGCGAGCGGCGCGATCGTCAGCGGGATCTGGCGCGCCGGCCTCCCGGACGTATTTGCCCAGAAACCCGAGCCCATTCGGCCCGCGGTGCTGGCGAGCGCTCCGGATCCGGACGATCCGCCGAACACATTCGGGGGCAGTCAGCCGATCGCGTCGCCGAAACCAGGCGACCCCGTCGGCTACACGCGGGTCCCCGCTCCGAAGGTGGAGCCGGGCGCTCGACGGATCGGGATCCAGGTCGGGCATTGGCAGACGGACAACGTTCCGCCGGAACTGCGGCGCCTTGAAGTGCAGACCGGCACGAGCTGGGACGGCATCACCGAGGTGGAGGTGAGCCTCGAGATCGCACAGCGCACCGCGGACCTCCTCAAGAGTCACGGGTACATCGTCGACATCCTTCCAACGACCGTGCCCCAGGGTTACCTCGCGGACGCGTTCGTCGCACTCCACATGGATGGTGACGGCACCGGCGAGAACAGCGGATACAAAATGGCGCACGGGACGCGACGCGGGCCGTACGAACAGCAGTTGCTCGATGACATCAAAAACACATATGGGGTAGCGACACAACTCGACTATGACCCCAGCCATGTAAGTTCAGCGATGAAGGGCTACTACGCGTTCTCTTGGCAGCGCTATCGGTCGTCGACGTCTCCATTCACGCCGTCAGTCATCCTCGAGATGGGCTACCTCAGCAATGCCGACGACCGCGAACTCGCGATCGACCATCCCGACGTGCTCGCTATCGGTATCGCGAACGGGATCGAGCGCTTCCTATCAGAAGTGCCTTCGACGGAGTTGTTCGGTAAGGACCT
>JALZAB010000055.1 GCA_030948585.1 Chloroflexota bacterium
TTGCGGCCATCGGGGTCGCCGCCGACGTTCGAGAGATCCCGGCCGAGGCAGCGGACGCGGCTGTGGCCAGTGGCGCGTTCGACCTGGCGATCGGCCCAGACGACGCGAGCGATCCCCAGCGAGCGACGGACCGGTATCGAGGAACGGCTGGCCCGTGGTTCGACACCCTCGCCGCGGCCGCCACGATGGCGGTCGACCGGACGGACAAGCGGCTCCTCTATGCCGAGCTCGAACGGGAATGGGACGACGCGCGGCCGGCCCTGCCGCTGTACCAGCAGCTCCGGGTCGACGTGGCCCCCCGAGCGCTCGTGGGCGTCGATCCGGCCTCCGGTGGGGCGCCGCTCACGTGGAATGCCCGCGAGTGGAGATTCGCGACGCCCTGAACCCCTTCCGGACACCCCGGGTAGAGGGGAGTGACCGGGTCGAGTGTCGCGCAATTGACGCTGCGCGGCAGGCGACCACACAATGACGGGGTCCCACGTGATCCGACCGGCTTCAGCCTCGGTCGCGCGCGTGTGGGCTCAGACCTACACGCGTCGCGGGCCACAACAATTGGAGGGAGCGAATGATCCAGCGCCGCTCAAGCCTTTGGTCGCTCCTGGCGATGCTCGTCGCGGTCTCGATGATCGTGACGGCGTGTCAGGCCGGCAATCAGGGAGGCAACACCGCAAGCAACGCGGGGGCCGTCGATCCGAATGGTGAGCTGAACACCAACACCGGTGGCGAGCCCGACACGATCGACCCGCAGAAGGAGTCCTTCGTCAACGAGGTCGCGCAGACCATGATGGTCTACGAGGCGCTCATGGCGTTCGACCCCAAGACCCTCAAGCCCATCCCGGGCGCCGCGAAGGACCAGCCCAAGGTCTCATCCGACGGGCTCACCTACACCTACACGCTGCGCGATGGCCTCAAGTACTCGGACGGATCGCCGCTGACGGCGAAGGACTTCCAGTACGGCTTCACGCGGCTCTGCGACCCGAACGTCGCAGGCGACTACGCGTTCACCGGCTACGTCATCGTCGGATGCGAGGACTACAACTCCCTCGACCCGAAGAAGGCGACCCCGGCCGAGATCGCGGCCGCGAAGGGCAAGCTTGGCATCAGCACGAGTGGCAACGACATCACCTTCAAGCTGACCGAGCAGGCTCCGTACTTCAACGCGATCGCCGCCCTCTGGGTCGGCGTGCCCTCGCGTGAGTCCGACGTCACGAAGGGTGGCGACAAGTGGACCGAGCCAGCGACGTTCATCGGCAACGGGCCATTCAAGCTCACCGAGTGGAAGCACAACGAGAAGATGGTCTACGAGCGCAACGACAACTACCGCAATCCGGCCAAGCTCAAGAAGTGGACCAAGGTCATGATCAACGAAGGCGCGGTCGCCTTCGCTGCATACCGGAACAACGAGCTTGACGCCGTCGGTGTGGCTGCCGAGCAGCTGCGCACCGTCGACAGCGACGCGGACCTCAAGGCGCAGCTCCGGGACGTTCCGGGCTCCTGCACCTTCTACTACGGCTTCAACACCCAGAAGGCCCCCTTCACCGACGCGAAGGTCCGTCTGGCGTTCGCGAAGTCGTTCGACCGTCAGGCGTACATCACCGATGTCCAGAAGATCGGTGTCGCGGCCGAGTCGTTCATGCCGCCGGGACTCCCGGGCTACGACAAGGACGACCACACCCAGAAGTTCGACGTGACCGCGGCGAAGGCCGCGCTCGCAAGCTCGAGCTTCGCGGGCAAGCCTGAGCTCACCGGCATCAAGTTCACGTACTCGTCATCCGCCGCAGCGAAGACCCGCGTCGAGTGGGCCCAGCAGCAGTGGAAGACGAACCTCGGGATCGACGTCACGCTCGATCCGGTCGACCGCACGACCTACACCCAGCTGGTGAAGAAGCCGGAGACAACGCCGGCCCTGTTCCTGCTCGGCTGGTGCGCGGACTACCCCGACCAGCAGGACTGGCTCACGACCGTGTTCGTCTCGAACTCGACCGTGACCCACGTTGGTTGGAAGAACACGCAGTACGACACCCTCGTGAGGGCGGCGGACAAGGAGCCCGATGCGAAGAAGCGTGACGATGGCTACATCGCCGCGCAGAAGATCCTGACCGCTGAGGCTCCCGTCGCGTTCCTCTATTACTCCGCGACGAAGTACCTCCTGAAGCCGTACGTGCACGGTGTCATCGACACGGCACTCGACTTTGAGATCGGGATCATGGACCAGGCCAACATTTCGGTGTCGAAGAAGCAGTAACGCTTCACCGTCACTGAAGACGTGACCGCCGGGCCGGCCGCGAGGCCGGCCCGGCGACGTTTCCGGGGCGGCGGCGGCCCCGAACGCGAACCGTCCCGACTGTGTCCCGGTATACACTCGCGAAGAGGCGACTTCGCTCGGCTGGAGGGCCCGACCAACCAGAGATGCTCCAATACACGATCCGCCGACTCCTCCTCATCATCCCAACCATGTTCTTCGTCGCGGTCATCACCTTCAGCCTGGCCCACTCGGCCCCCGGATCGCCGTTCGAGAAGAACGAGAACCGGCCGCTTCCTCAGGCGACCATCGATCGTCTGAACCGGCTCTACGGGATCGACAAGCCGATGCCGGAGCAGTTCGTGCTCTTCCTCGGCAATGCGATCCGGTTCGACTTCGGCCCGAGCCTCACCCACGACCGTGCGGTGACCGAGATCATCGGCCAGGGCTTCCCGGTGTCCGCGCAGCTCGGCGTGCAGGCGCTGCTCCTGTCGCTCGCGATCTCCCTGCCCCTCGGCGTCATCAGCGCGCTGAAGCAGAACTCGGCGGTCGACTACGGCAGCTTGTTCTTCGCGACGGTCGGGTACACGATCCCGTCCTTCGTCATCGCGATCTTCGCGATCTACCTCTTCGCGGTGACGCTCCGGTGGCTGCCGATCATCGGCTGGGGTGATCTCAAGCACATGGTCCTCCCGACGGTGATCCTGGCCCTCGGACCCGCCGCCGTGCTGACCCGGATCACGCGCGCGAGCATGCTCGAGGCCATCCGCCAGGATTACGTGCGCACGGCGCGGAGCAAGGGTCTCCGGGAGCAGGTCGTGGTCGTCACGCACGTGATGAAGAACGCGATGATCCCGGTCGCGACGATCGTTGGACCGGTGACCGCAGGCCTCATCACCGGCTCGTTCATCATCGAGCAGATCTTCAGCGTGCCCGGCATCGGCCGACTGTATGTCACGAGCATCCTCGGCCGCGACTACCCCGTGATCATGGCGACGACCCTGCTGTATGCCTTCCTCATCATGATCGCGAACATCACGGTCGACATCGTGTACGGCATCCTCGACCCGCGCATCAAGGTGGGCAAATAAATGGCGACCGTCACCACCAGCGCGGCCCAGCAGCGCTCCATCGAGTCCAACGTCCTCACCCGCAAGCAGCGGTCGCTCTGGGCGGACGCCTGGTGGCGGCTGCGGCGGAACAAGGCGGCCATGTTCGGCCTCGTCATCATCGCGCTCGCGTCGATCTGCGCGATCTTCGCGCCGTTGATCGCGCCGTACGAGCCGACCGCGATCGACACGAAGGTCAACAACATGGATCCGTTCTTCGTCGACTCGCAGTATCACAACTCACGGTTCATCCTCGGAAGCGATCAGCTCGGCCGCGACATCCTGAGCCGGCTCATCTGGTCGGCGCGGATCTCTCTCGTCGTCGGCCTCGTGCCGACGCTGATCATCTTCGTCCTCGGGCTCACCCTCGGGCTGACGGCCGGCTACTTCGGGGGCTGGATCGACAACGTGTTGATGCGGTTCACCGACATCATCTACGCCTTCCCGGACCTGCTGTTCGTCATCATCATCATGGCGACGCTCCGGAACACCTGGCTCGGCGACATCATGGGCGGGCTCATCCTCATCTTCGTGGCCCTCGCGGTGGTGAGCTGGGTCGGCCTCACCCGGCTGGTCCGGGGGCAGGTGCTGTCGCTGAAGGAGA
>JALZAB010000057.1 GCA_030948585.1 Chloroflexota bacterium
CCTCCGACCGCCGCGGGCACGCTGGCGGGCAGGGCGACGTGGAACGTCGTTCCCTTCCCCACCTCGCTGTCGGCCCAGATGCGGCCGTTGTGCCGATCGACGATCTCTTTCGTGATGAAGAGGCCGAGACCCATGCCGCCGACATCGCGGGCCAGCCGGTCCGGTGAGCGGTAGAACAGGCCGAACACGCGCGCCAGCTCCGCCGGACGGATGCCGATGCCGTGATCCGAAACGGTGAACTCGACCTCCTGGTCGCCCGAGCGCGCGACGGACACGTCGATCGCTCCGCCTTCGGGTGAGTACTTCATGGCGTTCCCGATGAGGTTGTTCAGCACCTGCTCGAGGTGGTCGCGATCGCCACGGACATCAAGCTTCGCGTCCGGGTCGTAGCTCAGCTTGAGCTCGTGCTTGGCCGCCATCAGCTGATGGCGCCGCATGACCTCGGCGACCAGCTCCGGCAGGTCGACGTCGCTGACCCGCAGCTCGAGACGTCCGGATTCGATGCGGGACACGTCGAGGAGCTCGTCCACGAGCCGTGCGAGCTTCGCCGTCTGGCGCTGGACGACCTCGAGCTGCTCGAGCAGCGTCTCCTCTTCCTTCTTCCAGTTCTCTTCCGCCGGCCGGCCGGCGGCGAGGCGGCGCTTGATCCGCCGGACCGCGATCTGTACGAAGCCCGACATCGCGGTGATGGGTGTCTTCAGCTCGTGCGACGCAATGGAAAGGAACTGCGACTTCAGCTTGTCCAGCTCCTGCAGCTTCTCGTAGCTTGCGAGGATCTCGACCCGCGCCGCATCGAGCTCGCGCACCCGGGCCTGCAGGTCGGACGTCGCCTGCCCGACCCGCTCGTGCAGGCCCGCGTTGAGATCGTTGATGGTCCGGTTCGCGGCCTCGAGGTCGGCCACCCGCGCGCGCAGATCCTGCCCGAGCCGGCGGCGCTCGATGCCCCGGGCGACCGTCGCGCGCAGCTCCTCGACATCGGCGGGCTTGAGCATGTAGTCGTATGCGCCCTCGCGAAGCGCTTTGACGGCGGACTCGAGCGAGGCGTAGCCGGTGAGCACGATGCCCACCGTCTCGGGTGAGCGCGTGCGCGCCGCCGCGAGCACGTCCATGCCGTCGAAGTCGTCCAGCCGGAGATCCGTGAGGACGAGGTCGAACTCCTCGGCCGTGATCTGCCGGAGCGCGTCGTCGCCCCGCAGCGCGGTGGCCACGCTGTACCCATCCATCTCGAGGATGGCCGCCATCGTGATGGTCACGCTCTCTTCGTCGTCGACGATCAGGACCCTAGGCGGCATCGGGTGGACCTCCGATCGGCAGCGTCATGCTGAACACGGTCCCGCCCCCGGGACGGTTCCGCACCTGGAGCCGGCCGCCGTGGCTCTGGGCGATGCCCAGGCTCACCCAAAGACCGAGGCCGGTGCCCTTCTCCCCCTTCGTCGAGAAGAACGGCTCGAAGATGTGGGGCAGGAATTCCTCGGCGATGCCCGGCCCGGTGTCGGCGACCTGCACCCGCACCGCGTCGGTGCGGATGAACGCCGACCCCGCGTCCCGGTGCGCCTCGGTCGTGACCGTGACGACGCCCCCTTTGGGCATCGCCTCGGCGGCGTTCAACACCAGGTTGAGGATCACCTGCTTGATCTGATCGGCCGATGCCATGACCCGCGGCAGATCGGGCTGGAGCAGCCGCTCGACCTTCACGTTCTGCTCACGGAGGCGCTTTGCCACGAGGGCCTCCGCCTCGTCGATGAGCGCGTTCAGATCGGTCGGCGTGAGGTCGGCCGCCGGGCGGTAGAACCCGAGCATCTGCCGGAGGATCCGGCTCATCCGCTCGGTCTCTTTCATCGCGATGTTCAGGAACTTCGCGTTCGGATCGTCATCCGGGATCCGCTTCACCAAGAGGTAGAGCGCGTTCTGGATCGCCTCGAGCGGATTATTGATCTCGTGCGCGATCGACGCCGCGAGCCGGCCCGTGGCCGCGAGCTTCTCCGAGTCGAAGAGGGCCTGCTCGAGGCGGCGGCGCTCCAGCTCGCGCAGGCGCCCGACGTCCTGCATGACCGAGACGGTCGCGATAGCGGCGCCGACTGTGTCGCGAACCTCGTTGGCGGTCACCTGGAGCTCCAGCTCTTCGCCCGTATCGACGTCGGTGAGCCGCAGCTCACCGGTGCGGTTCGATGCCGGATCAAGCGACAGCTGTGCGAGGAACGACGTGAACTTCGCGTCGTTGCGCATCGCGACCTGCGCCCGACGCGATTGCACCAGTGGCTCGTGCGGCGGCTTGAAGAGGTGCTCGGCCGCGGCGTTCATGCTCACGATCTCGTTCATGTTGTCCACGACGATGATCGGGTTCGGAACGTTGCGGAGCACCAGATCGAGCCGGTCCCGCTCCATCCGGATCTCCTGGTCGACCGACTGCAGGCGCTGGATATTCGCGCTGAGCTCCTGGGTGACGTGGCGCAGGTCGGTGACGTTCTTGAGGACCGAGACCACGCCGCGCGCGCCGATGCGGTAGTTCGTCGCGGGCGACGTGATGACCTCGAAGATGAGCTCGTCACCTTCGATGGGGTCCACGAGCGTGAGCTCGCGGGTGCGCTCAAGCGCGCTCTGCAGGTTCCACGTCGACAGCGCGGCCGTGAAGAGAAAGTTGTTCATCGAGATGGCGTGCGCCTTCCCGGCGCTGTCGTCCTTGCCGCTCTTGAACAGCAGCTCCGCGCTGTGATTGGCGAGCACGAGCTCGTTCTGCTCGTCGGTGACCACAACGGGATCGGCGAAGGCGTTGACCATCCACCAGAGCCATTCCTTCTCGATCGCGTGCGCTTCCCCACCAAGCCGCAGCTCGGCGACGTCGCGCGCCTGCGCGAGCAGGCTGCCGGCTTGGTTCGCGAATGGAGCGAGAGCCTGCACGTCGGCGTCGCTCGCCGGGCTGCCTTTCGAGAGGATGACCACACCGATCGGCGGCTCGCCGGGACTGCGCAGCGGCGCGACGATGAAGGAATCGAAACCGAGCTCCAGCAGGATGTCGCGCGTCGCCGGCGTGACGCGGACATCGGCGGCCACATCGTCCACCCGCTGCGGCACCCCGGAGTGGAACGCGACGACGCTCGGGTCCTGCAGGTTGGCGAGCGGCACGCTGAACGCATCGGCGAGATGGTCGGCAATGCCGCGGCCGAACCGTCCGTGGATCACGCGCGCGCGCTCGTCGGCCAGGGCCACCAGCGCGCGCTCGTAGCCGAAGGCGCGCGCCAACCCATCAAGGACCGGGAGCAGCGCGGCCTCGGGATCAGCTCCCGGGCGGACGTCGCGCGGCGCGGCGTCCGGGTCGATGGCGAGACGCTGGGTCGCTCCGGCCATCAGCCGGTCACCGTGCGGCTAGCGTCGTTCAGCGGCGCCGGTGGGAGCCGATGACGGCGTGCCCGCCAACCCGCCCGACGCGAGCGAGCCGCCCGTCCCCGGACCCGCCGCCGGACGCGCGACCGTCGATGTGATGCCGAGGGCCTCTGCGTACCGCAGGTACGTGTCGATCGAGGCGACGACGACGCGGGCCTCGACCGTGATCAGGTCGATGCCGACCAGCGACACGCGGATCCACGCGTCGATGACGATGCCCTTGTCGAGGATCCGATCGAGGACATCGATGAGGCTACTTCCACCAGAGGCGCGTTCAACAGGCATATTCAGCTCCTACCGTTTCGGATTCGCCGACTTGAGAGCACGCTCCAGCTCGACGATCCGTTCTTCGAGGCGTTTGACTTCTCCCGCTGACGCATCACGGCTCGCGGCGGCGGCAGTCGCGGGTGCGACCAGGTTCTTGTCGTAGCGCCACCAGTTGAGGCCGATCTGCTCGGCCTTGTCGATGGAGCAGACCAGGAGCCGGATGCGGATCGTCAGCAGTTCCACGTTCGCGAGCGAGATGCTGATGTCACCCGCGACCACGAGGCCCTTATCGAGCACCCGGTCGAGGATGTCGATGATGCTGGTCGACGGCGCGGGGGAGAGACCGCGGCTGCTCATGCTCATTGGTCGGTCACAATAGCTTCCCCAACGGGCCGAGGCCGAGATTGAGGTCGTCGGGGTCGAGCCCGAAGAGCTCCGCCATCTCGCGGACCTTTGCTTCCAGGCGCATCAGCGCGAGGCCCACCCGCTCGACCTCGTCATCGGTGAGGGTCCCTCCGTCCATCCGTCTGATCGCCTGGCGCTCCAGGACCTGCCGGAGGAATTCGACCAGCGTGAGGACGAGCTTCGCCAAGCCCTGCTCGACCCCTTCCGGATCGAGGTTCACCCGTTCCGGGAGGATGCCCCGGACGCGCTCGAGCTCGCGACGGAGGGCCGCGATCTCATCGTCCATGACCGAGCTCCTCGGCGAAGCTGTACGGCGGCCACGGTCCGCTGACCACCCCGCGGACACCAGAGAGTGCGGCGACCGCGGCCGTCGCTCGCGCTTTCAACGCCTCACCGCCGTCCTTTCGGGCCAGCAGCGACATGGACAGGGCCACCTCGGCGCTCGGACAGGTTTCCTGCCGAGCGTCAGCTTGCTCGACTGCCAAGGCCCGCGTGAGCCGGGCCGCCAAGCCCTCGGCATCGCGACGGCGACCGTCCGTGACGGCGTGGGCGCCACGTCGTCGCTCGAGGAACGTCCGGCCCGGGCCGGTGAGGACATGGCCGCGGCCCTCGCGCACCTCGGCATCCATCCAGAGCAGGGTCACGGCGACCTCGCGGCGATCCGCGAGCCGGTCGACGGCCGCGGCGAAGCGCTCCTGATCGGTCTCGAGGCTGCGACGCGCGGCGTCGTCATCGGCGAGCCAGGTGCCAAACCGCACCGGGGCGCACGGGCCGGCATCGCAGAGCACCGCGACCAGATCGTGATGCGCGAACGCGTCGTCGCGCGACAGCGTTGGCTCCCCCTCCCAGCGGGTCGCCCAGAGCCCGAGCTCGCCTCCCGTGATCTGCTCGAGCGGCAGGCCGCGCAATCCGGTGTCGGGGCCGGCGGCGGCACGCCGCGTGATGGCGTGCGCGAGGAGCCGCGTCACCTCGTGCGGGCTTCCTTCTGCGCGATCGTCTCGACCGCGGTGAGGATCAGGTTGAGACCGAGGTAGACGAGATCGACGCCGGCCACGGAGATCGTCGCCTCGCCGGTGATCACGACCCCGCGGTTCAGCAGCCGGTCGACGAGATCGAGCACGCTGAGCTCCTCGTCCGGCAGGGCAGCGAGCGGACCGGTCATGCGAGATCGACCGTGGAGAAGCGGTAGGCCGGCCACGGTCCGCTGAGATCGGCGCTGTAGCCGCGCGATGCCCAGGTCTGGCCGAACGCTTCGCGCATGCGATCGAGGGCCGGCGCCGCCTCGCGCGCGGCAAGCACCGAGAAGCGCGCGAGCAGCGTCCCGCCGGCATCTTCGACCAGCGTCTCGCGGAACAGCCGGTTGGATGCGCCTTCGAACGTCTCGACGGCCGCGCCGATGGCGGCGGCGTCGGCGGCCCGGAGCTCCTGCCGCTTCGTCTCGTCGAGCCGCCGCGTGGCCAGGTACGCGCGGCCGGGGGGTGCGGCATCGATCTCGGCGCGGAGGGCGCGCAGCGGGGCGCTCCCCGACTCGAGCGCTGCGAGCGCCGCCGGCCGGTCGCGGCGGATCGCCAGGATCCACTCGGCCTTGCCGCGAAGCCCCTCGAAGCGCGACGCGATCTCGGTCGCGCGATCCCGCAGCATCCGCGTGACACCCGCGCCGTCGCGGAACACCGTCCCGAAGGACAGCGGCACGAGCGGATCGCACGCCGCGGTAAGGGCGGCGTTGACCTCCTGGTGCCGGACGGCGCGTGGCGTGAGCCAGTCCATGTCCGCAAGATGCGCGTTCAGCGGCGCCTCCCCGAATTCGGCATCGGGAACGTCGCTCACCAGGGCCGCAAGATCGCCGTCCCGGATCGCGCGGACCCGTGCGTCGTCGAGGCCGCGTAGGGCGGTGGGCTCGGGGCACGCGGCCGGAGCGATGGCGTACACGTACACGAGGCTCACGCGGGCCGGTCGAGCTCCTCGGGCGTCTCGATGACCGTCACCCGCTCCGACGCGGTCTCGGCGATGAGTCCGGCCACCTGCTCCTCCGCGAGCTGGCGCCGGTAGGCGCGGATCGCGGAGAACTGCGCGAGCAGCGGCGCCTCGCGCCGCCGAAACTCCTCCTCGTCGATCTCGCCCTCCTCCAGCTGCATGTTCAGGAGGATGAGCTCCTCCTTCACCGCGGTGTCGTCGGTCATCTCCTGCTCCGCCATCTCGAGGACCTTGCTGAAGCAGTACTTGATGCCCGCGGCGGGGAGCGAATACGGGAGCATGAGGAGCTTGCCGAGGCCGAACACGGCCTAGACCGAAGCCGAGCGCTCGAGCTGCAGGCGGATCGTCACGAAGTTGTACGGCGGCCAGGGCCCGGTGTACCGGAACGACAGCGTGCCCTCGAACTTCTTGCCGATGTCGTGCACCTTCGCGTCGAAGTGCTCCGCCTGGTCGCGACCGACCAGGAACGCCGCGTTCATGATCATCTTGTCGCCGATCACCTTGTTGGACCGCGACGCGATGGCCGCGTCGCGGAGGCGGTCGTAGATCTCCCGGACGAACGAGTCGGACTTGTCCGTGAGAGCCTGCTCGACCAGACGGCCGAGCTGCATGCGCGCGAAGTACGTCGACGACTGCGTGTTCGTCTGGATCTCCGATTTCAGCCGGCGGATCTCCTCGTTCTGCTCCTCGATCTCCCGGAGCACCTGCTCGCGATCCCAGTTCACCTTGAGGCCGAACTCGAGCTTGTCCTTCATCTTGAGGAGCACGTCGCGCAGCGCGTCGTACGTGTCCTTCAGGAATTCCACCGTGTCGTTGTCCGTCTTGAACAGCGTGCCGAAGCTCATGGGCACCGGCGTGAAGCCGTGCTCGTTCATCACGACCTCCTGCACGTGCTCATGGGTCAACGCGTTCTCGCGCGTAGGGTCGTACACGATCAGTGGGGCCCGGCTCACGACGGCGGCAAGGTCGCGGAAGTGGATGGTGAAGACCTCGTCGCCACGGCCGCCGATGCCGACGTTCCCGAACGTCCGCGGCTCGCCCGACTCGATGATGCAATAGACGTACACACCGTCCTGGCCGGCTTCGCCGTCGGTCACGGCGGTCGTGCCACTCCGCTCATCGCTCATCGGATACGAATACTACGTCGCGAGATTCAGGAATTCGCGCGTGAAGCCGTACAGCTTCTCGCGATCCTCGCGCAGTGCCGGCCGTAGTCCGTAGTGGTTGATGACGCGGATCTGCGCGGCGGTCCATTCCTTCCAGCACTCCGCACACACGCGCTGCTCGATCTGGACGCCCAGGTCCCCGGGCAGCCCGGTCTTGCCCGCGCCCTCGCGGGTCAGGCCGCAGCGCGCGCAGGTGACCATCACGAGACGAGGCCGAAGCGATGAAGCGGGGCGTAGCGCAGCAGCGGCCGCCCGACGATGGCCGAGGGCGGGATCGGGCCGAACTGGCGCGAGTCGGTCGACTCGGCCGGGTCGGCGTGGTCGCCCTGGACCGTGACGCGATCGCCGTCCACGGTCCGGACCCGCTTCACGAGCAGTCGCTCGGGCGCGCGCGGGTCCGTTGCGACGACGACCTCACCGGGCCGGGGTGGCCGCCGGAGCTGGCGGACCAGCAGCCAGTCACCATCGCGGAAGGTCGGCTCCATGCTGCGGCCCGCGACGGCGACCCTGAACACTAGGGTCGCCGGTCTCACTTCTTGGTCGCCCAGAAGATGTCGGAGATCTCCTTGACGGCGGCCTGCAGCTCGCTGGCGGCCGCGGCGTCGACGTTCTGCTTGTTCTTGGAGCAGAGCTTCGCCGCTTTCCAGAACGTGTCATGCAGCTTCGGATACTTCTCGAGGTGCTCCGGCTTGAAGTAGTCGGTCCAGAGGATGAGCAGCTCGCGCTTGCAGATCTGGGCGTGCTCCTCTTTGACCGCGACAGAGCGGATGTACGTGTTGCGGCTGGCGTCGTCCCCACCGGTCGCCCCGGTGATCTTCTCGACCATCTTCGCGACGGTCTGCGCGGCGATCGTCGCCGCGGTCGGGTCGTAGATCCCACACGGGATGTCGCAGTGGGCGTGCGCCACGAGCCGTGGCGCGATGAGCGAGCGCAGGTCCATGAGTCGTCCTCCCCGGTGATGTGCTTCGGATTATGGGCGCGCTCAGGGGTACGCGTCGGGGAGGGCTACGTCGAGCGTCATTGGCCGATCGACGGTCACCGCGCGGTCCTGCACGCTCACAAGCTGGCTTGGGAATGGCGCGAAGAAGTCGAACGTGTAGCGGCCGGCCGGCACCGCGATCGAATAGGACCCCGTCTCGTCGGTGTATGTCCCGGTCAGGAAGCCCTGGGCATCGGACACATTCACCGACGCCCCTTCGAGCGGAACGCCGCTCTCCGAACGGAGGATCCCGCTCACCTTCACTCCGCGCTGCAGCTTCACGTCGACCCGCTGATCCTGGCTCCGCACGGTCACCGTCGCCGCATCGAGCCACGTGCGGCCGCCGCCGACGTACTGCGGCAGCAGGTCGCTTCCGTCGGGCGGCAGGACCTGGATGAGATACGTCTCCGGCCGCGTCGTCACCCGATACGCGCCGCTCGAATCCGTCGGCCGGCAGATGCGGCCGGTCGGGAACGGCGTGTCCACGCAGACGAAGGCGTGAAAGACCGGTGCGCCGTTCGCGTCGGTCACGTGGCCGACGATCGACGGACCCGGCCCGAGCGTCTGGTCGATCGAGCGGTCGTGGCTGAGCTCGACCGGCGTCGCGCCGACACCGACGGCGGCGTCATCGAACCATTGCATCTGGAGCGGATCGTCGTCCGAAGGGATGACCCACACCCAGTAGGTGTCGGGCTCGCGAAGCGCGACGTAGTGGCCGTGGTCATCGGTGCGCTCGCACTCCCACGGCAGCGATTCGCTGAACCGGTGCGTGCACACCTGCGCCTTCTTCGCGGGCTGACCGCTCGTGGTCGTGATCGTTCCCTGCAGCACGACGCCCGGCCGCAGCACCACGTCGATGCCTGTGGAGTCGGCGCTCCGGACGTCGACGATGTCGGCCTCTCCGCTGCTCACCCGACCGAAGGCCCACTGCGATAAGAGGCGCAGGCCTGGACCACCGTCGAATCGCATCTTGTAAAAGCCCGCGGTGACGTCGAGGGCATAGGTCCCATCGACCTTCGTCTTCTCGCAGACGGTCGCGGCGAGGGACAGGGGCACGGCGCACATCGGAGCCTGCGGCACCGGCTTCTTGTTCACGTCGGTCACGGTGCCGCTGATGCGCCGGATCTTCTCGAACTCGAGGCGCACCGATGCGTCGGCTGCGGTCAGGTCGGCACCGGCGAGCTCGCCAATGCGGCGCTGGCTCGCCGGCAGGTCGGATCGCACCTGGTACGCACCCGCGGGAAGGTCGAACGTGACGATGCCGTCCGCGCGGGTCGGGGCGCAGGTCTGTACGCCCGACAATGTCGACGCGCACACGCGCAGACCGGCGACCGGGCCGTCGGCACCTGCGGCCGCGACCTGCAGCCGGTGCGTCGCCGGTGTCGGTGCCGGCGTCGCGACGACGGTCGGAGCCGGAGCGGAGCACGAGAGGAGGATGACCGACGCGATGAAGCAGGCGGCCGCCGACGCTGCGCGGCTCATCCCGGCCGCCGCGTGTCTCCCGCCCTGACGCGGAGCAGCCGGGAGACCTCGGCGAGCGGACCGGAGAGCTCCTCCCCCGGCTCGCGATCCATGAGACCGCGCATCGCCTCGCGGACGGGCTTCCCTTCGAACAGCACGCGGTACGTCTCGGCGACGATGGGCATCTCGACCCTCAGGGTACCGGCGAGCGCATGGACCGCCTGCGTCGTTCCGATACCTTCGACCACCTGGCCGCCGAGCCGGCGCTTGATGTCGGCCAGGGTGGCGCCCGTGGCGAGCGCTTCGCCGACCGTGCGGTTGCGCGAGTGCGTGCTCGTGCACGTCGCGATGAGATCGCCGAATCCGGCGAGCCCGGCACACGTCAACGGATCGCCGCCGCTCGCGAAGGCATAGCGCGCGATCTCGGCCAACCCGCGCGTCATGAAGCCGGCCTTGGCGTTCACCCCGTAGCCGATGCCATCGATGGCCCCGGCGCCGAGCGCGATGATGTTCTTGAGCGCGCCACAGAGCTCGACGCCGACGACGTCGTCGTTCGTGTAGGCCCGGAACATCGGCGTCCCGACGAGCATCTGGAAGCGCTTCGCGGTCTCACGATCCGACGACGCGATGACCGTCGGTGCCGGCAGACCCGCGGCGATCTCGCGCGAGATGTTCGGTCCCGAGAGCACCGCCACATGCGCGGCCGGCAACGCGTCCGTCCAGAGTTCGCTCATGCGGCGGGCGTCGTTCGGCGTCAGCCCCTTGGTCGCGGAGCACAGGCGGTGGTCCGGGCGGAGCAGCGGGGCCACGCGGTCGCGCAGGTCGCGGACGCCGTGCGCCGGCGCGGCCACGACGATGGCGTCGGCCTCGAGGGCTCGCGCGAGATCCGCGGTCACCTGGACAGCGTTCGGAATGGTGACACCGGGCAGGTAGCGGGCGTTCTCCCGGCGGGCGGAGATCTCGGCCGCGCGGTCCGCGTCGCGGGTCCAGAGGATCACGGAGCGTCCGCCGTCGCGGGCCATGATCGTCGCGAGCGTCGTGCCCCAGGAGCCCGCCTGGAGGACCGCTACGTCGACGGGGATCGGCGTTGCCCGAGCCGCGGCTCGCTGCCGCGAACGATGCGCGCGATATTCGCGCGATGGCGGATCGTGACGATCGCCCCGGCAACGAGGATGAATGCCAGGACGGCCCAGTGGAACGAGAGGTAGCCGGCCTCGACGAAGATGAGGTAGCCGATCAATGCGCCGGCCACCGACGCGAGCGAGCTCACGCTCACCATGCGCGTGAAGGCGAGCGCGAGCATGAACGCGACGACCGCGCCCAGCCATGCCGGGGTCGCGACGAACAGGAGCGCGCCGAACCCGGTGGCGACCCCCCGGCCTCCGCGGCCTTCGAGGAACGCGGGCCAGCAGTGCCCGGCGACCGCGGCGATCGCCGCGACGGCGGTAGCGACCGTCCGCTCGTCACCGGGCGCGTCGACGATGAGCCACGCGATCCACACCGACACCGCACCTTTCAGGATGTCGAGCACGGCGACGAGCAGCGCCGCCCCGAGCCCGAGCGTGCGATACGTGTTGGTCGCGCCCGTCGATCCAGAGCCGACCCGTCGCAGATCGACGTTCCGGTAGATGCGCCCGACGAGGTAGCCACTCGAGATGGAGCCGACGCCGTAGCCCACGATGCCGCAGGCGAGGATCCGCATGAGGTCCATCAGTCCCGCGCCGCGCGGAACTGCAGCCGGATGGGGGTGCCGGGGAACGGGAAACGATCGCGGATCTTGTTCTCCAGATAGCGCTGATACGAGAAGTGCACGAGGTCCGGACGGTCGACGAAGAACACGAACGTCGGGAGGTGGGCATCGGCCTGGGTCACGTGATGGAACCGGACCTCCTTGCCCCGCACCGTCGGCGGCGGATGCGAGCCGATGGCCTCGACCAGGATGCGGTGCAGCTCCGCCGTCGACACGTGCGTCTTCCGGCTCTCGACGACGCGGACGGCGTCGGCGAGCGCGTCGTCGACGTTCCGGCCGCTCTTCGCCGACGTGAAATGGCTGGTCATCCAGGGTACGAAATGGAACTCACGCGCGACGTCCGTCCGGAACCGTTCCGTGGTCTCCATGCCCCGGTCGACAGCATCCCACTTGTTGATGGCGAGGACCAGCCCCACGCCCGCCTCGAGCGCGTAGCCGGCGTTATGGACGTCCTGGTCCACGATGCCCTCGAGCGCGTCGATGAGCAGGATCGCGACGTCCGCGCGCTCGATCGCGCGCACCGTGCGCAGCAGCGCGTATTGCTCGATGCCGTGCTCGATGCTGCCGCGGCGGCGGATCCCGGCCGTGTCGACGAGGAGGATCCGCTTTCCGTCACGCTCGAGCATGGTGTCGACCGTATCGCGGGTCGTGCCGGGGATCTCGCTGACGACGGCCCGCTGCTCTCCCACGAGCGCGTTCAGAATGCTGGACTTGCCAACATTTGGACGGCCGATAATCGCGACGCGCGCGTCGTATGCCTCCTCGGACGGCTCCTCCGCAGGAAGCGCGGCCACGACCGCATCGAGAAGATCGCCCGTTCCGGTGCCTTGGATCGCGGAGACCGTATGCACCTCGCCGAGGCCAAGGGCGTAGAACTCCGCGGCCTGGGCCTCCCCTCGCCATGAGTCGCTCTTGTTCGCGACGATGAGCACCGGCTTGTGGCTCCGGCGGAGCCGGTCGGCGACGTCGTGCTCGACCGGCAGGATCCCGGTCTTCGCGTCGACGATGAAGAGGACGACGTCAGCTTCGTCGATGGCCGTCTCGGCCTGCGCTCGGACCGCGGCTTCCATCGGGCCGACCTTCGGATCGTCGAGGCCGCCGGTGTCCACGAGAGCGAACTCGCGACCGCGCCAATCGGCCGTCGCGTAAATGCGGTCGCGCGTGGTGCCGGGAAGATCCTCGACGATGGCGACCCGCTCACCGACGAGACGGTTGAAGAGCGTTGACTTCCCGACGTTGGGGCGCCCGACGATCGCGACGACCGCGCGGGCCACTTAGCTCGCGAGCGCTTCGGCGCGCTCCTTCACTTCCAGCAGGGTCTCCATGGGGGTCGAGCAGCCACCGATGAGCCCGACGCGATCGATGCCGGCGAGCCACGCCCCGTCGAGCTCCGCCGAGTGCTCGATGTGATACGCGGTCTTGCCCTGCATGCGCGCGAGGTTCACGAGCTCGCGCGTGTTCGCCGAATTCTTTCCACCGACGACCACGATGACGTCGGTCTCGCCCGCGAGCTCGGTCGCCGCCTGTTGGCGCTTGATCGTGACCGGGCAGACGGTGTTGAAGACCTTCAGCTCCTGGCTGATCTGCGCGACGTGACCGACGAGCTCCTTGAAGGCCCACGGGGGCTGGGTGGACTGCGAGACGACACCGGCCTTCTTCATCTTCGGCAGGCGCTCCCACTCTTCCTTCGTCTCGACGATCACGTGATCCGGCCCGGCGAAGCCGACGAGGCCGACCACCTCGGGATGCTGCGGCGTGCCGAGGATCACGACCTTGTATCCCTCATCCGCGAGCTGCTTGGTGAACCGCTGGGCCCGCAGCACGAGGGAACAGGTCGCGTCGATGCACTGAAGACCCTGGTCCTCGATGCGCTGGCGCATCGCCGGCGGGACGCCGTGGGCCCGGATGACGACGATCCCGGACTCGGCCTCGCGGGGGTCCGCGATGACCTTGACCCCGCGAGCGGCCAGCCGTTCGCTGATCTTCGGGTTGTGCACCACCTGGCCGAGGTTGAAGACCGGCCGGCCCGATTCGGAGGCGGCCTCGGTCAGCTCCACGGCCTTTTTGACCCCGAAGCAGAACCCGTTCTCGCGCGCGAGGAGGACTTCCACAGCGCTAAGTGTAGGCGCCCCATCCGCGCCGAAACGGCCCGTTATTGCGTGTAATAGCCCTGCATGCGGGGCGGCAGCAATTGGGCGACCCGCCGCATGATCGCGTCGGCCACGTCCTGATCCGACGCGCCAGCGGGCAGACCGAGCTCATCGATCTGGAACGGCTCGCCGACCACCACGCGGATCTTCGATCGGAACAGCTTTGCCTCGGCCGTTCCGATGAGCCCGACCGGGAGGATCGGCACCGCGGACTTGCGGGCGAGGAACGCGATGCCCGGTTGCGCGCGATGCAGCGCCCCGTCGCGGCTGCGGGTCCCCTCCGGAAAGAAGGCCAACGGGTTCCCCACGCGCAGCACCTGCAGGCACAGCACCACCGCCCGCCGATCGCCGGCGCCGCGGCGGACGGGAAAGCACCCGATACCCCGCATGAGGCCGCCGAGGAAGAACATCCGGAAGGCTTCGATCTTCGCCATGAAGCGCAGCGCGACCCGGAACGTGAACTCGATGGCCGGCGGATCCTTCCAGCTCGCGTGGTTCGCCACGACGATGTACGGCCCATGCGTCGGGATCCGCTCGCGTCCCTCGATCGTCATCGCGTACAGCGCGAGCCCGACCGCGCGCACCGGCGGGAAGAGCATCTGCCACACCCAGAGTCGCCGCTGTGGCCAGAGCGGATCGCCGAGCAGGCCGATCAGGCCCGTTGGATCGCCGCCAGCACTTTGTCGAGCCCTTCGCGGACGGAAAGTCCGTCGGTCTGCACGATGATGGCGTCCTCCGCGGCCTTGAGCGGCGACACGGCGCGCTCGGTGTCGAGCTGATCGCGTCGAAGGATCTCGTGCAGCAGATCCTGCCGCGCTCGCCGCTCGCCGCGCGACGCGAGCTCCTCCTCGCGGCGTCGTGCGCGCTCGCTCGCCGATGCCGTGAGGAAGATCTTCCGCTCCGCCCCGGGCAGCACGACGGTGCCGATGTCGCGGCCGACCATCACCACGCGACCCTGGCCGGCGAGCGTGCGCTGCTGCTCGACCATCGCGTCGCGCACGCCCGGCACCCGTGCGACCTGCGACACGATCCGGTCGATGTCCATCGAACGGATCTCCCACGTGACGTCGCTGCCGTCGAGGAGCACCGTGTACGCGCGGCCGTCCTGCTTCGTCGGCGGTCCGATCATGATCCGCACGGTCTTCGCGAGCTCGCTGAGGCGCGGGCCATCGTCGGGATCGATATCCCGGCGCAGGGCCGCGAGCGCCACCGCGCGATACATCGCGCCCGTGTCCAGGAACAGATACCCGAGCCGCTCGGCGACGAGCGCTCCGATCGTGCTCTTCCCCGCCCCGGCAGGGCCGTCGATGGCGACGGTCCGCGGCATCGGCATCAGCGGGCGGCCTTCAGGGCCGCGACCTCGCGTTTGGTGAGCTCGCGCCACGTACCGAGCGGAACGCCTCCGAGGGCCAGCGGGCCCATGCGCACGCGGCGCAGCCGCGTGACCCGCAGCCCGACGGCCGCGCACATTCGCCGGACTTGACGCTTCCACCCGGTCTGCAGGACGAGCCGCAGCCGGCCCGGCGCGACGAGCCGAAGGCCGGTGAGCTTCGCCACGCCCTCCTCGAGCTTCACCCCGCGGCGCAACGCGGACAGCTGCTGCGCGGTAGGCTCGGGCTCGACGTCCACTTCGTACTCGCGCTCGTGCCCGAAGCGGGGATGGAGGACGCGTTCGGCCCATGCGCCGTCGTTGGTAAGCAGGAGCAGCCCTTCGGAGTCCGCGTCGAGGCGGCCCACTGGATACAGCCGCTCGCGGGCGCCAACGAGGGACACGACCGTCGGCCGGCCCCGCTCATCACGGGCCGTCGAGACGACGCCGACGGGCTTGTTCAACAGTACGTAGCGATGCGCAACCGCGGTCGCGCCGCGCGCGCCGTCGACCTCGAGCGGTGCGTCCGGAGCGAGCTTCTGTCCGATCGCGACGCGGCGGCCGCGGCTTGTCACGCGGCCCGCGGCGATGAGCTGCTCGGCATGACGCCGCGAGGCGATGCCGCGCTCGGTCATGAGCTTCTGGGCCCTCGCTGCCGCGCCCGTCACGGACTCAGCACCCCCGCGTCATCGCTGCGCACGCCCTCGGGCGAGAGGACGGTCGGGAGCGCGTCGATCGACGACAGCCCGAAGCACTCGAGGAACTCCCAGGTGGTCCCGTATTCGAATGGGCTCCCGGGAGCCTCCCGGCGACCGAGCTCCGCGATGAGCCGCCGCGACATGAGCGTGTAGATCGTCTGATCACAATTGACGCCGCGGATCGACTCGACCTCGGCGCGCGTGACGGGCTGCCGATATGCGACGACCGCGAGCGTCTCGAGCGCCGCCGACGAAAGCCGGAGCCGGTCGGCGCCGAGGTACGTCGCGACGTGCGGGGCCATCTCCGGCGCGGTGACGATCTGCCAGTCGTCGCCCTCATGCTGCAGCCGGAGACCGGTCCCGCGGTACCACTCCTCGAGCTCCGCGAGCGCATCGGAGACCGCTTTGCTGCCCGCGCCGATCGTCCGGGCGAGCTCGCCGCGGCTCACGGGCTTCTCGGCGACGAAGAGGACGGCCTCGACCGCGGCGGCCACGGCAGAGCGCGTCATTCGGTGAGCCCCTCCATGCGCTGGACCTTTCGCTCGATCCGGATCTCGCCGAAGAGCTCGTCCTGCGTGATATCGATGACGAGGCGCCGATACAGGTCGAGCAGCGCGATGAACGTCACGATCGCGTAGCCGAGCGTCGGCCGGTCGCCAAGGAGCGTAGCGAACGTGACTGCGGATCGTTCGGCCATGAGCGCCTCGATCTCGGCTGTCCGCTGCTCGACGGAGTAGCGCTCACCCGGGACCTCCAGGTCCTGCTCGGTGCGCCGGGTCAGGGCCATGACCTTGAGCCATGCGGCGGCCAGCGCATCGGGATCGCCGCCTTTCGGCGGGAGCTCGACGGTCCCACCCTCGCGGTGGAAGACCCGCTCGCCGGCGCGCATCCGATCGCCGAGGGCCTCGGCCCGGCCTTTCGTGGTCGCGTACTCGATGAGCCGGAGCCGAAGCTCCTCCTCCGTATCCAGCTCCTCGTCCTCGGGGGCGGGCATGAGGGATGGCAGCAGGCTCCGGGCCTTCAGCAGGACGAGGCGTGAGGCGATGTACAGGAATGCCGAGACCTCATCGGCGGGCAGCACGTCCATGCGACGCACTCGCGCGAGGTACTCGTCCGCGAGGTCGCCCAGACGCATCGTGAAGATGTCGAGCTTCTTCTCCTCCACGAGCTCGAGCAGCAGGTCGAGCGGGCCTTCGAAGCCGATGACGCTCACGTCCGGGGGGCGCGGCCCCACCGGCATCACGGCAGCGCCTCATGGTCCGCGCGGGCCAGCATGCGCGCGTCCCTGCTGGCCGGGGGACCGTGGTGGCCGGCGATCAGGAAGACGACGCGATCCGACGCGCCGCGCCGCCGCGCCTCCTCGGCGCCGAGCCGCGCGTGGTCGAGGTATCGGGCGAACGTGGAGTCGCCGCGCGCGA
>JALZAB010000047.1 GCA_030948585.1 Chloroflexota bacterium
AGACCTCACCTAGGGCCCGAAGCTCCGCCACAGGAGGTTCGCGACGCTGAGCACGAGCAGCACCACGATGACCTGCCGGAACCGGGACTGGTCGAGCCTTGACCGGAAGTAGATGCCGGCCATGAGCGCGAGGAGCGTCGGCACGAGGCTGATCAGACCGATCGTGACGATCTCCGGCGTGTACAGGGCGAGCAGCGCGTAGCCGACGAGCTGCACGATCGCGTTCAGCTGGAACACCGACGCGACGGCGACGACGTAGTCGCCCGGTTCGAGCCGGCGGGCGTGCAGATACGAGCCGATCAGCGGCGCAGCGATCGACGTCGTGCCCTGGAGCACCCCGCTGACGAAGCCGACGGCGGTGCCGGCGGCACGTGCCCGTCGCGCGGCGGGGTCGCCGAGCAGACGCTCTCCGCGGAAGAGGAAGACGGCGACCATCAGCGAGATCAGGATCGCGAAGGTCCGCTGGTCGAGGAGGGCGAGCAGGTTCACGCCGATGGCCGTGCCGATCATGCTCGCGACCAGGATCGGCCAGAGCCCGCGGAGGACCTCGATCCGCCGCCAGCCCTGCACGACGAGGAGCGTGTTCGCGACGAAGATCGGGATGGTCACGATGACGACGGCCGCGCGCGGGCCGAAGACGCCCGCGAGGATCGGCGTCGCGATGAGCGGCAGTCCCATGCCGGCGGTGCCCTTCGCGAATCCCGCGACGCACAGGCCGAGGACGAGGATCAGGAGGTCGGCTGTGCCCATGCGCCCTCACCCACGAGCGCCTTCCAGTCGACGTCCTTCAGCCGCGGGTTCTCCCGGTAGGCCCGGCCGACCTTGGCGACGTCGCGACCATCGAGCTTGACGATGTCGGCCGTGTGATCGAAGCCGGTGCCGTGCACGAGCGCGGATCCGACCCCGTACACGTCGACCGGGACACCGAGCCGCTCGAAGCGGGCGATCTTCTCCGCGTCGAAGCCGCCGGAGGCGACGATGCGCACGTGCGCGTAACCGGCCTCATCCAGCGCCGCGCGCAGCAGTGCGATCAGCCGTGGCGTGACGCCGCGGATCTCCCGGTCGGCCATACCGCCATTCCGTTCGATCTCGCGCAGGACGGATTTGTCGATGAGCGATTCGCTCGTATCCACGCGCACACCCCACAGTCGCTGCCCGAGGGCGTGTGCGACGCCCAGCGATGTGTTCACGACGTCGTTCTGGAAGTCGACCAGGCTCGTCACGTTCACGTGTCCTTCGGGGGTGCCCGGCGCGGTGAGGTGCCCGATCCGCTCGGTGGTCCGATTGATGTGCTCGTCGAACTTCAACGTCGCGACCGTGGTGTCGCCGCCGTAGACCGCGATGAGCGCGTGCGGCACCGTGCCGAGGCCGGTCGAGCCCCACCATTCGCCCTGTTCGTCCGTTGACACGGCCGTTGCGCCGCCCACGTATGCCGCGTAGCCGGCGCCGGCCTGGGCTTCGTGGGCCTGGTGCCGCGCGCCGAACATGATCACGGGCTTCCCGTTCGCGGCGGCCACCACATCGCGCGTGTTGGTCGCGACACGCGAGCCGTCCGCGAGCGCCCCGAGGTAGAGCGTCTCGAGGTGGGCGAATGCGCCGTACTCGCCCTCGATGTGCATCACCGGCTCGCCGGGCTCGGCGGTCTCGCCGTCGAACAGGGAGCGCACCCGCAGGTCCCGCCAGCCGGGCTCCCACAGCGAGGCCAGCTCGTAGGAGATGTCGAACGCCTCGCGGGCGAGCGGCGCGTAGGCGTCCCAGCCGCCCGACGCGGGCAGCGCCGCCCAATGCGCGTAGGCGCGCCGCTCGGCCTCGAGATATCGCGTGAAGAGCGCGTCGCTGCGGGCCCGATCGCGGTACCGGCCGGCTCCCGCACGCAGGATCGCGAGCGTGTGGTCGGTCCCGACGATGACCGCGCCCGGGTGCTTCTGGAACACCTGCATCGTCACCCGGTCGTGCCGGTCGTCCTGTTCGAGGATGAGCTTCGTGCGGGCGAAGTAGATGTCGCTCTTGTAGCCGGCCCGGATCTTCTCGACGGGGAGCCGGAACGTGTCCGGCCGTAACCGCTCGGCGACGATCACCACATGCTCGTGAGCATGCCGCCGTCCACCTGCAGGCTGACGCCGGTGATGTACGACGCCCGCGGCGATGCGAGGAACACCGCGGCTGCGGCGAATTCCTCGGGAGTGCCGTAGCGGCCGAGCGGGATCGCACCCTTCTCGAACCGCTCCTGGATCTTCTCGACGGCCACGCCCTCGCGCTTCGCGGTGTCCGCATCGAGCTCGGCGATGCGCTCGGTGGAGATCCGCCCGGGCTGGATCGCGTTCACTCGGATCCCGTCGACCGCGAGCTCGGTCGAGAGGGTCTTCAACAGGCCGTGGACCGCGGCCCGGAGGCCGTTGGACAGCATCAGGGTGCCGTAGGCCGGTGATCCGGGTTGGCGGACGGACGTCGACGTCGAAAAGACGATCGAGCCCTTCGAGCGCCGGAGCTCCGGGACGGCGAGCCGGGTCAGCCGTACTGCTGACAGGAGGGTGAGCTCGAAGGCCTTCTGCCAGGCGGCGTCATCGAGGTCCGCGAATTTCCCCGGCCTGGGCCCACCGGCGTTCACGATGAGCACGTCGATCCCACCCAATGCCTTCACCCCTCCGTCGACGAAGGCCGCGCAGCCGGCCTCGGTGCTGACATCTGCGGCGACCGCGTGCTCAGCGCCGATCTCGCGGGCGACCTGCTCGATCCGCTCGCGATCGCGCGAGCAGACCGCCACGCGCGCGCCCTCGCGGACGAATTCGGCGGCGATGGCCCGGCCGAGCCCCTTGCTCGCGGCGGCGACGAGGACGCGCTTCCCGCGGAGGCCGAGGTCCATTTAGCTGACCAGGCCGAGGGCGAGCGCGACGATGATCACGATGGCCAGCAGGACCCGGTAGATGACGAACACATTCAGCGAGTGCGCCCGCAGGTACCGGACCATGAAGGCCACCGCCGCGAGGCCCGACACGAACGACACGACGAAGCCGATGGCCACGACGTCGAGCTCCGCGGTGAGGCCCGCGAGCTTGCGCGCGTCCAACAGCGTCTTGAGCCCGGCGCCGAGGATGACGGGCGTCGCGAGCAGGAACGCGAAGCGCGTCGCGTCCGCCCGCTCCAGTCCGCGGAACAGTCCGGTCGAGATCGTGATGCCGGACCGCGAGATGCCGGGCAGGAGGGCGACCGCCTGCGCCGCTCCGATGATCAGTGCGTCGGTCATGGTCAGCTGCTCCAGCCGGCGCGCTCGCGAGCCCATGCGCTCGGCGACGACGAAGATCGCGGAGCCGACCAGGAGCCCGATCACGATGAAGACCATGCTGCGAAGGGTCGTCGAGACCGCCGACTCCAAGAGCACGCCCGCGATCGCAGCCGGGATCGTCCCGACGATGACGACGAGCGGCAGGCGCCAGCGGCCATGGAGCACGTCGGCGACGAGGCTGATCCACGTGCGCGCGAAGTACAGGAGAACGGCGAGGGCGGTGCCGAGATGGAGCGCGACGTCGAAGCTCAGACCGA
>JALZAB010000064.1 GCA_030948585.1 Chloroflexota bacterium
TACGGACGGTCGGCCGTGAACGCCGCGTCGATCGTGAGCGCGGCCATCGATCCGGCGATCCCGAGCATTCGCTCGCAGCGGTCGCGATCGTAGCTGTCATGCGCGTAGAGCAACCCGGTCTTCGCCATCCCCCCAAGCTCGTGCGCCCAGAAGCGAAGCTGCTCCGACAGGGGGATCTGCATCGTGCTCGCATACTAGCCAGCCCATGTGGTTCACCGGCACGCTGCTCAACCTCGCGACGGTGCTCGCCGGCGGCCTGGTCGGCTCATTCCTCGGTGACCGGCTCCCGCCGCGACTGCGGGACAACGTGGTCGCCGGCGTCGGACTCTTCGTCACCGTCATGGGGGTCAAGTTCGCGATCGATACCGCGAACCTTCTCTATCTCCTCGGCGCCATCCTGATCGGCGGGATCATCGGGTCGCTCGCCGGCATCGAACGGCGGCTCAACGAGCTGGGCGAGGCGGTGCAACGGCGGTTCGCGACGCCGGGACGGGCCAGCACCATCGCGGAGGGCTTCGTGACCGCGAGCATCGTGTTCTGCGTCGGCCCGCTCACATTCCTCGGCGCGATCCGCAATGGCCTCTCGGGCGACGCGTCGCTGCTCGCGATCAAGAGCGTGCTCGACGGCTTCAGCGCCATCGCATTCGCGGCGACGCTCGGCTGGGGGGTGCTGCTCTCGCTCCTGGTCATCCTCGTCTACCAGGGCGGCCTGGCCGCCGGCGCGTCGGTCTTCGCGAGCCTGCTCAGCGGCGACCAACTTCGGGAGATGAACGCGGTCGGCGGTCTGCTTCTCCTCGGCGTAGGGTTGAAGCTCTTGAAGATCCGCGACGTGCAGGTGGCCGATTACCTGCCGGCCATCGCGGTGGCTCCGCTGCTCGTGGCGGTGGCCGCGGCCTTCGGAGGTGGAGCGAAATGAAGAACCTCGAGTTCCGCAGTGACACCTTCACCCTGCCGACGCCGGCGATGCGCACGGCGATGGCCGACGCCGAGGTCGGCGACGACCAATACGGCGAGGACCCCACCGTCAACCGGCTCGAGGAGCGCGCCTCCCAGATCGTCGGCAAGGAGGCCGGCGTCTACGTCGGCAGCGGGATGCTCGGCAACCTCTGCGGCGTGCTGTCGCAGGCCGGCCGGGGCGACGAGGTCATCCTCGGCGACATGGCCCACATCTATCAGAACGAGATGGGTGCGTTCACGGTGCTCGGCGGCCTGCACGGCCGGACCGTCCCGAACCGCGACGGCATGCCCGACCTAGAGGACATCGCCGCAGCGATCCGGCCGATCTCGCCGAACATGCCGCGCTCGGCGCTCCTCTGTCTCGAGAACTCGCACAACAACTGTGGCGGCTCGGTGCTCACGCCGGCCCAGACGCGCGCGGCGGCGGATCTCGCGCACGAGCGCGGACTCAAGGTCCACCTGGACGGCGCCCGGATCTTCAATGCCGCAGCAGCCCTCGGCGTGGACGTGAAGGAGCTCACCGGGCCGGTCGACACGGTGCAGTTCTGCTTCTCGAAAGGCTTGTCCGCGCCGGTCGGGTCGATCCTGTGCGGTGACCGGGAGACCGTCGCCCGGGCCCGCAAGGTCCGCAAGCTCCTCGGCGGAGCGATGCGTCAGGCCGGCGTGATCGCCGCCGCGGCGCTCGTCGGGCTCGAAACGATGCGCGACCGTCTCGTCGAGGACCACGTGAACGCGCGAGCCCTCGCTGACGGGTTGGCCGGGATCCGCGGCCTGAAGATCGACGCCCCGAAGGTGGTCACGAACATCGTCTCGTTCGAGGTCGATCGCGCCGCGATGGATGCCGGCGACTTCCAGAAAGCCTGCGCCCAGCGCGGCCTGCGCATCTCGCGCTACCTCGGCAACTCGCCACGCCTGCGGATGGTGACCCACGCGAACGTGAGCCGCGCGGACGTGGATGCGGCCTTGTCCATCATGATTGCCTGCTCGCACGCACGCAGGAGCCCGTAACGGCCGCCGACTAGCCGCTAGTGCGTCTCGTGTGTTTTGAGGCGGGGGTCGAGGGCGTCGCGTAGGCCGTCGCCGATGAGGTAGAGGCACAACACCGTCAGGAAGATCATCACGCCCGGCGAGACCACGAGCCACCACGCGCGGACGAAGTACGACGCGCCGTTGGTGAGCATGTTCCCCCAGCTGGGCGTCGGCGGCAGGATGCCGAGGCCGAGGAAGCTGAGCGCGGACTCGAGGAGCACGATCGCGCCGACGTCGATGGCCGCGAGCACGAAGATGAGCGGCAGGACGTTCGGCAGGATGTGCCGGAACATCACCCGCGCATTCGTGGCGCCGATCGCATGCGCCGACGTGACGTATTCGCGCTCGCGCAGGGAGATCGTCTGCCCGCGCACGTAGAGCGTGATACCGGTCCAGTTGAGGAAGCCGATGATCGCGATGAGGGTCAGCGGGCCGGGCTGCCAGAGGGCCGCGATGATCAGCAGCAGGAACAGCTGCGGGATGCCGTTGAGCGTGGTGATCAGCCACGTGATGAAATCGTCGAAGTAGCCCCGGTAGTAGCCGGCCGCGAGGCCGAGCGGAACGCCGACCGCGAAGTTCACGATCGCGGCTACGAAGCCCACGAACAGCGAGACCTGCCCTCCGAAGAGCAGGCGCACGACCTGGCTGCGGCCGACCTCGTCCGAGCCCAGGAGGTACGCGGGCGGATCCAGCGTCCGCTGTTCATACGTGTGGAAGAGGTCCTGCTGCTCGAACTTGTCGTGGAAGAGGTTGTCGGCGAACACCGGGGCCAGGATCGACAGCAGGGCGAGCAGCAGCAGCAGGGCCAGGGCCATGATCGTGAGCCGGTCGTGCCGCAGCTTGTAGAGCGCGTTGCTCCAGAGGCTCCGCGACGCCCGCGCGTCCGGCGCGAGGATCACCTTGCCCGCGGTCGCGGCGGCGGTCGCCACTAGTCGACCTTGATCCGCGGGTCGACGATGGCGTAGGTCAGGTCGCGAAGCAGGTAGCTGATGACGAGCAAGGTGCTGGCGATCATCACCCCCGCCTGCACGATCGGGTAGTCCTTCGCGATCGCCGCCTGGAACGTGAACTGGCCGATGCCCGGCCAGCTGAAGACCTGCTCGATGACGAGCGCGCCGCCGACAAGCGTCGCGAGGATCCCGCCCAGGGCGGTCACCACCGGGATGAGCGAGTTGCGCAGGGCGTGCACGAATACGACGACCCGCTCGTGCAAGCCCTTGGCGTGGGCGGTCCGGATGAAGTCCTGGCCCAGCACGTCGAGCGTCTCAGTTCGCAGGATCCGCGAATAGTTCGCGATTCCGGTCAGCGCGAGCACGAATGCCGGGAGGGCGATGTGCTTGACCCGGTCCAAGATGTCGGCCTGGTCCTTCCCGACGGTCAGCATCCCCTGGCTCGGCAGCCAACGGAGGCTGATCGCGAACAGGATGATGAGCACCTGCCCGAGCCAGAACGCCGGCACGGCATGACCGGCGACGCCGAAGACGCGGATGGCGCCATCGGCCCAGGTGCCGCGCTTGAGCGCCGCGATGACCCCCAGCGGGACGCCGATGACGAGCTGCAGGATGAGCGCGGTCACGGCCAGCTGCAGGGTGTTCGGAAGGCGCTCGAAAATCATCGCCGCGGCCTCGCGGTGGTAGATGAGCGACTCGCCGAAGTTCAGCCGGACCGCGTTCGTGATCCAGTCGACGTACTGGAGCGGGATCGGCTTGTCGAGTCCGTAGGCGTGGAGCAGGCGGAGGTAGTCCTCCTGCGTGAAGTCACGGATGCCGAAGGTGAACAGCCGGATCGGGTCGCCCGGCGAGAGACGCGCGATCGCGAAGGTGATGATCGAGATGCCGATCAGGGTGGGAATCGCGTAGAGGACCCGCCGGATGATGAAGTTCCGCACCGCGCCTCCGTCGCGTGTGGAGGGGGCGCCCCGCTGCGGGCGCCCCCTCCCGATTCAGATCGTGGCTATTTCTTGACCCACCACTCGTAGACGTTGTAGATCGCGCTGAATGAGCCCGGTTTGAAGTTCTGCAGCGATTGCTGCGAGACCGCAAGCACGTTGTTCGCGTAGCCGAAGTTGTACGGCTGGTTCTCGTTCAGGATCTTGTTGAACGTCTCGTACTGCTTCTTCCGCGACGCGATCGAGCAGTCGCCGTTCGCGGGATTGCGGGCCTCTTCGATGGCCTTGTCCATCGCCGGGTCCTTGAAGAAGGTGAAGCCGAAGCCTTCGACCTTCTTGGCCGGGTCTGGGATCTGGCTGGAGTGCCAGATCGAGTACGGGTCGGGCTCGGCGCCGAGCGACCAGCCGATGATCGTCGCTTCGAGCGTCGAGTCACCGGTGGTGAGCTTGGTCACGAGGCCCTGGAACGCTTCCGGCGCCGCCTTCGCGTTGATGCCGAGCTGCTTGTACTGCTCGGCCGCGACCGTGGCGAGCGTTTCGCGCTCCGTGTTGCCGGAGTTGGTCGAGATCGTCAGGTTGAACTTCTTGCCCGCGGCGTTCTGGAGGATGCCGTCGGAGCCGGGGGTCCACCCCGCGTCCTTGAGCAGCGACAGGGCCTTGGCCTTGTCGTACTTGTACTGCTCGAGTTGGACACCGCTCGGGTAGGCCCACTGGACCGGGACGTGGTGCGAGACCTGCTTCGTCGCCTCACCGAAGACGACAGCCTTGATGACCTGGTCCATGTCGATGCCGTACGCGAGCGCCTGTCGAACGCGCTTGTCGGCCAAGCCGATCGCCGTCGGGCTGGCGGTGTTCCAGCCGATGAACGTGTAGCCAAGGTTCTGGTACTTGTCGATCTTCACCGTGGAGACGGTCTGGACGTCGGCGAGGTCCTTCGCTTGGATCGTGCCCCAGGTGATCTCACCGGTCTTCAGGCCGTTCGTGATCGCCGTCTGATTGGCGACGACCTTGTACACGTACTGGTCGATGTTCGGAGTACCCAGGAAGTAGGTGGCGTTCTTGTCGAGGATGACCTGGTCGCCCTTGCGCCATTCGGTGAACTTGAACGGACCGCTCACCACGGTCGGCGCCGTGTTCTCCGGCGCCGTGTCGATCTCATCCTTTGATGCGTCGGTCACGTACTTGCCGAAGACCTGCGTCGGCAGCGTGTAGCCGATGAGGTCGATGATGGCCGAGCACGACACCTTGCCCATCGTGACGGTCCATTTCTTGTTGTTCGCCGGGTCGATCGCGACGCCGGTGATGGATGTGGCCTTGCCGTCGGAGTAGTCGGTGAAGCCGACGACGTCCTTGAACGTCGACTTGCGGACCGTCTTCTTGCTCTTGCCCACGGCCTTGAGACCGGTAAGCCAGTCGTCGGCGATGACCGGCTTGCCGTCGGACCAGACCGCCTTCGCGTTCATCTCGAACGTGTACTTCAGGCTGTCCGAGGAGACGGTGGCGCTTGCGAGACGTGGCTTCGGCTCGCCGGACTTGTAGTCGACCTGCAGGATCGGGTCGTAGATCAGGCCGGTGATCCGGCCCGACGCGGTGTCGTTCACGAGCACCGGCTGCATGGTGGCGATGTCCGAGATCGTCGCTTCGACGACCCGGCCGCCCTGTTGCGGCTTCTCGCTCGCCGCGGTCGAGGGGGACGCCCCGCCGCCGCCAGGCGTATTGCTGGCGCTACACGAGACGGCCACCAGCATGGCCGCGCCAAGGATCGCGACTAGTCGCCGCATTGACTCACACCCCCCGATCGCCCATTTCGTATCCGGCGATACATCTGGTACGCGGGACAGTAGCCGACCGTTCATTCCAGCGGCACGAGTGGCGTGGGCCTGCCGCCAGGTCGGCCAGGGCGGAGGCTGCTGACCGCTTTTCGCACACCGTTCGCATCAGGTGAGCAGGACCAACGTCACACGGATGGGGGAGGTGACTGCGCGCAGGCGGTCGCCAGACTTGCCCCTGGTGCTTGAGTTCATCCGCCGCGAAGGCGGACAGTCGATGGTCGAGCTTGCCCTGACATTGCCGCTGCTCGTCTTCGCCTTGGTCGGCGGCGCCGATCTCGCCCGTGCGTTCGCCCTGCAGATCGCCGTGGAGAACGGCTCGCGCGCCGGCGCGGAGTCGTACGCCATCGACTCGACACCGACCAACTCGGAAGCGCAGAGCGCCGTGGTGAACGAGATCAACCGCACGCCGACCGCCAACGCCACGGCCTCGAACGTGACCGTCACCAAGGCCCAGGCCGATGGCATCACCGCGTGCATCAGCCCGCCGACGGTCGCGACGCCGTGCTTCGTGTCGGTCCGCGTGCAGTACGACTGGAGCACGATCATCGCATGGCCGATCGTGCCGAATGGCGGCACGTTCGACCGGACAACGACGATGCGGACGTTCTATTGAACCGGCTGCTGCGACGACCCAGGATGCGCCGCCTCGTTGACGATGAGCAGGCCCAGGCCCTGGTCGAGTTCGCGCTCGTGCTGCCGATCTTCCTGCTGCTCGTGACCGGGATCTTCGACGTCGGCCGGGCGGTCTGGCAGGAGAACACGCTCGCGTACGCGGCCCGCGAGGGCACCCGCTACGCCATCGTGCACGGGGCGTCGGGTAACCCGATCGTCGGGCCGTGCTCGAGCTGCCTCAACCCGGTCACCAACAATCTGGCGAACGTCACCAACGCGGTGACCTCCAACGCTGTCGGCGTCTACGGCATCAACGTCACGATCGACTACCCGGACGGCGGCAACAACCGCAATCAGCGCGTGACCGTGGACGCGACCGCCCCGTTCGTCCCCATGCCGTCGCAATACCTGCTCGGCGGGGCGTTCACGATCACCCTGCGGGGCGGCTCGCAGCTCTTTATTCAGAGGTGAGAAAGATGCGCAAGTTCATGGGACCAGATTCCGACGGCGGGCAGACCCTCGTATTGGTCGCCATCGTGTTCATGGCTCTGCTCTTCGTGGTCGGGCTGGCCATCGACTCCGGCCAGCTCTTCGTCGCGAAGCGGACGCAGCAGGAGGCCGCTGACGCCGCGGCGTTCGCAGGGGCGGTCGTGCTCTACCAGGGCGGCACGGTGCTCCAGGCCACCGCCGCCGCGATCGCGGACGCCTCGAGGAACGGCTACGTCGATGGGGTGAACAGCACGAACGTTACCGTGAACGGGGCTGCGATCGCGTCATCCAACGCCCCCGTCTCGGGGGCGTACGCCGGCGAGAGTCCGGTGAAGCACGTCGAGGTGGTCATCGTCCGCCAGGTGAAGACGACGCTCGTGCCGGCTGAAGCCGCGTTCAACCCAGTCCGGGCCCGCGGCGTGGCTGGAGCAGAGGCGGCGAACAGTGGGTTTGCCATCATGGCCCTGAGCACGAGCTGCGCAGGCCCAG
>JALZAB010000080.1 GCA_030948585.1 Chloroflexota bacterium
GTCGCGCGGTCCTCCACGCCCTCGGCGATCGACTTCAGGCCGAGGTTGTGCGCAAGCTCGATCGTCGATCGGACGATGGCCTCGTCGCTGGAGTTCTTCAGCATGGTGAGGACGAACGAACGGTCGACCTTGATGTCGTCGACCGGAAGCCGCTGCAGGTACGCGAGCGACGAGTAGCCGGTCCCGAAGTCATCGATCGAGAGGCGGATGCCCATTCGCTGCAGCTCGCGCAACACCTCCAAAGTGTGCTCAGCGTCGGCCATCATCGCCGTCTCGGTGATCTCGAACTTGAGGCGCGACGGATCCGCACCGGTGCGTTCGATGATCTCGGCGAGGCTCGCCGCGAGGTCCGTCCCGCGCAGGTTCCGCATCGAGACGTTGACGGACATGATTGGGACGGCGGCGCCGTTCGCGCCGCTGATCACGCGCATCGCCTCCTGCATCGTCCAGAGACCGAGTTGCCGGATGAAGCCGTTCTCCTCGGCGAGGGGGATGAACATCGCAGGCGAGACCAGGCCGCGGGTCGGGTGCTGCCAGCGGCAGAGGGCCTCGACCCCGACGCACCGGCCGTGGGCGAGATCCACGATCGGCTGATAGTGGAAGAGGAGCTCGCCACGCTCGACGGCGTGGCGGAGGTCTCCGGCCAGACCGATGGCGCTCGGACTGTGGAGGTCCTTCTCCTGTTCGTAGACCTGCATCCCCGATCCGGCGCGCTTGGCCGCGTACATCGCCACGTCGGCGCGGCGCATCAGGGTCTGGACATCCTCGCCGTGCTCCGGGCACAGCACGACGCCGATGCTCGCTTCGACGAATGCGCTCTCGCCCTCGACGGTGAATGGCTCCTGCAATGACGCGAGCACCCGACGCGCGACCATGACCGCCTCTTCGCGATCCGCCGCGAGCGGGATGAGGACGCCGAACTCGTCGCCGCCGAGCCGGGCGACGGTGTCCGACGCGCGCACGGCGCCGACAAAGCGCTCACCGACCTCGCGCAGCAGGGTGTCGCCCGCCTGATGTCCGAACGTGTCGTTGAGCTCCTTGAACCGGTCGAGATCGATGAACAGGAGGGCGACCTGGGTGTTGCGCCGCCGCGCCGCGAGGATTGCCTGGCGCAGCCGGTCCCGGAGGAGCGTCCGGTTCGGCAGGTCCGTGACCATGTCGTGCAGCGCCTGATGCTCGAGTGCTTCCTCAACGCGCTTGCGCTCGGTCACGTCCCGATGGCCGAGGACGACGCCGCCCTCGCTCGATCGGAGCGGCTGCACCGAGAGCTGGTACCAGCGCCGGCCGTCGTCGCGGTCCAACGGGAACTCGAACGCGAATGTCGGCCGCGTCCCATCGAGGACGGCCTCGATGCCAGCCGCAGCCTCGCGGCTCTCGTCCGTGTCGCCGCTCCGCAGGAACGCCAGGTAGTCGTCGCCGACGGTCGCGTCCTTCATGTCAGCCTGGCCGGACCGCACCTGCTCCAGCCAGTGCTCGTTCGCGTCGACGATGACCCCCGCGCGGTCGAGCACGGCGAGGTGCGTCTCGACGGAATCGAAGATCGCGCGCACGAATGCTTCCTTCCGGGCGAGGGCCGCCTGCGCGGTGGCGCGTTCGGTCACGTCCAGGGCGAGGCCGACGACCTCGGTGACCGTGCCGTCGGCGGAGAAGACCGGCTGATGCCGCATGTCGATGACGGTGCGGCCGGACCGGACCTCCTCGTGGATCTCTTCGCCGCGCAGCGCGCGCACGATGCGATTCAGACCATCGGGATTGAGGCGGTTCACGTCGAAGATCGAGTCCCCGACGACCGGTGGCACGAGCGTGCGTCCGGGAACGCGGCGTCCCGTCGTCAGCGTCACGCGACCGAGCGCGTCGTACACCATTAGCTCGAGCGGGAGATGCTCGACGACGGTCCGCAGCCGCGCCTCGTTCGCCCGTACCCGTTGGATCGCCGAAAGCCGCTCGATGGCCTCCCCCAGGATGTTGGCGACGGCGCGCATGAAGACCACGTCGTCGGCCGAGAATTCGATCGAGCGGCTGATCGCGGCGAGCACGCCGAACGGCCGCTCGTGGCCCGGGATAATGACCGTCGCCGTCGAGTTGAAGCCCGCGTCGACGATCGGTCCGTACACGACGAAGCGCTTTTCCGCGACCAGGTCGTTGGAGATCACATCGGTGCCCTGCGCGACGGTGAACCCGGCCTGCGATCCGGTCGCATCGTCGGCGATCCACTCTGGCGTCGTTCCCGCTGTCAGCCGTGTGCCCGCACGGACGGACAGGCGGCGTTCGGAGGGCCGGTGCTCGATGACGCGGCACGCGTCCGCGCCCAGAAGCCCATTGACCGTGCGCACCGTCTCGGCGAACAGGTCGTCCAGGTCGTTCGCCGCGAGGGCCAGGCGTCCCAGCTCGGCGACGGCGGCCTGCTGCCGGACGCGGAGCGCGAGCCGCTCTTGTGCGCGCATCCGCTCGGTCACGTCGAACATGCTGTTGACCACGTACTCGAGCGATCCATCGGCGCTCGGAACAGGGACCGAGTCGACGCGGATCCAGGTCTCGACGCCGTCGGCACGGACCAGCCGCG
>JALZAB010000137.1 GCA_030948585.1 Chloroflexota bacterium
TCCTTGCCACCGAAGATGCCGAGGACCGGTACGCCGTTCAGCTTCGCGTAGTCCGGCTTCTTCTGCGGTGGCACGCCGTAGCAGTCGACCACCGCGCGGACCACGTCCGACGCGACCGTGCCGGTCATGAGGGCGAGCATGCCGCCCATGCAGAAGCCGATGACGCCGACCTGCTTCGATGCGGTGTTCGCATGGGAAGCGAGATGGAGCGCCGCGCCTCGGGCGTCCTTCGCGGCCTGTCCCAGATCGAGCTGCATCATCAGCTTCTGCGCATCGTTCGGCTCGCCGATGTTCGCGCTCTTGCCGTGATAGAAGTCCGGCGCGAGGGCGTTGAACCCCTCTCGGGCGAGCATGTCTGCGACGCCTTTGATCTGTGGGATGAGGCCCCACCACTCCTGGATGACGATGACGCCCGGACCCTTGCCCGACGATGGGCTCGCCAGGTACCCGCGGGCCGTGCCGCCGTTGCTCTTGAACTCGATCATCGTGGGTCACCTACCTCTACGGAATTTCGGAGGACACCGATCTTCTCGATCTCGAGCTCGACCACATCCCCCGGCTTCAGCCACTCGGGCGGCTTGCGGCCCATGCCCACGCCTTCTGGTGTGCCGGTGATGATGACGTCTCCGGGGTGCAGGGTCAGGCCGGCCGACAGCTCCGCGATGATGCGTGCGACCGGGAAGACCATGTGCTTCGTGTTGGAGTCCTGCTTCACCGCGCCATTGACCTTCGTCGTGAGCCGCAGTGTCTGCGGATCAGGGATCTCATCCGCGGTCACGATCCACGGCCCGAGCGGCAGGTGCGTGTCGAAGTTCTTGCCCTTGAACCACTGCCCGCCGTGCCAGCTGCGCTGCACGTCGCGAACGCTCACGTCATTGGCGACCGTGTAGCCGAACACGTGCGCGAGGGCGTCGCCCTCGGCGATGTCGCGGCCGCGGCGCCCGATGATGACCGCGAGCTCGACCTCGTAGTCGAGCTGGTCCGAGATCGGCGCGGGATGGCGGATCCCGGTGTCCGGGCCGATGATCGCGAATGGATTCTTGGTGAACAGCGCCGGGTGCTCGGGCACCTCCTGCGGCGCGGAGGCCGGACGCAACTGCTTCCCCTCCGCGAAATGCTCCGCGTAGTTCCACCCGACGCAGAACACGTTGCGCTTCGGAATGATCGGAGCGAGCAGCCGGACGCTGGTGAGCCGGAGGACCGGACCGGCCGGCGCCCATCCGGCGCCGCGCTCGATCAGGTCGCGCATCTCGGCCGTATCGCGCAGCGGCAGGACCTGTTCGCCCTCGATGACGCCCGTGAGCGGGCCTTGGCCGGCGTCGAAAGTACAGAGCCGCATCGCTCCGTATTCTGGACGGCGTGCGGATGACGCGTTTCCACTACGCCTGGGTCGTCGTCGCGATCACGTTCCTGGCGCTCCTGGTGACCTCGAGCGTTCGCGCCGCACCGGGCGTGCTCATCACGCCGCTGGAGCGCGAATACGGCTGGGATCGGGCCGCGATCTCTGCGGCGATCGCCGTGAGCATCCTCACGTTCGGGCTCGGCGGTCCGCTGTCGGGCACGCTGGTCGAACGCTTCGGCCCCCGCAAGGTCATTCTCGCCGGCTGCACGCTGGTCGCCGCGGGCCTGCTCGCGATGCTCACCTTGCAGGACCTCTGGCAGTTCTTCGCGTTCTGGGGGATCGTCGTCGGCATCGGCACGGGCGCCGTCGGGAACGTGCTCGGCGCAACGGTCGCGCACCGGTGGTTCCGCACGCATCGCGGGATGGTCCTCGGCGCGTTCGGAGCCGCGACGTCGACCGGCCAGCTCATCTTCATCCCGGCAATGGCCTCGTTGACCGTGAACATCGGCTGGCGCGCGGCCATCCAGCTGCTCGTCGCCATCTCGATCCTGGTGCTCGTTCCAGTGGCGATCTTCATGCGCGACCGGCCGGAGGATCTGGGGCTGAAGGCGTTCGGCGAGCAGCTCGTGCTGACGGATGCCGAGCGCGCCTCAGACATACGGACCACGCCACTTCGGACGGCAGTCCGGACCGGCGACTTCTGGCTGCTTGCGGGAAGCTTCTTCATCTGCGGCTACACGTCGAACGGATTGATCGGCACGCACCTCATCCCCCACGCGCTCGATCACGGCTTCACCGAGGTCACCGCGGCGGGTGCGGTGGGGCTCATGGGCGCGATGAATATCGTCGGAACGCTCGGCTCCGGCTGGCTCTCGGATCGCTATGACAACCGCAAGCTGCTCGCGGCGTACTACGGGTTCCGCGCGCTCTCGCTGTCGCTACTGCCGCTCATCTTCGACGTGCAGGGCCTCTACATCTTCGCGTTCGTGTACGGCCTGGACTGGATCGCGACCGTGCCGCCGACGGCCAACCTCGTTGCCTCGATCTACGGCCGCGCATCGCTCGGCACGATCTACGGATGGGTCTTCTTCAGCCACATGGTCGGCGCGGCGCTCGCCGCATACGCCGCCGGATATGCCCACACGATCCTCGGCGACTATCACCTGATGTTCATCTCGGCCGCGCTGTTCGGCCTCGTGGCGGCGGGGCTCGCGCTGCGCATCCAGGCGCCGGCGCCCACCGCGACGGCGTCCGCCGCGGCCTAACATCTGCACCGCGTCGCGCAGGGGGGTAGATCGATGGCCACGATGACAACGGGCAAGGTCACCGCGGGCAAGGCGAAGGGCATCGATGCGTGCGCCGACGAGCGCGGGATTATCCGGGCGGCTGCGATGGACCAGCGCGGGTCATTGAAGAAGGAGATCGGCCGTCAGGGTGGCCAGCCGACCGGCGAATCGCTCACGGAGTTCAAGACCGCGGTGACCAAGGTGCTCACCCAGCACGCGACGGCGATCCTCATGGATCCGGAGTACGGCCTGCCGGCGCTGAAGGCCCGCCGCCCCGGCAGCGGTGTACTGCTCGCGTACGAGAAGACCGGGTACGACGCCGACCCGCAGAACCGGACGCCCGACCTCCTGGAACGATGGAGCGTGCGCCGCCTCGTCGAGGCCGGTGCCGACGCGATCAAGATCCTCCTCTATTACGACCCCTTCGACGACGCCGCGGTGAACGACCTCAAGCACGTGTTCCTCGAGCGCATCGGTGCGGAGTGCGCGGCGCTCGATGTCCCGTTCTTCCTCGAGCCGCTCGCGTACGACAAGGACATGGACGAGAAGGGCTTCGACTTCGCGAAGCTCAAGCCGAAGGCCGTGCAGGCGTACATGGAGAAGCTCTCCGATCCGCGTTTCGGGGTCGACGTGCTCAAGGTCGAAGTGCCGGTGAACATGGCGTTCGTCGGCGGATCGAAGGCCAACACGACCGGGCAGATCGCGTACGACCGCAAGACCGCGCTCCGCCACTTCAAGGACGCGTCCGACGCCGCCCGGCTGCCGTTCATCTACCTGTCGGCGGGCGTCACGAACGAGGTGTTCAACGAGGCCATCGAATGGGCCGGCGAAGCGGGCTCCAAGTTCGCGGGGGTGCTCTGCGGTCGCGCGACGTGGCAGCGCGGCATCCCGGTCTATGCGAAGGAGGGTCTCCCGGCGTTCGAGGCCTGGCTCGGCCGGGAAGGGGTCGCGAACATCGAAGCCTTGAACGCGATCCTCGCCCGGACCGCGTCACCGTGGTGGACGATCTACGGCTCGCGCGAGGCCGCGACCGGCTAGCGCCAGCCGCGCCGGCCGAACAGGAGCGCCACGCCCGCGGCGATCAGGAACAGCGGCCACAGGCGACCGATCGGCAGATCCAGCAGGAAGATGGCGGTCAGGACGACGAAGCCGAGCCCCGCGACGAACGGGCCGATGGCCCAGTCCGCGTGGCCATCGCGCCACAGCGCGTATGCGGTCGCGAATGTGCTCAGCGCGGGGATGAGGATGAACAGGGCCCACCAGTTGTGGAGTGTCGTTCCGAAGTAGTTCTCGACGAAGAAGATCGCACCGACCAGGATCAGGACGAGCCCGGGCAGCCACGAGCCATAGATCGTCCCGTACATCGACCGCCGACGAGACAGGGGCCGCGTGGACCAGTCCGTTCGCGGCGCGTCGCTCACGCGGCGATGCTAGTCCCGGTCCCTGCGCCCGGCGAAGAATCCCGTGAGGAGCGCCTCGGCTTCGACGCGTCGCGCCCCCACGCGCCATTTCGGATGGTGGTTGAGCGCGGGCTCATCGAGCAGCTCCGCCACCGACCGCACGGCGCCCGCCTTCGGGTCCGGTGCCGCGAAGACCACGAGATCGATCCGCGCGAGGACGGCCGCCCCGGCGCACATGGCGCACGGCTCGAGGGTCACGTAGAGGGCGCAGCCGGTCAGCCGCCACCGCGCGAGTGTCTTGGCTGCTTCACGCAACGCGATCAGCTCCGCGTGCGCGGTGGGGTCACGATCCCGCTCCCGCGCGTTGTGGCCCTTCCCGACCACGATGCCCTGGTGGACGACCACCGCACCGATGGGCACGTCATCGTGCCCAGTCGCAGCTCTGGCTTCGGCGAGCGCCAGGGCCATGAAGCCATCGTCGGCGGCAACGCCGGGCGCGCTAGACACCGAGGTAGCGCGCCTCGACGTCCGGCCGCGTCGCGAGCTCCGCGGGCGTCCCGGCGAAGACGATCGTCCCCTTGTTCATGACGTAGAGGCGCTCGGCGACGTGCGTCGCGAGTGCGAGGTTCTGCTCGACGAGGAGGATCGCGAGGCCGGTGCCACGAAGTGACCGTAGGGCCTCGCCGACGTCGGCGACGAGCCTCGGGGCCAGGCCCTCTGACGGCTCGTCGAGCAGGAGCACGCCGGGATTGCGCATGAGCGCGCGACCGATGGCCAGCATCTGTTGCTCGCCTCCGGACAGCTCGTCGCCGCGGTTCTCGAGGCGCCGCCGGATGGACGGGAACAGCTCCATCACGCGTCGCTCGTCCCATCCACCGGGTTCGGGCCGGGCCGCGAGGTGCAGGTTCTCGCGCACCGAGAGCTCGGCGAAGATCCGGCGGCCCTGTGGGACGAGCGCGACGCCGGCCCGCGCGATGCGGTGCGCCGGCTGCCCGGCGACATTGGTGTCGCCGACGCGGACCGCCCCCACGCGCGGCCGGACGAGGCCCATGATCGCGGCGACCGTCGTCGTCTTTCCGGCGCCGTTGCGCCCGATGAGGGACACGGCCTCGCCGTCGCGCACCTCGAGGTCGACACCCTGCAGCACGTGGCTGTCGCCGTAGTACGCGTGGAGGTCCCGCACCTCGAGGCCGCTCACGCCTCCACGCCCTTCCCGAGGTACACGTCGTGGACCTGGCGGTCGCCGCGGATCTCGTCCGGCGTGCCCTCGGCGATGGTGCGGCCTTCGTGCAGGACCGTGATGCGGTCCGCGAGGCGGAACACCACGTCCATGTCGTGCTCGACGATCAGGATCGTAAGCTCGCGATCGAGGCCGGCGATGAGCCCGGCGATCCGCTCAGTCTCCGCGGGCGACATCCCGGCGGTCGGCTCGTCCAGAAGGAGCACCGACGGTCGCCGGGCGAGCGCGAGGGCGAGCTCGAGCTGCCGCCGCTCACCGTGGGAGAGCGCGCCCGCGGGCGCGGACCCGCGGCCGCCGAGGCCGACGCGCTCGAGGACAGCCTCCGCATCGAAGCGCTCGGCGGCAAGGGGGGACCGAAACAGCCGATACGCGCCACGGAGCGACCCGACGGAGAGCAACACGTTGTCGAGCGCGCTCGACCGATCGAACAGCTCGTTTCGCTGGTACATCCGCACGAGCCCCAGGCGGGCGCGCTGCCAGGTCGAGAGGCGGCCGATATTTGTGCCCCCGAGGCGCGTCGCGCCCGACGTCGCGCCCAGCTCACCGGTCAGCACGTTGAACAGCGTGGTCTTTCCCGCCCCGTTCGGGCCGATGATCGCCCGCCGTTCGCCCGGCCGGACCACCAGATCCACGCCCGCGAGCGCCCGGATGCCTCCGAAGTCCCGGCGCAGATCATGGACCTCGATCACGCGCGGACCGCGCGGCGGAGCGCGCCGACGACGCCCTGACGAGCGAACAGCACGAACGCGATGAACACGATGCCAAGGATCGTCTGCGCGGGCAGCTGCGACGGGAGCGCGCGCTCGATGAGCAGCACCACTGCGGCGCCGGCTATCGGGCCCGCCAGCGTGCCGGCCCCGCCGATGAGGACCATCACGAAGCCGGTCACCGAGGCGCCGAGCGCGACGTCGTTCGGGGACACGAACCGGAACTCGTACGCGGACAGCGTGCCGGCGACCCCGGCCATGGCGCCCGCGATGACGAACGCCGACAGCTTGAGCGTTCGCGTGTCGTACCCGAGCGCACGCATGCGGCGTTCGTTCTCCCGAACGCCGATGAGGGCCGCGCCATAGCTGGACGTCGTGATCCGCCAGAGCAGCAGAACGCTCAGGAGGAAGACCGTGGACACCAGCACATACAGGTCGCTCGCGGCACTGAGGTCGAGCCCGAACAAGGTGGGACGGTGCACGCTCGAGAAGCCGTTGGAGCCGCCGGTGAGGTCGGTGGCCTGGTACGCGATGGCGAAGACCATCTGGGCGAGCGCGAGCGTGAGCATCAGGAAGAAGATCCCGGCCGCGCGCACGGCGAAGAAGCCGATGACGAGTGCGAGCAGCGCCGCCCCCCCGATGCCCGCGACCATGCTGACCGCGAGCTCGTCCGTTCCGAGACGTTGCGCGGCGATCGCCGCCGCGTACGCGCCGCCCCCGAAGAATGCAGCGTGGCCGAGCGACGGAAGCCCGGCGTACCCGACCAGGAGATTCAGCGAGCTCGCGAAGATCGCGAAGATCAGGATCTGGCGGATGACGCCGGCCGCGAAGCGCGACGATTCCCAGACGGTCGACCACTGCGGGAAGGTCGCGAGCACGATCCACGCGACCCCGACGATCGCGAGGCGCCCGACTGCCGGCCGGGTCATCGGCCGATGCGGATGCGGCCGAGCAGACCCGTGGGCCGGAAGAGCAGAACGACGGCCATGATCGCGAAGATCAGCGCCAGCGCGAATTGCGGGAAGAGGACCTTGCCGAAGGTATCCGCCGGACCCACGACCGCGCTGCCGGCAACCGCACCCGAGAGCGACCCGAGGCCGCCGACCACGACGACGATGAGGGAGTAGATGAGCGCGTCGACGTCCATGCCGGGCTGGAGACCGAACACCGGTGCGGCGATTACCCCGGCCAGGCCGGCCAGGCCGGCCCCGATCGCGAAGGTCAGGGTGAACAGCCGGTCCGTGTCGATGCCGAGGGCGGACAGCATCTCGGCATCCCCCACGCCGGCCCGCACGAGGGCGCCGAGCCGGGTACGCCGGTGGACCACATATAGAAGGAGTGCGAGCCCGGCGCTGAAGGCGATCACGAACAACCGGTAGGTCGGGTAATCGCTGCCGGCGACCTGAACCGAGCGATCCAGGCCCGCCGGGAACGGCAGGGCGCGGACGGTGGCGCCCCAGCCCCAGTCGTCGCGGAGTCGGATGAAGTCGGCGATCACCAGCGACAGTCCGATCGTGACGAGCACCTGATCCAGATGCCGGCCGCGGAGGCGCCGTAAGAGGAGTGGCTCGACGATGAGGCCGATCGCGGCGAGCGCGAGGGGAGCGGTGATGAGCGCGACCCAGAATGAACCGGTCGCTCGCGTCACCGACAGGGCCACGTAGGCGCCGAGCATGTAGAAGGCACCGTGCGCGAGGTTGACCACATCCATCATCCCGAAGATGAGGGACAGTCCTGCCGCGAGGATGAACAGCAAGGCGCCGAACGAGAGCCCGTTCAGCGCCTGCTGCAGCGCGTCTTGGAGCGTCACGCGAAAGTCATTTGCCGGGGTCGGTCACTCGGCCGATCTTGTCGCTGATGGTGTTCACGGTCTGGCCGTTCGCGGTCTTGACTTCGCGCATGTACATGTCCTGGATCGGGTTGTGGGTGTCCTTGTCGAACTCGAAGGCCCCCCGGGGGCTGTTGAACTTCACGGCTTCGAGCGCGGCGATCAGCTTCTGCTTGTCGGAGGTGTCGCCCTTGGTGGCCTGGAGCGCAAGGTCGAGCGCCTGCATGCCGTCCCACGCTTGCACGGCGAAGACGTCGGGCAGGAGGTTGTATTCCTTCTGATAGGCGTCCTTGAACGCCTTGTTCTCCGGGTTGTCGAGCTCGACGGCCCAGAACAGCGAGGTGATCGCGCCGTTGGCCTGGTCCTTCACGACGGCGAGCACGTCCTGTTCGGTGAGGAAGCCCGCGCCGTTCATCTTGTAGCCGAGGGCCGGCAGGCCGAGCTGATTCCAGGCCTGGATGTACTTCACCGCGTCCGCGCCGGAGAAGAAGGAGTAGATGTCCTTCGTCGGCTGGGCCTTGAGCTGGGTCACGAACGGTACGAAGTCGGCGCTCCCGAGCGGCGCCTTCAGCGAGCCGGTGATCTTGCCGCCGGCCTTGGTGAAGCCGGTCGTGAAGTCGGCCTGCGATTCCGTACCGAAGCCGTAGTCGGCGACGAACGTGAAGACCTCCTTCACTCCCTTCTTGCTCGCCATGTACTCACCAATGGGCTCCGAGATCTGATACGAGCTGAATGAGCTGCGGAAGATGTACGGGCTCTTGCACGACGGCTTGCAATCCGTGGTCGTCCGGGTCAGAGCGTTGCCGCCGGCGTTCGTCGCGATGTAGATCAGCTTGGCGCTGTCGACCGCGTTGCGGATCGCGTACGCGATCGGCGTGGCCACGACGCCGAGCATGACGTCCACCTGATCCTGGTCGATGAACTTCTGGGTCTTCGCGAGGCCGACCTGCGGGTCGTTCGCCTCGTCCTCATAGATGACCGTGACCGGCCGGTTCGCGAGCGTGTTCCCCTTGAGCTTGAGATACAGATCCGTCGACCGCTTCATCGAGTTGCCGAGCTCGGCGTAGACCTTCGTGAACGGCAGCAGTTGCCCGATCTTGAGCGCCTTCCCCGGGCTCGAGATCGACGTCGCCGCGGCGGATGAGGCGGCGTTGCCGCCGGTCGCGGCCGGCGTGCACGCCGCCAGCGCCGCGGCCGAGGTCGAGATGAGGAACGCCCGGCGCGAGATCCGATAGTCGATGCTGGGCTTGCCTTCATCAGTCACGTGACGGACCTCCCGTTGGGTTAGCGGCCGAACTCTAGTCGCCCAGGCCGCAGCGAGCGCCATTTTCGCCAGTCAGGACCCGGTGAACCTGGCTGGCCGCTTTTCGAGGAACGCGCGGACGCCTTCGGCGTAGTCGGCGGTGCGGCCGGCGCGGTCCTGCAGCGCGGCCTCGACCTCGAGGAACTCCGGTAGGCCATGGCCCCACGCCGCGTTCAGTCCTTCCTTCGTGAGCGCGATGGCCGTGGTCGCGCCGGCCGCGAGATCGCGCGCGTACGCGCGCCAGCGTTCGGCGAACTCGGCGTCCGACCAGACGCGCGTGGCGAGTCCGATCGCGAGCGCGGTGGCGCTGGGGATCGCTTCACCACCGAACACGATGTCCACTGCGCGGCCCCAGCCGACGAGGCGTGGCAGGAAGTACGCCGATGCCGCATCGGGCACGAGCCCGACCTTGGACCACGCCGCCCGGAACGACGCGGACTCGGCGGCAACGCGCACGTCGCAGGCGAGCGCCAGCCCGAGGCCCGCGCCCGCCGCAACGCCGTTGACGGCGGCCACCACCGGCTTGCGCATCTCGCGGATCGCGGTGACCACGGGGTGGTACCGGCGCCGAAGTTCGTCGCCCAGGCGTAGGTCCGCGCCGCGTCCGATCGCGTCGGCGCGGTCCCGGAGGTCCTGTCCGGCGGAGAACGCTCGGCCCGCTCCGGTGATCACCACGCAACGCACGGCCGGGTCGCCCGCGGCATCCATGAGGGCGGTGGCCAGCGCCTCAGTCAGCGGCTCGTTGAAGGCATTGAGCGCATCCGGCCGGTCGAGCGTGAGGATCGCGACCGCGCCATCACGCTCGACCTGGAGCGGCGCGCTCACTTCCCGGTGAACGACGGCTTGCGCTTGGTCATGAAGGCGTCGACGCCCTCCTTCTTGTCCTCCGTCGAGAACAGCAGGTAGAAGGCCTTCCGCTCGAATTCGAGACCGGCGTCCAGGGTCGAGTTCCAGGCGAGGTCGATCGCCTCCGTGGCCAGACGGATCGCGATCGGCGGCTTCTCCGCGATCGTGCGCGCGAGGGTCTTCGCATCCTCGAGCCAGGTCGCCGCCGGATACACCTGCGCGACCAGTCCGATGGCCTTGGCCTCGTCAGCCTTCACCCGACGGCCGGTGAGGATGATCTCCATCGCGCGGTACTTACCGACCGCGCGCGTGAGGCGCTGGGTCCCACCAGCGCCCGGGATGATGCCGAGATTGACCTCGGGCTGTCCGAACTGCGCGGTCTCGCTCGCGACGATGATGTCGCAGGTCATCGCCAGCTCGCATCCGCCCCCCAGGCAATACCCGGACACAGCCGCGATGATCGGCTTGCGGATCCGCCGCACCCGCTCCCATCGCGTGGTGAGGTCCTGCTCGAGCATGCTCGCCGGCGTCGCGTCGACGAACGACTGCTTGATGTCCGCGCCCGCTGCGAAGGCCTTCTCGCTGCCGGTCAAGACGATGCAACGGATGTCGCCCTCGCCGTCCAGCGTCTCCAACGAGGACACCAGCTCGTCCATGAGCTCCTCCGAGAGGGCGTTCAGGACCTCGGGGCGGTCGAGCTGCACCGTTGCGATGGGCGCCTCGCGCGTGATCTTGATATTGGTCACTAGCAGTACTCCCCCATTCGTTCGGCTGAGTATGCCCGTCCCTCTTTCGGGGGGGCTGGACCGCTCGTTCGGGGGTGAGACTGGCGCGATGCTGCCCAAGGGTCTGACCGTGATCGAGATGCCGCGGCTGGAGCGCGCCATCAACAACGCGCGCTGGGTCGGCGCGGTCATGGTCGTCGCGATCGCCCCGTTCTTCCGGACGATCGGCCTCGGCTACCTCGCGCTGCTCGCGATGAGCCTCGTCGCCGGCGCCCTCGTCATCCCGCGGCTCGGTCGCGCGTACGTCGCACAGATCGTGGACACGGGCGTGGTCATCCTGGCGATGATCATCTTTGCCCCGGACATCGAGTGGCCGCAGTCGATCATCGGGATCTTCCTGGTCATGGGTGGCGCGTTCCGGTTCGGCCGCGTGGGTACGCTCGTCGCGGCCATCGTCGCCACCATCGTCTTCCTCGCGCTCTCCGTCTACCGCCAGGCCGCCTTCGGCTACGCGCTCCTGCCGCAACGCCTGGCCTTCGAGCCGGCCATCTTCTTCATCACCGCCCTGTTCATGGCCGGGCTCATCTGGCAGCTCGAGTCGTACCGCCGGCGGACGGATGAGGAGACCGAGCGGTACGGAGCGCTCCTCCGGGCGCAGAGCGACCTCGGGCAGCTCGTGCTCGTGACCGAGGACGGGCGCGCCGTGTACATGAACGATGCGTTCGCCGCGTTCATCGGGCGGCCGCGCAGCGAGATCACCGACGTACGGGCGCTCTACGAGCTCGTGACCCCGGCCGAGCGCGACGCGTTCCGCACGAAGGTGGAGACCCACGTGCGGACCGAGGAGAGCCTGGCGATGGAGGTCCCGGTCATCCGTCCCGGCGGCGAGACCCGGTATCTCGAGGTGGCGCTGAAGCCGTTCGGCGCGAGCAAGCGATCACGGCTCGTGCTCATCGCCCGCGACGTCACCGACCGGACGTACGCCGAGAACGCCCTGGCGCATCAGGCGCTTCACGACATCCTGACCGGCCTTCCCAACCGCACGCTCCTGCACGACCGCTTGGACCAAGCGATCCATGGCGCGCGTCGCCGGTCGGAGCCGCTCGCGCTGCTCCTGCTCGACCTCGACGAGTTCAAGGCCGTGAACGACAGCTTCGGTCACCACGTCGGGGACGTGCTCCTCACGCAGGTCGGACCGCGATTCCAGGCGAGCCTCCGCGAGGTCGACACGGTCGCCCGCCTCGGCGGCGACGAGTTCGCGATCGTGCTGCCGGGTGCCGATCCCTCGAGCGCCGGGCGCGTGGCGGCGTCGTTGCTGCGATCGCTCGAGCGGCCATTCGTCGTGCAGGGCGAGGCCCTGGTCGTGGGCGCGAGCATCGGTATCGCGATGTACCCGCTGCACGGCGATAACGCCCAGCTGCTCCTCCAGCATGCCGACATCGCGATGTACGCGGCCAAGGCCGATCTCGGCAATGGCTACAGCGTGTACGCCCCGGAGCAGGAGCGGAACGGGGTCGACCGGCTCGGGCAGATCGCGGATCTCCGGCGCGGCATCGATGCCGGGGAGCTGATGCTCGAGTACCAGCCGCTCGTCAGCCTTCGCACCGGCCGCGTCACGAGCGTCGAAGCCCTCGTCCGCTGGCGTCACCCCACCCGCGGGATGGTCCCGCCGAACTCGTTCATCCCGTTCGCCGAGCAGACCGGCTTGATCAAGCAGCTCACGGAGCACGTGCTCGAGATCGCGCTCCGCGATGTCAGCCTGTGGCGCGGACTGCGACATGACTGCCCGGTCGCGGTGAACCTCTCAACGCGCAACCTGCTCGACCCGCTCCTGCCCGACCTCGTACGCGAGCTCCTCATCAAGCACGACGTGCCGCCGGCCGCGCTCCGCTTCGAGATCACCGAAAGCGTGCTGCTCGCCGAGCCCGAGCGGGCCATGGAGACGCTCAACCAGCTCCGCGCGATCGGCGTGCGCTTCGCCCTCGATGACTTCGGCAGCGGCTACTCATCGTTGTCGTACCTCCACAAGCTGCCGCTCGAAGAAGTGAAGATCGATCAGTCGTTCATCCGCGAGCTCTCGTCCGCGGACGCGTCGGGTTCGACCATCGTTGCCGCCACGGTCGACCTCGGTCACCGGCTCGGGTTCGCCGTCGTGGCCGAGGGTGTCGAGTCGCAGGCCGAGTGGGACCGCCTCGTGTCCCTCGGCTGCGACATCGTGCAGGGCTTCCACATCGCGCGGCCGATGCCGGTGGGCGACGTCCTCCGCTGGCTCGATCTGCTCCGCCCCGCCCCCCGCGCCCTCGCCAGCTAGCTCAGTACAGCTGGCCCTTTGGGGCGGGCTGGCACCGTGGGCAGAGATCCACATCGTCGAGGCCCTTCCGTCTCCGCATGAGCGTGGTCCCGCACCGCGGGCACGGTGTGCCCGCGCGGCCGCGCACCTGCATGTGCGCGCGGGGCTTCAGGCCAAGCTGCGGCGGCATCGCGCGCTCGACCTCGGCCAGCCCCTTCGCCACCTCCCCGCGAAGTGCCGCGTACAACCGGCCCATCTCGTCCTTCGACAACGAGCCGACGCGCCGTTTGGGATGCAGCTGCGCGGTCCAGAGGATCTCGTCCGCGTACGCGTTCCCGATGCCACTCACGAAGGTCTGATCCTGCAGGAGGTTCCGGACCTCGCTGCGCTTGGCCCTCGCGCGTTCGCTGAACTGCGCCTCGGTCCACGAGAGCGTGCCCGCGTCGGGGCCGATGTCGCCGAACCCCGGAGCCTCGATGCCGACGTAGACCTTTCCCATCCGGACGTCGTCCCGGTACCGGAGCTCGGTGCCGCCCTCGAACTCAAGACGCATGCGCGTGTCCTTCGTTGCCTTCGCGCCGACCGGTTGCAGGGAGAACAGACCGGCGAGCATCGGATTCACGGTCATGTCGAGTTCATCGAAGTCGAAGACCAGGAACTTCCCGTGGTGCACGACCGAACGCAGCGTGCGTCCGACGAGGAGCTCGTCCACCGGCTGTACCGCGCGCAGGACGACCGGGTCGCCGACACGCACCGCCACGACCTTCTTCCCCACGAGCGCCGCGGCGATCCGCTCCTGCATGACCCGGAGCTCGGGCCATTCCGGCATGCGCTAGTCGGGGACGGCCGCGAGCCACGCGGGCTCGGGCAGCTCGAAGCGCCTGGCCGCCCAGGCGAGCGAAGCCTTGAGCTGCCGACGCTGGATCGATCGCAGCCGCGGAAGCCCTTCGATCGGCGGCCGCCACGACCGGTCCGCGAAGTACCCGGCGATCCCGGCCAATGACGCGTCCATCGCCGGTTCCCGGTACGGCAGCACGCCTGCGTACCTGGCGAGCGTCCATTCGGGGGTGGGCCCATCCTCCGCGGCAACGGCCTGGGCGAAAGCGGCGAGGTCGAACTCGGCGGGACCGACCGACGCGAATGGCCAATCGAAGATCCGCAGCAGGGTCCCCTGCAGGCGCACGTTGTCCGACCGGGTGTCGAAGTGGAGGAGCGCGTTCGGCCCGCGGAGCGTGCGCAGCCGGGCCTCGGCCCGCTGGAAGAGCGGCAGGCTCACGTCCAGCCACTCGCGGGCCTCGGCGGCGCGACGGCGTGCGAGACCGCCGACCGCGTCGAGCTCGCCAGTGCGCGCGAGCGCGCCCCAGCATCCCGCGAACTCGTGATGCGTGGTCCGCGGGAGCCAGCGCGGAAGGCGGCGGCCGACCGTCTTTGTGTGGAAGCGCGCGTAGCTGCGCGCGGCGCGCTCGGTCTTCGCGGCCGTCCACGGGAGGATGCTGCCCGGCCCCAGATCCTCGAGTACGAGCCCGACCCAGCCGTCCGTTTCAAAGGAGCCGAAGAAGCGCGGTGCCCATGGGCGAATGAGCTCGCCAAGCCCCGCGTAGATGCGCGCTTCGGGCGCCATCTGCCAGCGCACGCCGCTCGACTTGGGCAACGGGTAGCTCGCCTTGAAGAACGCGCGGCCGCCGTCGGCGCAGCGCAGGCGGAATGTGGCCGATGGCCCGTACCCGCCGTACGCGCGCTCCGCCCGCACGACCGGGGATCCAAGCAGCGCCGCGACCTCGTCCTTCACCGCTCGCGGGACCGCGGTCCAGGCGGGCTTGGCCTCAGCGCCTCTCGACAACGGTCCGCAGCTGCTGCCAGGCCTCGCGCGCTTCTTCGACGGAGCCTTCGTCCTCGATCGTCGAGATGTCGCCCGGATCCTTGTCCAGGATCACCGCCTTCAGCACCCGGCGCATGATCTTGCCGCTGCGCGTCTTCGGCAGCATGTCGACGAAATTCAGCTCGCCGATGACCGCAAGCGGGCCGAGATCCTTGCGCACGGTGGCGAGCAGCTCGGCTTTCAGCGCATCGGACGGCTGGTGTCCCTGCCGCAGCACGACGAACGCCGAGATGACCTGACCGCGAAGCTCGTCGGGCCGGCCGGTGACCCCTGCCTCGGCCACGGCCGGATGCCGCAGGAACGCCGTCTCGACCTCGATGGTCCCGATCCGGTGATCCGCGATCTTGATGATCTCGTCCGCCCGGCCGCTGAACCACACGTAGCCATCTCCGTCGATGGAGGTCGCGTCGCCGGTGAAGTACACGTTCTGCCCGGGCACCTTGTCCCAGTAGTCCTTCGCGTACCGCTCGGGCTCGGCCCAGAGCCGCGCGGTCAATCCGGGGAATGGCCGCGTGATGACGAAGATGCCCTTCTCATCTGGACCGCACGCACCACCCTCCGGGGTGAGTACCTTCGCTTCGACGCCGGCGAGGGGCACGCCGCCCGAGCCAGGCTTGATCGGGAGCAGGGCGATGCCGTACGGATTGCCCACGACCGGACCGCCGGTCTCGGTCTGCCAGTAGTGATCGATCACCGGGATGCGGTCACCCAGCGCCTCCTTCTGGAACCACTCCCAGGCCGGCGCGTTCAACACCTCACCTGCACAGAAGGCCCGCTCGAGCGACGTGAGGTCGTGCTTCGTGGCCGGCGCGGTGCCGTACCGCATGAGCAGGCGCACTGCGGTCGGTGACGTGAACGCGCCGCTGACCTTGTGGCGCTCGACGATCTTGTAGAAGGTCTCGGCATCGGGATGGTCGATCGCGCCCTCGTAGGCGATGGTGGTGCAGCCGACCAACAGCGGCCCGAACACGATGTAGCTGTGTCCGACGACCCAGCCGATGTCCGATGTCGACCACCACACGTCCTTCGGGGTGAGGCCGAACATCCACTTCGCCATGCTGTACACGTAGACCTGATAGCCGCCGTGCGTGTGCACGGCGAGCTTCGGCTTGGCCGTCGTCCCGCTCGTCGCCAGGATGTACGCGGGCTCGTTCGCCTCGAGCTCCACGGGCGCGTCGTCCTTGCCCGCGCCACCGGCGAGGAAGTCGCGCCACTCCATGTCCCGCCCGTCGGTCCACGGGATCTCCGTCTTCGTCCGCCGCAGCACGACCACACGCTCCACCGTCGGCGCGGACACGACCGCATCGTCGACGATGCCCTTGAGGGGGACGTCCTTGCCCTTGCGATACGTGACGTCCGTCGCAAAGACGGCTTTCGCGCCCGCGACGCGGACGCGCTCGCCGAGCGCACCCGCGCCGAAGCCCGCGAAGATCACGATGATCACGGCGCCGATGCGGAGCGCCCCGAGCATGAGCGCGATGGCTTCGGCCGACGTGGGCATGTAGATCGCGATGCGATCGCCCTTCTCGATGCCGACGCCGCGCAGGCCGGCCGAGACGCGCTTGGTCTCGGCGAGGAGCTCGGCGTAGGTGTATGTGCGCGTCTCGCCCCGCTCGTTCTCGGTAATGAGCGCGGTCGCCGCGCCGCGCCCTGACGCGACGTGATGGTCCACGCAGTTGTAGGCCAGGTTCGAGCGCCCGCCGTGATACCAGCGGAAGGTCGGCGGCTCCCAGTCGAGGACCCGATCCCACTTCCTGGACCACCGGAGCTCTTCCGCTGCGCGGCCCCAGAATCCATCGGGGTCGTCGGTCGCCTCCTTGCGCCACGCGGTGACCCTCGCGAGCGCGTCCATCTAGCCGAGCTCCCGCAACTTGTAGCGCTGGATCTTGCCCGCGGCGTTCTTGGGCAGCTCCGGTGTGAACACGACCCAGCGCGGATACTTGTGCGGCATGATCCGGTCCTTCACGTAGGCCTTCAGCTCATCCGCGAGGGCATCGCTGGCCGCGCCGTTCTTGAGCACCACGTAGGCCTTCGGCTTCACGAGCTGGTCCTTGTCCTTCGCCCCGACCACGGCGGCCTCGAGGACGGACGCGTGCCCCATCAGGGCGGCCTCGACCTCTGCCGGGGAGACCCACTGCCCGGAGACCTTGAGCATGTCGTCACTGCGGCCCTCGTACGTGAAGTAGCCGTCCGCATCGAGGTGGTACTTGTCCCCGGTGACCGTCCACTCGCCCCGGAACGTCGCTTTCGATTTCTCGTGCTGGTTCCAGTAGTACGCGCAGCACGAATCACCGGAGACCCAGAGATGCCCGGAGTCGCCGGCCGGCAGCTCCCTGCCGATGTCGTCGACGATCTTCGCCTTGTAGCCGGGAACCACTTTGCCGCTCGTCCCGCCGCGGGCGCGCCCGGGTTCGTTCGAGATGAAGACATGCATCATCTCCGTCGAGCCGATCCCGTCCACGATCTCGATCCCGAATCGTTCCTTCCACGCGTCGAAGAGCGGTTTCGGAAGGGCTTCACCGGCGGAGAAGGCGAAGCGCAGCGATGACATGTCGTAGCGGAAGCCCTCAAGCGGATACGCAAGAAGCGCCGCGTAGAACGTCGGGGCGCTGAACAACACGGTCGGCCGTTCGCTCGTGATGAGCCCATAGACGAGGTCGGGCGTCGCGCGTTCCGGTTTGTACACGGCGGACGCGCCGGCGAAGAACGGCGTGAACACGCCGTTCCCGAGGCCGTATGCATGGAACAGCGGCGACACCGTGAAGTACCGATCGTTCTCGGTGGTCTTCAGGATGTTGGCGCCGAAGGTCTCGCACGAATAGCGCATGTCGTGCTGTAAATGGACCGCGCCCTTCGGGAACCCGGTGGTTCCTGAGCTGTACAGCCAGAAGCACGGGTCATCGGGGGTGGTGTCCACCGGGTCGAGCTCGGGGCCGGCCGCAGCGAGGGCCTCCTCGAACGACAGCACCCTGTCCTGGGCCGCCGCTCCGGTCACGAGCACGTGGCGCACGCGCGGCAGCTCCGGGCGGATCTCGAGGACCTTGGGCAGCAGCGGCGCGGACACGACGACCGCCACCGCGCGGGTGTCTTCGAGGATGTATCGCAGGTCGCGTGACGGGAGGAGCGTGTTCGTGGGCACCGGGATGGCGCCGATCTTGATCGCGCCGAAGAACGCGTAGACGAATGCCGGCGTATCGAGGACCTGCATGACGACGCGCTGCTCCATCTGGACGCCAAGATCCCGGAGCGCGTTTCCGGCGCGATCGACGTTCGCGGCGAGCTCGCCGTAGGTGACCGACGTCCCCTGGCACCGAATGGCGACGCGGTCCGGTCGGACGCCGCGGTGGGCGTCGATGAACGTTTCGGCCGCGTTGTACCGCCGCCCCGGCTCCACCCGCGGATTATGGAGCGGCCGACCCCCCGTTCCGCCGACCTGGCGCGATGCGCGCGAGCACGGCCCCGACCGCGGCTTCCCCCTCGACCAGAACGCGCCCGTCCCACAGCGCCGGGGTCGGACCGCCGCCCAGCCGCGCCAGCTCCGCGGCCCCGTCAGTCTCGGCGTTCTGGAAGTCGATACGCGCCTTCAGTCCAAGCTCCACGATCCTCGTTCGGACCCGCGCGCACGCCGACTCGGCGATCCGGTGGAACAGGGTGTACTCGGGCTCGCGCACCGGGCCGAGGATATCCATCCCCCGGCGCGACTACTTGCTCGCTCGCTCGACGCACAAGACACGCGGCCCTTCATGACCGATCGCGACGTTCGGGTGCATTGACACCGCGACGATCCGTAACGCCCGCAGTGAAGTGCGACGCGGGGCGTTCCCCATGTGTGCACCGGTGGTTCGCTCGCGGCCTCAACGTGTCCATCGCACTTCTCACCAGCAGCATCGCCGTCGCGATGATCGCGTGTGCGCCTGCTGCCCAGCCGACCGTGAGCTCGCCTCTCTCTCTGCCAGACGACCGACCGAGCGCACCGACCGTCCTGTCGGATCCGCTGAACTGCACCGACCGGGCGACCGGGCCGGCGATCCAGAACGTCACGGTCACGACCTGGTCTCCTGACTCCAAGACCCTGGCGCTGGTGCACACGGTGAACATCCCGAACGCGCAGTCCATCGTCGGCTACGAGGAGGACCAGCGGGTCGCCCTGTTCGACATCGAGTCCGGTGCCCTGCGCGACATCGGACGCGGCAATCGCCCGACCTGGTCACCGACCGGGGCGTACCTCGCCTTCTGGTCCACCGACGGCATGGTCCACGTTACCCAGGGCGGCCAGCTCGTCGCCAAGATCGACTCGACCCAGCCCGGCATCGGCTGGAACGGCGATCGGCTGCTCTACTGGCTCGGCGACGAGATCCGGGTCTGGGACGCCGGCACGAGCTGGATCCTGTCGCGCGTCGCGCCCGACCTGGAGCCGCAGTACCCGTACGACGACGCGTACTTCAGCGCTGACGGCACCCAGTTCAGCGTCGCCCGGTACAAGTACGACGGCAACAGCCTCCGCTACGTCGGGCTGACCGGCACCGGCGCGATGGCCCCGGTCGGCGATGGCAACACGACCTTCATCGAGTGGTCGCCGCGCGGCGCCACGCTGCTCCTCCGCTCCGCGACGCAGGTATTCCTCCGCGCCGCCGACGGGACGACCGAGACGATGGCCCTCGGCTCCTTCCGCGGGCCGGTGCACGGCTGGACCGCGGATGGCCGACTGTACGTGGGGGCGATGGCGCCGACCATCCCGGGCGGGAACGCGTTCGACCGCTTCCCGATCGTCGGAGGCGGCGAAGACGAGATCGCCACGATCCCGAACCTCCTGGGGTCGCGGGTCTTCAGCCCGGACAGTCGCTGGTTCGCCGGGGTGAGCCGGACTGGCCTGTACACGACCCAGCTCGAGCTCTTCCGGTGTGGGGTCGCAGGAGAGGGCATGGACCTGCGCTCCGACACGGCATCACGCTCGCGCGCGCAGAAGATCACGAGCGACTCGAACCGCTTCGTCCGCCCCGTCGCCGGCGCGTTCACCCAGTTCCTGCAGGGCAGCCACACCGGGATCGACGTCGCGGCGCCCGTCGGGTCGATCCTCGTCGCGTCGGACGACGGCGTCGTCGACGCCGTCGGCTGGGTCCCGGTCGGCGGCTACCGGGTGTGCGTACTGCACCAGGCCGGTCTCGAGAGCTGTGACTATCACACCTCGTTGCCGCTCGTGACGATCGGCGACCACGTCGTGCGCGGTCAGCCGGTCGCGCTCATCGGCATGACCGGCCTCACCACCGGCCCGCACGTGCACTGGGAAGTCAAGCTGAACGGCCGGATCGTCAACCCGCTCGACCAGTAGCCGCTAGGAATTCGGCCACGAGGGCCGTCGCTCGCGCTGCCGTGGCCTTCGCGTTGTGCGGGCTGTGGCCGCCACCCGCGAGCATCTCGATCCGCGCCGCCGGAACCTCTTCGCGGATGCGATCGAGCTCGCCTGGCTCGGTGCGTGGATCATCCGCGCCGTGGATCACCAGCATCGGTACACGGAGCTCGCGCAGCCGCCGGTCGTACAGATCGTCCTCGGGCGTCGCGGCGATGTCGAGCCACGCGCGGCCGTCCGCGGCGATGATCGTCCGCCAGTAGTCCTCGCCGTGCTCCGCGGCGAGCTTGCGGGTCACGCGCTCCCCGAACGCGTCGGGGTGATCAGCCATCTGCAGGAAAAAGTCGCGTGATCGCGGCTTGGCCCGGTCCAGGTGGATGGCCTCGACCACGAGGCCGCTGTATCGGTCCGGCTGCCGGAGCGCGAGGAGCGTGGCGATCACTGCGCCGTCGCTGTGACCCCACAGCGCCGCGCGCTCGACCCCGAGGGCGTCAAGGAGCCGCTCGGTCTCGATCGCCGCGGCGACATGGAACCGTTGCGGCAACGCTGCGATCCGGGGCGAGCGGCCGTAGCCCGTGCGATCGGGGATGACGAAGCGCCGCTGGAGCGACGCGACCGCGTCATCGAACGGGTAATACCCGTAGCCCCAGCCGCCGTGCAGGATGACGAGCGGCTCGCCGACCCCGCCGTCGCGGTAGTGGAGCGTGATCGGGCTCCTGCCCGGCAGGAGCGGCGAGTCCGCGATCGTCTCCATGCGGGAGACGAGCGTCACTCGCCCTGTTCAGGCTCGGGCCTACGGCCCGTGCTCAGATAGTCGATTCGCTCCTCGCGGCAAAGCCGCTCGTCGCTCATTTCCCCTTGTAGTTCGGCTTGCGCTTCTCGGTGAACGCGGTCACGCCTTCGCGGGCGTCTTCGGACGCGAAGAGGCGCCCGACCGCGGCGTGCTCGAACAGCATGCCGTTCTGGAACGGCATCCCGCCACCGAGCACGGTCGCGAGCTTGATCTGCCCGATCGCGAGGGTCGGCCCGGTCGAGAAGGATGACGCCATCTCGTGGGCCCGCGCCTGCAGGGTGTCGGCCGGAACCACCTCATCGACGATGCCGAGCGTCTTCGCCTCGGCGGGCTGCACGGTGCTGCCTCGGATCATCAGCTCGAGGGCCTTCTGCCGCCCGATGAGCCGAGGCAGGCGCTGCGTGCCGCCGGTCCCCGGGAGGACGCCGAGCGTGACCTCGGGCAGGCCGATGTTGTACGTGCCGTCGGCGGCGATGCGGATGTCCGCGCACATCGCGATCTCGAGCCCGCCGCCAAGACAGTGCCCATTGATCGCGCAGACCACGATCTTCGGCGTGCGCTCGAACTTGCCCATGATCTCGTTCGCGTGGATGACGAACGCGAACTGATATTCGCTGTCGGTCGAGGCGAACATCTTGACGTCGGCGCCTGCCGAGAAGAACTTTTCCGACGCGCTGCGCACCACGATCGCCTTGACCTCGGCGTCGAAGCGCGCTTGGTCGATCGCGAGCGACAGCTCGTCAAGGAAGGCCTTGTCGTATGAGTTGGCGGGCGGCCGGTCCAGCACGATGTGGCCCACGGCCTCGCGCTTCTCGAGCCGGACGACGGACATCTGACCTCCTCGGGCACGCGATCGGATTTCCGGCACAATCTAATCACCGGAGCCGCGCGATGCGCTTGCTCCAGCTGAGAGGTGTTTCCCATGGCACGGATGTTCATCAACGGTGAGCTCGTCGACGCCCAGGCGGGCAGGACCATGGAAGTGAAGAACCCCTCGACGGGCGCGGTCGTCGACTCGATCCCCCGCGGATCGGTCGCCGATGTCGATGCCGCGGTCGAGGCCGCGGCCAAGGCCTTCCCGGCGTGGGCCGCATTGCCGCCGACCAAGCGTGCGGCGATCCTGCATGCCGCCGCGGAGAAGATGAAGGCCGCGGTGCCCGAGCTCGCGAAGCTGCTGTCGCAGGAGCAGGGCAAGCCCCTGGCCCATGCCATCCTCGAGGCGTCGCGGGTCCAGGAGAACCTCGAGTACTACGCCGGGCTCGCCGACAAGATCCGGGGCGACTACGTCCCCCTGGACGACCCCGCGAAGTTCGGGCTCACGATCCGCCGGCCGATCGGCGTGGTCGCGGCCATTACGCCCTGGAACTTCCCACTGACGCTCATGGCGAACAAGATCTGTCCCGCGCTCGCGACCGGCTGCACTGTCGTGCTGAAGCCGGCGTCGACGACGCCGCTCGCCACGCAGAAGGCCGTCGAGATCATCAACTCGGCCGGGCTGCCGCCGGGCGTGCTGAACATCGTGCACGGGTCGGGGGGCGAGATCGGCGACGCCCTCGTGTCGCACAAGAAGGTGAACAAGGTGGCCTTCACCGGTCAGACCGAGACCGGCAAACGGATCATGAAGCTCGCGGCCGAGAACGTGACGCGGGTCACGCTCGAGCTCGGCGGCAGCGACCCGATGATCGTCTGCGACGACGCCGACATCCGGCGCGCGTCCGCGGCGACTGCCATCGGCCGCTTCTTCAATGCCGGGCAAGCCTGCCTCGCGGTCAAACGGGTCTATGTCTTCGCGTCGGTCGCCGAGGAGTTCATGTCCAAGCTCGCCGAGCGGGCGAAGAAGGAATGGAGGGTCGGCGACGGGCTCGCGGACGGCGTGAAGATGGGACCGCTGCACACCGAGCACCAGCGTGCTGAGGTCGAAGCCCAGGTGGCCGACGCCGTCACCAAGGGCGCGAGGGTCCTTGCCGGTGGGACGCGGCCCCAGGGGGATGAGTACTCGAAGGGCTGGTTCATGGAGGCCACCGTCCTCACCGATGTCGCCGACGACTCGCGCATGCTCACCGAAGAGGTGTTCGGGCCCGCACTGCCGATCGTGATCGTCAACGACCTGGACGAGGCGATCGCGAAGTCCAACTCCAGCGTGTATGGACTCGGTTCATCGATCTGGACCAAGGATCTGGCGAAGGCCCGCAAGGCCATCGAGCTTCTGCAGGCCGGTTACACGTGGGTCAACGACATCCAGGTCGCCTACGACCAGCTGCCCTTCGGCGGATCCAAGCAGTCCGGGTTCGGCAAGGAGCACGGCCTCGAGGCGCTCGATGGGTACCTCGAGAAGAAGTCCGTCGTGCTCTCGGCGGGCTAGCCATGGCCGACATCGGAGCGCTCGTCACCGAAGCGAAGGGTCTGGACCTGTTCCGGCCGCACGGGGCCTTCGAGGTGCACTGCGCGCATTGCCACGCCCGGCTCGACGGCAATGGCGACTGCGCGACGTGTGGCCTCATCGGACGTCCCGCAGCCGAGCTCGAACGGCGCGGGGCGACCGATCCAGAGCGGGTCACGAAGCTGCTGACCGCGGCGATCGCCAAGCGGCGGGCGTATGCGCCCGTGGGACGAGGCTAGCCGGCCCGACGGAGCGCGGCCTCCGCGGCGCTCACGACTTCGGTGTCGTCGATCTCCAGAATGGCGCCGTTGCGAGCGGTCGCCGGTAGACAGAGATACGCGACGACGCGCGCCGGATCGTGCGGATCCTTCGTCAGGCCCTGGCGGTCCGCCTCGCGGTACTCCTCGACCCGCGGAAAGTCGGCCGTCGACGCCTGGCGGATGCGCTCCTGCATCGGCGTGTCCATGAAGCCAGGGTGGAACGCGGATACGGAGACGCCGCTGCCGTCCATCTCGAGCGCGAGCACGCGCGTCAGCTGGACCACGGCAGCCTTCGCCGCGCAGTACGCGCTCCATCCGGCGCTCGCGCGGTCCGCCGCGCCGCTCGAGATGTTCACGATCCGGCCGTAATCGCGGTCGAGCATGCCCGGAAGGACCGCTCGCGTCACGAGGTAGGTGCCGCCGACGTTGATCGCGATGTTCCGCAGCCACGACGCGGCGCTCGTCTCCGCGAGCGGCCCGATCGGATCGAGCACCCCAGCGTTGTTCACGAGGATCGTCGGCGGGCCGACCCATCGCTCGGCCGCGAGGACCAGCTCCTGCACCTGCCGGTCGTCCGCGACGTCAGCCGTTTGCGCGAGGGCCTTGCCCCCCTGCTTCTTGATCGTGTTCGCGACCACGTCGAGCTCGGGCGCGTTGCGTGACGCGATCACGACATTCGCACCCAGGCTGGCGAGCGTCTCCGCGATCGCCCGACCGAACCCCCGGCCGCCGCCGGTCACGATCGCGACCTGCTTCGCGAGGAGCGGGTCGGTCACACCCGGACCGAGAGCTGCTTCGCCAGGGCCACGCCGAGCCGATCGACGTCCGCGTTGCGGTGCAGGGCCCAGAACGAGATGCGGATCGCATCCATCGACTGGTCGCCGACGTGCTTGATCACGATGCGGTCCTCATTCCAGGCGCGCTGGACGATCTCCTGGGCGCCACCCGCCCGGGGCTGCACCACGACGATGCCGGTCGGATCGTCCGCCCGGCCAAGCAGATCGAACGGAAGCTCGTTCACAAGCCCAAGCACCTGTCCGCGGAGCTCCTTGACCCGGTCCCCGACCCTAGCGCCAAGGGCGTGGTGTACGGCCAGCGTCTGCCGCAGGCCCACGAACGCCGCCACATCCACGGTGCCGATCTCGAACCGCGTGGCGTCATCGTTCAGCTTCATGTGCCCTTCGAGATCGTGGTCCGCGCGTGAGCGCCAGCCAACGCGGCTCGGCGTCCACTGTCCGGGGTCGGCCACCCACGTCGCGCCGGTGGCCAAGGGTCCGTGGAGCCACTTGTGCCCCAGGAAGACCACCGCATCGGCGCCGAGGCGGCGCACATCGACCGGGATCTGGCCCAACGCCTGGGCGCCATCGACGATGCTGATGGCGCCGGCGGCGCGCGCCAGGCGGCACGCCGCCTCGACGGGCAGACGCCGGCCGGTGCGGCATGACACGAGCGACAGCACGATCGCCCGCGCACCATCCGCGAATGCCTGCCCCACGTCGGCGAGGAACCGCTCGTCCTCGTGCAGCGCGACGACCCGTACCCGGTCGCCCCGGTCCTGCCGCCGGTAGACCGGAAGGAGTGCAGCCGGATGCTCCTCCGCCGTCGTGACGATGAGCGCGTTCGGCGCGAGCGGCATCGACGCGATGAGCGTGTTGAGGCCGTCGGTCGCCGACTGCGTGAGCGCGATCCGCGACGCGCCGTCCGTGTCGCCGACGAACGCCGCGAGCGCGGCCCGGGTCGCCGAGAGTTCCGCGTTGTACGAGTCATATCCGACGTGCGAGAACATCCCCACGCCGTTCATCCAGGTGCGGTACGCCTCGGCGGCGCGCTGCGCGATCGGGAACGTGGGCCCCGAGCCCGCGACGTTGAAATAGAGGAAGTCGTCGTTCAAGGCTTGCAGCGCCGCGACCGACGTCTCCGGGCGGTCGTCCACGAAATTCATGCGGTCGTGATCCCGCGGATCGCGAGGCCCGCGGCGAAGAGCGCGACCAGCCCGAAGGTCAACGACGCCGTGCGGCGCTCCCGCTTGCGCACGATCGTCGCGGCGAGCGGAACCGCCAGCGAGAGCGCGAAGCCGTACAGGACGTGCAGCGATTGCGATGGGGGCCGGGTGAAGAGCAGCGTGAGGCCGAGGAGACCCTGGACGACGGCGGCGATCTCGAAGATCACGAGCGCACCGACGAAGTTCGGCGTCGGCCCGGACCCGCGGATCCCGAGGACAAGGCCCCAGAGCCCGACGAGCGACAGGTACAACACGATGGCGGTCGCGACGCGGCCGTGCAGCGACAGCACGACATCCACGGGCGAAGGCTACCCCATATCCTCGATGTCACCGTGATCGAGGTCCGCGACGTGACCCGTCGCTTCGGTTCGTTCACCGCGCTCTCCCATGTCTCGTTCGTGGTTCGCAGTGGCGAGATCGTCGCCCTGCTCGGACCGAACGGCGCGGGCAAGACCACCGCAAGCCGGATCATCGCCGGCATCCTCGCCCCGACCGAGGGCGACGCCATCGTCGACGGGTTCTCGGTCCGCGCCGATGCCGACCGGGTGCGGGCGCGCTGTGGCCTGGTGACCGATTCCCCGGCGCTGTACGAGCGGATGTCGTTGCGCGCCTACCTGACGTACTTCGCCCGCCTGTACGACATAGCCTCGCCGGCCGTCCGCGTGGCGCAGCTCGTCGAGCTGCTCGGGCTGACCGAGGTCCTCGACCGCAAGCTCGCGGCATTCTCGCGCGGCATGAAGCAGAAGGCGGCCATCGCGCGTGCCTTGGTGCACGAGCCGCCGGTCCTACTCCTCGACGAGCCGGCGACCGCCCTCGATCCCGAGATGACCCAGACGCTGCGCGAGCTGATCGTGTCGCTCCGCGCGCAGCACCGAGCCATCCTGCTATGCACCCACGACCTCGACGAGGCGCAGCGCATCTCCGACCGCGTCGTCATCGTCGACCGCGGCGGCATCGTTCGCGAGGGGGCCACGGAGGAGCTCCGGTCGTCCGGCCGACCGTCGTTCCGCGCCGAGATCATCGCCGATGAGGCCGCCGTGCGCGCGGCGCTGCGGGCCGTCGGCGTGACGGTCGACAGCGTGACCCCGGCGAACGGCCGGATCGAGATCCACTGGACGACCGACGATCCCGCGGAGGACAACACCCGCGCGCTCCGGGCTCTGTTGGACGCGGGGACTCGGGTGATCAGCCTGAACGCAGAGACGCGCTCGCTCGAGGACGCCTATCTCGCGATCATCAAGGAGAGCCGGCAGTGAGAAAGGCGTTGCTCCTCGCCCGTCGCGAGATCATCGAGCAGTACAGCGACCGCGGGGCGCTGCTCCGCGCTGCGTTCTTCATCGTCCTTCCGATCGTGCTCGTTCAGCTGAATCGCGGGACCGGAGGGCGCAGTCCCGATCCCATCGTCCTGATCTTCGCGCTCCAGGCGGCGCTTCTGCCGACCGCTACCGCCATCAATGCCGCCGCCGGCTCGTTCGCGGCAGAGAAGGAGGCCCAGACGCTCGTGCCGCTGTTGGCAGCGCCGATCCGCGACATCGACATCGTCGCGGGCAAGCTCATCGCGGTGCTCCTGCCGGCCGCGGGCCTCTCGATCGTCTCGCTGATCGCGTACGACATCGCGGCGACGTTCGAGTTCGGGCAGGAGCGCGTGGCGCGGTTGCTCACACCAACGACCCTGTACGGGTTGTTCGCGCTGGCCGTGTTTTTCATCCTCACGATCGGCGGCTGGGTCATGGTCGTGTCGGCGCGCGTTGGCAGTCAGCGGACCGCGCAGCAGATCGCCGGATTCGTGCTGGGCGGGATGGTCGTCGCGCTGAGCGCCATCGGCAGCCTGCTGCAGAACATCCCGGCAGAGCTCGTCATCGGGGTCGTGATCGCGGTACTGATCTCGGACCTCGTGGCGCTCGAGCTCGCGCGACGATTCTGGGATCGGGAAGAGGCGGTGGGGCGGCTATGAGCGCAGCACCTGGACCGGCGAACGAGATCCCCGAGACGGGCAGCGCGTACCTCGACGGGGCATTCGTTCCGTTCGCCGACGCGAAGGTGAGCATCGCGACGCACGCCCTCCAGTACGGCACCGGTGTCTTCGAGGGGATCCGCGCGTACTGGAATGCCGGCGAGAAGCAGCTCTACGTGTTCCGGCTGCGCGAGCACTTCCTACGCATGGATCGATCGTGCCGCATCGTCCGGATCGGGCTGCCCGGCGAACCGGACGAGCTCAGCGACATCGTGCTCGAGCTCCTGCGTCGGAACGCGTTCACCAGTGACGTGTACATCCGCCCGCTCGCGTACAAGGCCGCGCGGGTCGTCAAGGTCGCGCTGCACGGCCTGCGCGACGGGTTCGGCATCTACGCGTTCGCGATGGGCGGCTATCTGTCCACCGGAGGGCTCGCCGCGCACACGACGAGCTGGCGGCGCATCTCTGACGAGGCCATCCCGGCGCGCGCCAAGGTCAGCGGCGCGTACATCAACACCGCGCTCGCGACCGACGAGGCCGGCGAGCACGGCGCCGAGGAGGCGATCTTCCTCACGTCCGGGGGCCACGTGTCGGAAGGCGGCGGCTCGAACCTGTTCATGGTGCGTGACGGCACCCTCATCACACCCCCCGTCACCGACGACATCCTCGAGGGCATCACCCGCGAGACGATCCGGGTCCTCGCGGGCGAGCTCGGTCACCCGTTCGTGGAGCGGTCCATCGATCGCACCGAGCTGTTCATCGCGGACGAGCTGTTCTTCTGCGGGACGGGCGCGCAGGTCGCGCCCTGCGTGAAGGTCGACGGCCGGCCCGTCGGTGGCGGGGCCATCGGACCCATCGCGACCGCCATCGCCGAGCGATACTTCGCGATCGCGCGGGGCGACGATCGCGCGCACCCGGAGTGGCGGACGGCCGTCTACCCGCGATGAAGGTGGGTTACCAGGGTCTTGCGGGGGCGTACTCGGAGGCCGCGACGGTCGCGTTATTCCCTGACGACACACCCGTCCCATCGCGCACGTTCGGCGAGGTGTTCACCGCGCTGGAGTCGAGCTCGGTCGGCGCGGCAGTGGTCCCCGTCGAGAACACGCACGTCGGCTCGGTCGTCGACGTGTACGACCTGCTCCGCGGTCATACCGGTCTCCAGATCATCGCCGAGGCGATCGTGCGCGTGCGCCATTGCCTCCTCGCGCGCGAGGGCGCGACGCTCGATGGGATCACGACCGCCCGGTCGCATCCGCAGGCGCTCGCGCAGGTCGACGATTACCTCCGGGCTCGGCGCATCGAGCCGGTCGTGGCGTACGACACCGCCGGGGCGGCTGCCGAGGTCGCCGCCGGCGACGACCTGACCGTCGCGGCTGTCGCGAGCACGCGCGCCGCGCGGCAGTACGGCCTCGCGGTCCTGGCCCACGGGATCGAGACGACCACCGATAACTTCACGCGCTTCTTCGCGCTCGCGCGGCGCGGCGACGACTATCCCGGCGGTCGCGTGCCGGAGGCGCTCCGCGGGGGGCCGCGGAAGACGAGCCTCGCCTACGCGACGGCGAACACCCCTGGCGCGCTGACGCGCTCCCTGCAGCCATTCGCGACGGCGGCGCTCCAGCTCACGAAGATCGAGTCGCGGCCCAGTCGCGCCGCGCCGTGGGACTACGTCTTCTACCTGGACTTCGAGGGTGACCCCGTCCGAACCCCTGCGACCGAAGCGATCGCCCTCATGAAGACGTGCTGCGCCTGGGTCCAGGTGCTCGGCACGTACCGCGCCGCCACCACGGTCCTCGAGCCCGCCTGTCGCGGGATGGAGGAGGGGTGGATCGGCTAGTTGGTCGCGGTCGGCTTCGGCGACCCCTTGTGGTCGACGACCTTGACGATCGCGTCGTCGACCTTCGGCGTGAGCTGGTCGGCCTGTGCCTGGGTCAGCTTCCCGGCGGCAACCGCTGCCTGGATCTTCTGTGCGGCCTTCGCGTCGAGGTCGCCCAGCAGGCCGGTGCGCGACTTACCGGCGGTGCCATCGGCGATCTCGCCGAGAGACTTGCCGGACTTCAGCTGCTGCTTGACCTGCTCGGCCGGGAGGCCGAGGTAGCTGACGCTCTCTTTGGCGACGTCACCGACGAACTCGCGGAGCTTCGGGTGGTCTGCCGCGGTCGTCAGCGCACCGATGATCGCGTCCTCCTGCGCCTGGGTGATGACGTTCTTCGCGACGAGCGCGTCGAGGACCGCCTTCAGCTTGGCCCGTGCCTTCTCGGCGGCCGCCTCGGTCGAGTTCGCGGTGATCGAGGTCGGCGTGCGCATCGCGACGGTATCGGTCGGCGTCGGGATGGCCGCGAAGGCGACCCCTCCGAGCAGGCCGACGCTCAGCAAGCTCACGCTGGCGATCGCCACCGACTTGCGACGAATGATCGAAGCTGCGTTCATGTCCATGTTCTCCAAGCTGTCCAAAAGTCCCGCGCGGTGCGGGCTTCTACTTGGGCTATCGCATGGACCGGGCGCGAGTTGCGCCCCGGAGCGTCCTCTTACAGGTCCTTTACAGGTCAGCTCGCGGGCGGTGCGAACACCTGGAGCGCCTTCGGCCGGACGGTGAAGGTCTGAGGAAGGTTCCCGACCACCACCCCGTCGGCGTGGACCGTGAGCTCGCGCGTCGCCGACAGCGTGATGCGCCGGCCCCGGTAGCGGCGGCCCTTCGCCGGACGGTCCCGGTCCACCGCCGCGGCGACGATCTCGCGCAGCACGCGCAGCTTGCTCTCGCCGAAGATCACCAGATCGAGGCGGCCGTCGTCCACCTGCGCGTTCGGCGAGACCTCGAATCCCCAGCCGTACCAGGGTCCATTGCTGACGACCGCCTGCAGGATCCGATGGGTCCGGACCCGTCCATCCACGTCGATGCGCACGCGTACACCGCTCCGCCGCGCCAGCGCACCGAGCGTGGCGAGCGCGCGACCATGCTCACCGCGCTGGACGGACCGGGTCGCCTTGAATGCATCGGCGTCGAGACCGACGCCGGCGGCCTCGAAGAAGACCTGGCCCCCCACCTCGCCGACGTCGATCCTCCGCATCGTCGACGCCGCGATGACCAGTGCCGCTCCGGGCGCGTCGTCCCTCGGGATCCCGAGCGCCCGCGCGATGTTCATGAACGTGCCAAACGGCAGGATGCCAAGCGTGACGTTGCTTCCGACGAGCGCGCTGGCGACCGCACTCACGGTCCCGTCGCCGCCGGCGGCGATCGCCACGTCATATCCCTCGTCCACCGCGCGCCGGCCGAGGTCGGCGGCGCTCGGATGCTCGAGGGCGGTCTCGACGACGTCGATGGTCTCGAAGCGCTCGCGCAGGCGCTCGAGCACCACATCGACGTCCGCGCGCGCGGTCCCGCCGCCGGCTGCCGGATTCACGATCGCGAGCGCGCGCGCCATGCGCGTCAGTGTGGGGCTAGTTGCAGAGGAGCGTGCAGAAGTTGGCGCGCGTCGGTGCGGGCGTCGGGGTCGGCGTCGCGAGGGTGAAGATCGGATCGATCACCCTGAGCACCGGGGCGGGGGTCGGGGTGGGCGTCGGCGCCACGATGATCAGGACGGGGTCGAGGGTTCGGAGGATCAGCGCCGGGCTCGGCGTTGGGGTCGGGCTCGGGGTCGCGATGATGAAGATCGGCGGTGCGAGCGTCCGCAGGATCAGCGGCGTCGGTGTCGGCGTCGCGATGATGAAGACCGGATCGAGCGTTCGGAGGAGCGGCGCCGGGGTCGGCGTGGGCCTCGCCGTCGCGATCGTGACGATCGGATCGACCGTCCGAAGGATCAGCGCGGGCGTTGGGGTCGGCGTCGGTGTCGCGATGGTGAACACCGGATCGAGCGGCCGCAGGAGCGGCGCCGGGGTCGGCGTCGGCGTGGGGCCGGCGACGGTGAAGATCGGCTGGATCGCCGTGACCGGCACCACACTCGAGTTCGCCGGTGCGGTCCCGGCGCCGGTGGATCCATACGGCACGAACGCGGCCGTCGTCACGTCGAGCGCGCCGGGCGTCGACGCTCCCGATCCGCCGGTCGGCGCCGGCGTCACGAGCGGCGCGCTCGTTGGCGCGGTGAAGAACGGAAGGATGCCGGTCGGCCCGGCCGGTGGCTTGCCGATGTGCGGCCCCGGCGCGTTTCGCGCGTCGCCGTCCGGGATGAGGAGGAGGCCGCTCGGCGTCACGACGACAGCGCCCTTCGCGGTGCCGTTCTCGACGGGCCGGGTGGTGAGGCTGTTGGCCACGACCCCGAGGTCCTTCACGACGACCTCCGTCTGCACGGTCACGCTCGCTGGAGTGGACCCGCCGAACGGCGCGGGGTCCGGCCGGATGAACGTGCTCAGCACGCCGAGCTGCACGTTGGGGATCGTCAGCACGAGCTTGCCGCCCACGACCTCGACCGTCGAGCCGGGCACGTAGCGGATCGGCAGGCCGTTCAGCAGGCCAACGGCGCGGCCATTGGCATCGGTGACGATGGCGTTCTGGGTGCTGTCGACCGTGATCCGTATGGTCGCGCGCGGCTCGGGCGCGGGCTGGGGCGCCTCCGGCGGTGACCCCGGTGCGACGACGCTGATCTGACCCCGCAGCACGTGGACCTCGGCGCTCTGTGCGGTGGTCGCGACGTCACCCTCGGTGGTCTGCGTGGTGGTGGTGCCATCCGGGGACACGGCCACCTGGAAGGCGGTGCCGCGTACCGCGGCCGTGGCCGCCGTGGTCCTGATCTCGTAGCGCGAGCTCGGACTCACGAGATGCGTGACGACGTTCCACGTGCGCCCGAGGACCTGCGTGATCTGTACGATCTTGTCACCCGACGCGCTCGCCTGCAGGGTGTCGATGGTGATCTCGGTGTCGGGCTCGAGCTCGACGGTCGTGCCGTCGAAGAAGGTCAGGACCCCGTGGCTCCCTGCGGATGTGCGCACGGTGTCTCCGCCACCCACGACCTCGCCATCCGGGATGGGCGCGAACGACGAGCCAGAATGGCGGACGAGCACGGTACCGTCGAGCACGGTCACCGTGCTCGAGTGCGCCTGCGCCGGTGTGGCGAAGAAGATCGCGATCACGCCCGTCGTCGCGAGGACGAACGCCAGCGTCGTGGAGATGAGGACCCGCGACCTCGATCTCGTCACCGGGTCAGCACCGTATCGACGGCCGAACGGCCGGACCAGCGGTCGGGACACGGCGTCACGTTATCGGGGGCACGTGTGCTGGGGGCATCGAGCGGGTGGCACATGGCGTCAACAAGCTGATACCGCGGCGCGTCTCCGCCAAACGGATGAGACCCGGTCAGCCATCCGCATGCCTCACGCACCGAGGTACGCGCGGGCGACGCCGGGGTCCCGCAGGACCGCCGCGCCGGTGCCGGTGAGGCTGATCCGGCCCAGGTCGAGCACGTACGCGCGGTCAGCCAGGCGCAGCGCGCGGAGGACGTTCTGCTCGACGACCAGCATGGTGGTGCCGGCGGCCTTCAGCTCCGCGAGGACGTCGAAGACCGTCGCGACCATCTTGGGGGCGAGGCCGAGCGACGGCTCGTCCAACAGCAGCACCCGCGGGTTTGCCAGCAGCGCGCGCGCGATCGCCAAGAGCTGCTGTTCGCCGCCCGACAGGTTGCCCGCCGGCAGCGCGCGGCGTTCGGCAAGGATCGGGAACCGCTCGTACATCGGCATGGGGTCGGCGGTGCCCGAGAGCAGCAGGTTCTCGTGCACCGACATGCGGGCGAGGACTTCGCGGCCTTCGGGTACCTGGATCAAGCCGGCTCGCACGATGACGTGGGCCGGGGCCCCCGCGAGATCACGCCCGCCGACGCGGATGGTGCCGCGCGCGGGACGGACGAGACCGCAGATGGCCGCGAGCGTGCTGGTCTTCCCGGCGCCGTTCGCGCCGATGAGCGCGACGACCTCGCCCTCGCCCACGTCGAAGCTGATCCCGTGCACGGCCTCGATCGAGCCGTAGCGCACCACGAGATCGCGGACTGCGAGGCTCGGCTCAGGCATCGTCCGCCCCGAGGTACGCCTCGCGCACCGCCGGATCGCCCTGCACCTCTGCCGGCGTGCCCTCGGCCAGCTTCCGTCCGAAGTTGAGGACCGCGACCCGCTCGCACGCGCCCATGACCAGCCGCACGTCGTGCTCGATCAGGATGATCGTGATGCCATCCGCGGCGAGGGCCCTGAGGGTCTCGCGCAGCCCGGCAGACTCGGTCGGGTTCAGGCCCGCGGCGGGCTCGTCGAGGATGAGGAGGCGGGGGTCCGAGGCGAGGGCGCGCGCGATCTCGAGGCGCCGCTGGTCCCCGTACGCGAGCTCCGTCGCCAGGGCCTCCGCACGCGAGGCGAGGCCGAATCGCTCGAGCAGCGCCCGCGCCGGTGCGATCGGGCTCCCCCGAGAGAAGCCACCGACCAGTACGTTGTCGAGCACGCTCAGTCCTTTGAACAGCCGGATCGACTGGAAGGTGCGCGCGATGCCACGCCGCGCGAGCTGATCCGGACGGAGCCGCGTCACGTCTGCGCCGTCGAACCGGATCGCGCCGCCGTCCGCACGGAAGTGACCGGAGATGAGATTGATGAGGGTCGTCTTTCCCGCGCCGTTCGGGCCGATGATGCCGAACACGTGCCCTTCGGGCACCGCGAGGTCGATCGCGTTCACCGCCACCACGCCGCCGAAGCGTTTCGTGAGCCCGGTCGTCTCAAGCAACATCCTGAGCTCCAACGCGGCGAAGGCGGATCGTTCGCCGGAGCTCGAGCAGGGTCGCGAGCCCACGGGGCACGAACACGATGACGAGCACGAGGATCGCGCCCTGGAAGATGTCCCGATACTCCTGCAACGGCTGCAGCACCGCCGGTAGCGCAGTGAACAGGAGCGCCCCGAGGATGGGTCCCAACACGTTCGGGATACCGCCGACGACGGCGAACACGAGGATCTGCACCGCGCGCGCGAAGCCGAACTCATCGGGCTGGATGGCGAAGTCGAAGTGGGCCGCCAGACCACCGGCCCAGCCGGCGATGAGCGCACCAAGGACGAACGCGGCGAGCTTGAACCACCGGACCGGGATGCCCTGGCTCGCGGCCGCGATCTCGTCTTCCCGGATCGCGGCGGCCGCGCGGCCGACGTTCGAGCGGCGGAGCCGCTCGCACCCGATGGCCACGACGGCGAGCGAAGCGAAGATGTGCCAGACCTCGGTCTTGGGCGGGATCCCGACGAGCCCCTGGCCGCGGCCGGTGATCGGGATCGCGAGGATCGCGACCCTGGTGACCTCGCCGAACGCGAGCGTCGCGATCGCGAGATAGACCCCGCGGAGGCGCAAGACGGTCGCGCCGAGCGGCACGGCAACGAGCGTGGCGAACAGCGCGCCGGACGCGAGAGCCAGGGGGAACGGGAACCCCGCCTTCATCGTGAGGAGCGCCGAGCTGTACGCCGCGATCCCGGCGAACGCCGCATTCCCGAGCGTGAGCTGGCCGGTGTACAGGGTGAGCCACACGGAGAGGGCGAGCATCGCGTTCAGGCCCACGAAGCCGATCGTCGTCTGATACGCGGCGAAGAATTGCTGCAGGTCGTCCATCTAGACGCGGTCCACCGCACGCTGGCCCAAGATGCCCGTCGGCCGGATGAGCAGGACGACGAACAGGAGGCCGAAGGCGAACGCGTCGCGGAGCTCGCTCGGCAGGAAGGCGAGGCTCGCGATCTCGCCGAAGCTCAGCAGATACGCGCCGAGCACCGCACCTGGGATGCTCCCCATCCCGCCCACGATCATCACCGCGAAGGCCTTGAGCTCGAACGCGAGCCCCATCTGCGAGAACGGTGAGTTCGTCGCGAAGCCGTACAGCACCCCGGCCACGCCGCCGAGGCCGGCCGAAAGGAAGAAGGTCGCCGCGATCGCTCGCTCCACGTCGATGCCGAGGATCCGGGCCGCACGGGGATTCTCCGCGAGGGCCCGGAGCTCGCGGCCGAGTCGGGTTTTGCGCACCACGTAGGTGAGCGCCAGCATGAGGACGACTGCCAGGCCGATGATCACGGCGCGCAGCGTGTCCACCTGCAGCCCGCCGAGCGGGAATACCGCGGCCGGCAGCATGCCGGCGGGATACGCCTGGAGATCGGGACCGTACTTCAGCTGGATGAGCCGGATCACGATGAGCGAGACGCCGATGCTCGAGATCATTGCCGAGAGCGGCGGCGCGTTACGCGTGCGCAGCGGGGCGAACGCGATCCGGTCGAGCAGCACGCCGGCAATGCCGCACACGACGAACGCCACGACGACGCCCAGAACCGCGGGCACGCCCTGCTGCATGGCGAAGAGCGCGGTGAACGCACCGAGCGTGAACAGCGCCGGATGCGCCAGGTTCAGGATGTCGAGGACGCTGAACACGAGGGTGAACCCGAGGGCGAAGAGCGCATAGATGCTGCCGATGAAGACCGCGTTGTAGATCTGGTCG
>JALZAB010000074.1 GCA_030948585.1 Chloroflexota bacterium
ATCCGCGATGACGGGTACTACGCGCTTCCGTCGGGTCGGGACCTTGGTGCACAGCTCACCTCGGCCACCATCCCGTGGCGGGCGTACATGGAGGGGATGACCTCCGGATGCCTGAACAGCCCCTCGCCGTACGCGGTGAAGCACAACCCGTTCGCGTATTACGGAGGTGCGTGTCCCGCGAACGTCGTCTCCTTCACGCATTTCGCCGCGGATCTCGCCGGCGGATTGCCGGGGTTCACCTGGATCACCCCGGACCTGTGCCATGACGGACATGACTGCAGCCCCAAGACGGCCGACGCCTGGCTGCAAACGGTCGTGCCGCAGATCACCGCGAGCCCGTCGTGGCAACGGAACGGCGTGCTGATGCTCGTATGGGACGAGGGCACGGGCCGGCAGCCGGACGAGACGCCGATGGTGGTGCTCACATCCCGGGGCAGCGCCGGGACCGTCGGGACCAGCACCGACGCCTACGCGGTCCTCGCGACGATCCAGGAGCTCTTCGGCCTGCCCAAGCTGGGTGCTGCGGCGCAGGCGGCGAGCTTCGTCGCGCTCCTCGACTAGCCCGCCGCGAGGTCACCGAGCCAGTCGGCCGCGAGCGCGACTGAGGCGAGCGACACGAGCACCCGGTGCGCGTGCGGGCGACCTGAGACGGTCACCGCGACGGCGAACAGCGCCAACCCCGCAAGGAAGAACGCACCCGGTGCGCCACCGCGCGGGCGGACGAGCACGACCACGATCGCCGCGAGCGCGAACGCGGCCCAGCAGGTGGCGCGTGCTCGCTCGGTGCCGAGCCATGCCGCGAGCCCGGAGGCGCCCGCGGACCGGTCCGTCGCAATGTCCGGAAGCGCGTCGGCGAGATGGATCGCGACGACGAGCGGCGCGCCGATGAGGTACGCCACCGGAACCAATAGATCCGCGCGCCCAACGACGGCGAACGACGCGACCGCGAGGGTCGGCAGCGCGATCGCGAACGGCACGACGCTCGCGATGGTCCGATCGACACCCCGGTCGTACACGAACCCGCACGCGGTACCGAGCGCGACGAGCGCCGCGACCGCGGGACTCACGGTGAACGCGACGGCCACGCCCGCGGCAAGGAACAGCCATGAGCCGAGCCGGGCGGTACTCGCGGCTACGACGCCACGTGGGATCAGCCGCCAAGGCTTGGTCACCGCATCGAGCCCGCGGTCGCACCAGTTGTTGTCGAGCGCGATGGCGACCTGCGTGAGCAGCACGGCCACGAGGACGCCCACTGTCGGACCCAGCGGCGGCGCGCCTCGTGCGGCGATCCAGACGAACGCGAAAGTGGCGAGCAGCACGACCGGGATCGCGCGCAGGTGCAGGAACTCCGCCCACGCGAACACGGTGCTGCGCACCGCGGGACGATAGAGGCGGCGCCCGCAGGTCGCGGACGCCGCCTCTAGAACATCAGCCCGGGGCTAGCTGCGGCCGGTGGTCGCGCCGGTCCGCTCGGCCTGCGCGGGCTCGATCCACGCATCGAGGATCGCGCTCCGCGTGACCTCCGGAGCGGTGGCGTCCAGACCGGGGAAGTCGCCGTCCTGGAGCTCGCGGAAGACCGTCATCGGCACGAGCCGGTCGATCTCCGTGACGAACTTCGCGCACTCGATGAACGAGCGCTTCGCGAGGGACGCGGTCTCGGTGTCGCCTAGGGCGGTCGCGGTGGTGTGGAGCATCGTGTAGCTGAGGTACACGAGGTTCAGGGCCGTGTGGTCGTCACGCAGACCCTTCGCCGCGCCTTCCGTGCGAACCTTGTTGTACAGCCCCGCGGCGACGCCGAGAGCATCCGAGACGACCTCCTTCACGGGGTGCGTGGGGCTGCCGCCAAGTGCGCCGAGGCGCGTGCCGATGGCCTCGTCCTGACGCTTCAGGCTGAGCGCGATACGCGCGATCGCCTGCGCCACATCAGGCTTGTCCTTGAACTCGTCCTTCTGCCGCTCCATCGCGGTATGGACGTGGCTCACCAGCGACTTCATGTCGCCGAGATACTTCGTGATGGTCTCCTGCTTCTTGTCACCCATGGTGAGAGGTCTCCTTTAATTCGGGATACCAGGCGTCGAGAGCACGCCCATGGCCACAGTGCTCCGCGCCCGGTCGCCGGTCGAGCGAGCGCTAGGGGCGGGGTGTCCCGCCGAGGGTGAACGCCCGCCGCAGGAGACGCCGGACCTCGGGCCGGGCCACGTCGCCCGGCGTGCGCAGTTTGATGTGGCGCATATCGCGGCCGGTGCCCTCGAGCAATCCGGATCGGTCATCGAGCTCTCGGCCGCGAAAGAAGTAGAGGGACGCCCAACGTGAATGTGTGCCGATCGCGACCACGTACGCGCCGTCCACTACGTACCGCAGCGGCCAGCGCCGATACGCGATCTCCTTCGCGGCCGGGGCGACTGCTTTCACGGTGCGGCGCGCCGCCTGGACCATCGGCCGCACCACCGGCGGGATGGTCTTGAGGTGGACCGACACCGGGATCTCGGCGGCGCTGGGCATCGATCGCAACTCTAGAACCGCAGAATGAGGGTCGTGGACGACCTGACTCCCGCTGAACGGCGCGTGATGCGGTCCTTGAAGACACCGCACGGTGTCCAGCGGGCGCTCGACCGGATGCCGTACCACCTCGCGACAACGGCGTGGTCCCCTCGGGTCGTGCTTCGCGAGCGCACGGTGCACTGCCTCGAGGCGGCGATCTTCGCCGCGGCGGCGCTCCGGCACATCGGGCATCGTCCCCTGATCGTGGACCTGGAGGCCGAGCACGACACCGATCACGTGATCGCGGCGTACCGCGAGCGCGGCCTCTGGGGCGCCGTCGCGCGCTCCAATTACGCCGGCCTCGAGCATCGCGAGCCGATCTACCGGACGCTCCGTGAGCTCGCCCTGAGCTACTTCCCGATGTACTTCAACCTGCGCGGCGAACAGACCCTCCGCACCTTTTCTCGTCCGGTCGACCTCAGCCGCTTCGATGACCGCGGATGGATGACGTCGGACAAGAACGTCTGGTTCATCCCCGAATACCTGTTGACCATCGCGCATACGCCGCTGCTGCCGTCCGGCGCGGCGAGCCGGCTCCATCGCTTCGACAAGCGCACCTTCGACGCGGGCCTGGTGGGCCATCGGTGGACGTGACGGGCTAGCGGTCGAGCGCGCCGATCGCGAGCAGCAGCCCGTCCTTCTTGATCGCGGGGCTCGTGACGATGAACAGCAGCACTCCGCCGGTCCGAGCGTGGAGCGTCGCCAGCGGCTCGCCGACCAGGTCCACCATCTCCCCCACCACGTCGCCTGTGCGCACCATGTGTCCCACCGCGACGCGCGGGTGGAAGATGCCCTCGACCGGTGAGCGGAGCCAGTCGAACGCGTTCACCACGGTCGGCGGCTTCAGGAGGTCCGGGACGCCGCTCTGCGCACCGACCGCTCGCAGGATGTTCGTCACGCCCTTGACGTGTCGCGCCACATCCCGCTCGATCAGCAATCCGCGACCACCGGACTCGGCGAGCACGGCCGCGACGCCGTTCAGGCACGCGACGGCGTACAGCGAGCCCGGCCGCTCACCCGTGGGCGCACTCTTCACCGCCCACTTCGCTCCGTACGCGTTCGCCATGCGCTCGATCCGCGCATCGAGCGCGGGCTCGTCGGTCTGCCGGTAGATGACGAACGGCGTCAGGTCCTCGATGAGATCGCCGGCGTGCAGGTCGATGGCGTTATCGCACTTCCGGACGATCTCGGTCAGCAGGCGATGCGCGAACCGTTCACCCCAGGTCCCGTCGGGCCGACCGGGGAAGAGTCGGTTGAGGTTGTCGTTGTCCTCCGGGTTGACATAGATGCTGCGCTCGTAGAACCCCGGCCGGTTGAGTAGCGGGAGGACCAGCACCGTGCCGCGGATCTGCGCCGGATCGAGACCGCGCCCGATACGGATCGCCGCCTCGATGCCGGTGTACTCCGCGGCGTGGATGCCCGCGGTGATGAGGACCGTCGGGCCATCGGATGAGCCGCTCACCGCGATGAACGGCCAGCGGTACTTCTCTAGACCGGCGTCCCCGCCAAAGGTGAACTCCCCCGTTGCGCGCTCGCCCGGCGCGGGAAGCGGGATGGGACCCAACGAGCGGCCGGCCATCGCGACACGCTAGCGCCCTACGGCGCTAGGGCGTGCACTTCGTGTAGTCGCCGGTCGTGTACCCAGTCGAAAACCACTGCTGCCGTTGAGCGGCCGACCCGTGGGTCCAGGCCTCCGGAGCGACGCGCCCGGAGGTCTCTTTTTGGATGCGGTCATCACCGACGGCGGAGGCGGCGTCGAGCGCGCTCGCGATGTCCGTTTGCGTCGGGGCCTGCAGGAAGCCGGTGTCGGCAGCGTGCTTGGCCCAGACACCGGCGAAGCAGTCCGCCTGGAGCTCCTGCTTCACGGAGTTGCTCTGCGGCCCGGTGCGCTGGTCGTTGTTGAGGGTGCCCAGCTCGTCCTGTACGTGATGCCCGTACTCATGCGCGACGACGTAGGCCTCGGCGAATGGTCCACCCTTCGCACCGAACTTCGTTTGCAGCTCGTTGAAGAAGGCCAGATCCAGGTACACCTTCTTGTCGACGGGACAGTAGAACGGTCCCATCGCGGCAGACGCGGTCCCGCATCCGGCCTGGGTCTGATCGGTGAAGAGCACGGTCGTAGCCGGCGTGTACGTCTTGCTCCGCCGCGCGAGCTCGTCCTTCCAGTACTGCTGGATGCTGTCGACGTAGCCGACGATCCGGCAGTCCTCCCGCTTGTTCGCGTCCGCGCCGGTCTTGCAGTCCGCGACGGTCGGCGCGTTCGGATCGGTGACGGTCGTGGTGTTGGTCGGGATCGCGTTAAGGATGCCGGTCGGGTCCACGCCCAGGATCAGCGAGACGACCAGGATCACCAGGCCGATACCGCCGCCTCCGACCATGAGGCCGCCGCCGCCCATGCGGCTGCCTCGGACGTCCTCGACCTGGGATGGATCCAGACGCGCGTTGTCGTTGAAGCTCACCCCCGGAGGACTCGCAAGACCGTGGCCAACCGGCCGGAAGCGCCTTTTGGGCTGGAGCATGGAGCGGAACAAAGAACCGGAGCTCCCGCGATCACGGCGTGAGGTTGGCGGGCGAGTGCGATAGCGTCGCGGTGAGGAGGGCGAATGGCGACAGCGCTCCGGACCGACGGGCTGACCAAGGACTACGGCGCGGGCCACGGCATCTTTGACCTCGATCTCGAGGTCGCCGAAGGCGAGGTATTCGGCTATCTCGGACCGAACGGAGCAGGGAAGACGACCACCATCAAGCTGCTCATGGGGCTGAGCCACCCGACCCGTGGCAAGGCGGCGATCTTCGGACTCGATACCGATCGCGATGCGGTCGCGGTCAAGAAGCGCGTGGGGTACGTGCCGGGCGAGCTACCGCAGTTCGGGGGCTGGCGCGGATCTGAGATCGTGGCGTACATCGCCGGGCTTCGCGGGGACCTCGACGACGCGCGGATCACTGCGATCGCGTCGCGCCTGCAGCTGGATCTGTCGCGGAAGTACCGGGAGTACTCCCACGGGAACAAGCAGAAGCTCGCGTTGCTGCTCGCCTTCGCCCCTGATCCTGCGTTGCTCATCCTCGATGAGCCCACGAGCGGTCTCGATCCGCTCCATCAGCAGGAGTTCTACGGCCTCGTGCGCGACGCGCGGGCTCGCGGCGCCACGATCTTCATCTCGTCGCACGTGCTCTCGGAGGTTGAGCACATCTGCGATCGGGTCGGCATCGTCCGTGAGGGTCACCTGGCCACCGTGGGTACCCTCGACGAGCTCACCGGCATTCGCGCGCACCACGTGCGGATCGAGTTCGCCGAGGCTCCGCCCGCCGAGCGCCTGTATGCATTGAAGGGGTTCGAAGGGCTCGCCATCGACGGCCATCGCGTGACGGGGCTCTATCGGGGGAGCTTCGACGAACTCCTGGCCGCGATATCCGGGTCACGGATCGCCACGCTCGAGAGCCGCGAGCCCACGCTCGAAGAGGTCTTCCTGAGCTTCTATTCCGGATGACGCTCCTGCGCATCGCCCTTCGGGCCCAGCGGACCGGGCTGCTGGCGACGGCCTGGATCGGCGCTGTGGCCGGCATCGCGAACGGGGTCGGCTACGCCGCCGTCGCGGGCACGACGCACGCGGAGCGCGTCGCCTTCGCCCAGCAGATGGAGCTTCTCGGGAAGCAGCTCTCGTATCTGCTTCCCCCGCCCGTCGCGCTTGACACGATGGGCGGCTACCTCTCGTGGCGCAGCTTTCCCACGCTCGCGATCGTGTTCGCCGTGTGGGGGCTCCTTGCGGCGACGGGTGCAGGCCGCGGTGACGAGGAGCGCGGGCTCACCGAGGCGTGGCTCGCTACCGGCGTCAGTCGCATGCGATGGCTCGCGACCCGCACGCTCGCCTTCGTCGCCGCCGCGGCCGCCTCGTTGGCCATCGGGTGCGGGGTCACCGCGGTCGCCGTCGCGATCGTGGGCGACGCAGTGCCGGCCGGTGCGATGGCGTTCGCCGGCATGCTGCTGCTCGGGGTCGCCCTCTGGTCGTACGGACTTGGGCTGCTCACGGCGCAGCTTGCGACGACCCGGCGAGCGGCCTCGGTCATCGGCGGCGCCATCATCGTCGCCCTGTACGTCATCAACTCGGTGCTCCGGGCCGGTGCCGATCCGGGGCCGCTCAAGTGGCTCTCTCCGTTCTACCTCTTCGACCGCAGCACGCCGCTCGTCCCGGGCGGCACGGTGGACCCCGTCGCGACGCTCCTGCTCGTCGTGATCGGCGTGGCCTTGGCCGGCCTGGCGGCTGTCGCATTCGAACGGCGTGACCTAGGCGGCGCGCTCTTCCGAGGCCGCGGAGGGACGACGGCGCCGACGGTCCGGCCGTCGTCCGACCCGCTGCTGCGGCTGCCGGTGCTCGCCTCCGTCGACCAGCAGCGCTGGTGGATCGTCGGCTGGGCCGTGGGCCTCGCGGTCCTCGGGTACTTCCTCACGTCGCTCGCGAGGACGATCGTGGACTCGCTCGCGGCGATCCCGACGATGCAGCTCTATCTCGCTCGCGCGGGGATCAACGCGTACGCGGACATCGTCGGCGTCATCTGGTTCGGGACCGCGCTGCTGCTGATATCGATCTTCGTGGTCGCGCAGGTGAATGGGTGGGCCGCGGACGACGCCGAAGGCCGCCTCGAGGCGTCGCTCGCCGCGGGCGCGTCCCGCGACCGCATCGTTTTCGAGCGCCTGGCCGCGCTGCTCGTGGCCGCCGGCATCGTCGCGGTCGTCAGCAGCGGCGGCGTGTACCTCGCGACGCGCGTGTTCGACATCAGTGTCAGGTTGGATCGGCTGCTGATCGCGGCGCTCCTCGTGCTGCCGCTGGTATTCGCGTTCGGCGCGATCGGACACGCCCTCGTGGGGTGGCGCCCTCGCGTCGCCGTCGTGATCCTGAGCGGGGTCGCGGTCGTCTCGTACTTCGTGCAGCAGTTCGCGCCAGTCTTCGATGTGCCGGAGTGGGTGTCCAAGCTCTCGCTGTTCGTGCTGTACGGGACCCCGCTGACGAAGATCGAGTGGTCCGGTCCGGTGACCCTGACGGCGATCGGCATCATCGGAACCGCACTGGCCCTTGGGGGCATGCGACGACGTGACATCGGCCGCTAGCGCCGCGCACGCGAATTCGCCGCGTGCGCGCATCCTGGTCGTCGACGACGACGCCCGGCTCTCCGCGTCCCTTCGGCGAGCCCTCGCGTACGAGGGATACACGGTGGAGGTCGCCGCTGATGGACCGACTGCCCTCGCGGCGGCCCGAGACCGTCCTCCGGACCTCGTCGTGCTCGACGTCATGCTGCCCGGCGTCGACGGCGTCGAAGTCTGCCGGCGGCTGCGAAGCGGCTCGGATGTTTCGATCCTGATGCTCACGGCGAAGGATGCAGTGTCAGACCGAGTAACGGGCCTGGATGCCGGCGCGGACGACTATCTCGTCAAGCCCTTCGCGCACGCAGAGCTCCTCGCGAGGGTGCGGGCGCTGCTTCGACGTCGCGAGAAAGGCGGCCGCGAGCTTCTGCAGTGCGCCGATCTGGTGATGGACGTGCCTGCGCACGAGGTGCGGCGCGGGGATCGGATCGTCGAGCTCACGGCCCTCCAGTTCGACCTGCTCGAGCATCTCGTGCGACACCAGCGCCAGGTGCTCGGGCGCGATCGGCTCCTTCAAGCGGTGTGGGGCATCGACAGCGACGCGATCTCGAACGTCGTCGATGTCACCGTGGCCGACCTGCGTGCCCGGCTCGAGACCGAACATGAGCCGAGACTCCTGCACACGGTCCGTGGCGTCGGGTACGTGGTGCGGGAGCCCTAGGTGCCAGTACGACGCCGGCTCGCGCTGTACGGCGTCAGCGTTGCCGCCGCGGGAATGATCGTGTTCATCGCGCTGCTTTCGGGGCTCGGGGCGAACGGCGTTCGCGATGACCAGGACCGCACGCTGACGGCGATGGCCGACGCGGCCGCCGGCGCGCTCGAACGAGGTGACGCGACGCTCACGACGACCCGGCCGATCGTGGTGACCGACCTTGCGACGAGCACGGATGCGTTCCTACTCGTGCTCACGCCAGATGGATCCGTCCGGTACGCGTCCGCCCTGGTCAACGGCGCGCCGCCGCGCGTGCCGGCCGCGGTCGTCGTCGAAGCGAACGAGCAGGGTCGGTCCGTCGCTACCGTCGGGGCCCTCCGGATCGTGGCGCGGAAATTCGCGGGGCCTGCCGCCGGGCTGGTCGTCGCGGGGCAATCCACGGCTGTTCCGGCGAACCAGCTGGCTGGCCTTCGCGTGTTCCTCGCGATCGCCGCCATCGTCACGCTGATCGTCGTCGCGATCGTCTCGTGGCTTGTCGCGGGCCGAGCGGTCCGTCCACTGGTCACGCTCGCCCAAACGACCGAAGCCATCGGCGCGACCGGCGATCTGTCGCGCCGTCTCTCCCTCGGCAGCAGCCACGATGAGGTCGGCCGCCTGACGACGAGCTTCAACGCGATGATCGAGCGGCTGCAATCGTCACAGGCCGACCTTGCGGCGGCGCTGGCGGCCCAGCAGCGATTCGTCGCTGACGCGTCGCACGAGCTCCGCACGCCGCTCTCGACCATCCGGACGAACGCCGAGTTCCTGCGCGAGCGCCCGGACGCCGCGGGTGGCGACCGCTCCGAAGCGATCGCCGATCTGGTGAGCGAGGCCGAACGGATGAGCAGGCTCGTCGACGGCCTGCTCGTGCTGGCCCGGGCCGACGGGAAGGTCGCATTCGATCGGCGGCCCGTCGACCTGCGCGCGGTGGCCACCGAAGAGGCCCGGCGGAGCCGTGCGCCGGGACGGTTGCGCGATGGACCCACCGAGGTGCAGGTCAGCTCCAACGGGTCGGCGCTCGTGTCGGGCGATCCCGACGCGCTCGGTCGGGCCATCCGTGTGCTCATCGACAACGCGTTCCGGCACGGCGGGCCGCCCGTGGCCATCACCATCTCGAGGCGGGACGCCCGCATCGCCCTTGAGGTGCGGGACGCCGGACCCGGCCTGCCGGGCGGCAGTGAGGAGCGGATCTTCGAGCGCTTCTTCCGGGGCGATCCGGCGCGAAGCGGTGAGGGCACCGGGCTTGGGCTGTCGATCGCTCGGGCGATCGTGGAGGCGCACGGCGGAACGATCCGGGCGGCCTCGCCCGACAGTGGGGGCACCGCGGTGACGATCGAGCTGCCCGCGCTCTAGCCCGCCGTTCGGGAACATCATCGAACGCTCATGGACCGGCCACCGTCGGCTCATCCACGCCCGCGAAGATGGCCTCATGGAGACGAGCCGAGCCGCCGATGACCTGCTCGATGTCGTCCGCGTCCTCCTGCTGGTGCAGGCCGGGGTGCTGCTCGCGAACACGATCGAAGCGCTCTTCTGGGGCTTCGTGTTCCCCGGAGCGGGGCCGTCGGCGCTCCTGTGTGGCATCGCCGCGCTGGTCATCATGATCGCCCGATCGCGTCTCCGCGCGGATCGCCGCGGCCCCCGCCGACTCATCTACGTCGTCGAGGGGCTGACCGTCACGTTCTTCGCGGTCGATGCTGTGCTCGCGATCGCGCTCACCCATGCGCTGCCGCCGCTCATGACCGTGCTGACCCAGCTCGGCGTTCCGCTCGCTGCGATCACGGTCCTCCGGCGCTCGGCGCGCGCAGGGTCCCCGTCGTTCGCATCGCAACACCTCTCGGCGCCGGAGGCAGCCTGATGGAAGGCTCCCTGCTGTACGACGTCGCCGCAGAGCATCTCGGCGGAGCCATCGCGCTCCTGGCTGTCCCGATCGCGCTGTGGCTGCTCCGACGGCGTGCCGCCGGGATCGCGCCGGTCGATCGGCTGCTGGTGGCGGTGCTGCTCGGATCCGCGGCGATCCACATCGGGTTGCTCGTCGGCAACGACCACGGTCTGGCCATCGGTCTGCTCTTCGCGGCGGACTCCGTATGCCTGATCGTCGTCGCGCGCCGAGTGCTGCGGGGCGCACGCGTAGGTCGTCTCGGCGTCGTCGTGCTCGTCGGCTCGATCGTGGCGTACTGGCTGTCGCTTGCGGGCGGCGAGGCGCCGGATCAGCTCGGCCTGGCCACGAAGCTCGCGGAGATCGTCGCGCTCGCGATCGTCATCCGGCCGGCGCCAGTGCCCCGCCGGCGCAGGCTCGGTCCCCTCGCGTGCGGCCTGACGATCTGCCTGCTCGTTGTCGCGACAGCGGCGAGCGCATGGGTCGGCGCGTTCCGCGCGTCGGCCGCGGGCCCCGGCGCCGTGGCGGGGCATCACGTCCACACCGGCGGCGTACCCCCGCCCGGCACGATCTTCCCCGCCGTCGAAGCCCGCGAGCCGACGCCAGCCGAACGTGCAGCCGCGGCCAGCGTCGTGAGCGCCACGCGCATCGCCCTGGCGCGCTATGCGGATCCGGCTGTCGCCGCGGCCGATGGATACAAGGTGGACGGGCTTGCGGGCATCGACTTCCACGCCTCGAACCCGGCGTACGAGCATGACGGCCGGATCCTCGACCCCGCCCATCCGGAGTCGCTGGTCTACGCGGTCGCTCCGAACGGACGGCCCGTTCTTCTGGGTGCGCTGTTCGTGATGCCCGACGTGGCCCAGCCCGGTCCGGCGATCGGCGGCCCGCTCACGGTGTGGCACGCGCACGAAGACGTCTGCATCTCGCTCGTGCCACTCGGACTGTCTGGTCTGCTGAGCCCGCTCGGCACGTGCCCGTTCGGCTCGATCGTGCTGCCGCGGACGGCACAGATGATCCATGTATGGATCGTGCCCGGTGCGCCGGAGGTGTTCGGCGACCTCGACGACGCCTGGAAGCGCGCGTATCTGGCGGCGGTGGCCACTACCGGACGGTGACGTACCAGTACACGCCGTAGTCCTCCATCCACTGCGCGCCCTCGACGAGCGGCCGGATGTACAGGCG
>JALZAB010000077.1 GCA_030948585.1 Chloroflexota bacterium
CTGAATGGGCGCGCCCGGCGAGCCGATCACCCTCGCGGAGCAGGAGCAGGGCGTCCTCCGCGCCGCAGAACCGGACGGCGTTCTCGGCGATCGCCTCGAGGACGGGTTGTACATCGGTGGGCGAACCGGAGATGGCGCGAAGGATCTCGGCGGTCGCTGTCTGCCGCTCGAGCGCCTCAGTGGTCTCGTTGAACAGGCGGACGTTCTCGATCGCGATGACCGCCTGGTCCGCGAAGAGCTTCACGAGCTCGACCTGCTTGTCCGTGAATGGCCGGACCTCGCTGCGCCGCAACAGGAGGGCGCCGATGCCGCGGCCGTCCCGGATCAGCGGCGCTGCAAGTGTCGTCCGCTCGTGCAGGGTCATCGCCTGCGCCTGTCCCAGCGGGAAGTCCTCGGCGGCCGCCTGGAGGTCCGCGACCTGAACGGTCCGGCCTTCGACGATCGATCGGCCGCTCACGGTGGTCCGATCGATCGGCCAGGCAGCCGTGCGCGTGTCGAGCGTGCCGACGTGGGCCTGCACCTGGAGCAGCCCAGCATCGCCCTGGAGGATCACCGAAACGTTTTCCGCAGCGCAGAAGCGCGCTGCGCTCGCCGCGATGGCATCCAATACCGGCTGGACGTCCGTCAGCGAGTCCGCGATCACACTGAGGATGTCGCTGGTCGCGGTCTGCTGATCGAGCGCTTCTTTGGTCTCGTTGAACAGGCGTACGTTCTCGATCGCGATGGCGGCCTGATCAGCGAATGTCTCGACGAGCTCGACCTCACGGTCGTTGAAGCCGCCGGCCGCTTCACGCGTGATCACGATCACGGCCGCGACCTGACCGGACCGCAACACGGGCACCGCGAGCCGAGTCCGGCTCTGCTCAGGATCAGGCAGGCCGTCGCGGCGCGCATCGCGGGAGTGGATCGTCGACCGCTCGGCGACGCACCGCGCGACAACGGTCCCAGGTTCCGTCTCGGGTTTGAAGTGCGTCCCGGTCAACCGGACGCCGGCTCCGGCACCCGCTGCGAAGCCCCATTCGTCGGCGACGGGGCTCCAAATGACCGCTCCGTCCGCGTCGCATAGGCGCTTCGCCGCCTCCACGATGGCCGCGAGTGTGGGCTGCAGGTCGAAGACCGAGCTGCCGATGACCTTCAGCACATCCGCGACAGCTGTCTGCTGAGCGAGCGCCTCCTTTGTCTCGTTGAACAGACGAACGTTCTCGATCGCGATCGCCGCCTGGCCGGCGAACGTCTCGAGCAGACCGATCTCCTGATCGGTGAACGGTCGTGGCTCGTTGCGTCGGGCAACGAGGACCCCAATGAGCTCCTCCTCCCGCAGCAATGGCACGCCGAGGAGAGCGACGGCCCGTTTCACTCCGCCGGTGTCCGCGGCGCGCGCCTCGTACTCGGCGTCCGCGCTCGTGTCTGGGATCTGCACAGGCTTCCGCTCGGCGAGGACGCGACCGGTCAGGCTGTCTCGACCGCGGCGGACGGGACGGTGTCGCCAGTACTCGAGGAAGGCGTCCCGATCGGCAAACGTGCCCGCGCTAGCGGTGAGGTGCGCGGTATCGCCATCGATCTGCTGGATGAACGCGCTGTCGGCGCCACCGAGCCGGACCGCGTTCTCGACGACCGCGTCGAGCACGGGCTGGATGTCCTCGGTCGACCGGCTGATGACCTTAAGAAGGTCGCTGGTCGCGGTCTGCTGCTCGAGAGCCTCCTTCGTCTCGTTGAAGAGGCGGGCGTTCTCAATTGCGATGACGGCCTGGGCGGCGAACGCCTCGACCAGCGAAACTTCCGCGGCCGTGAACGGCGCAACGCGTTGCCGGCGCAGGAGGATCGCGCCGAATACCGCGCCATCGCGCACGAGCGGCACGCCGAGTGCGGTCCGGTCGCCGAGGATCGTCTTGCCACCGGTCGGGTTGGCGATCCCCACGTACTCCGGGTCGTTGAGCATGTCGGCGATCTGCACGGTCTTGCCGGCGTGCAGCACACGACCGGTCAGCGAGCCTCGATCACTGGCGATCTCCCGCGCGGCAAAGACCTCGCGGGCCACCGCGACATGTTCGGGCGGTCCGGCGACGGCGACCATGCGTCCGTGACCACCTTCGAACTGGACGATGCCGCCGTTGTCCGCGGCGCAGAGGGCCATCGCCTTCTCGAGCATGGTGATGAGCACGCGCTCGAGGTCGAAGGCCGAATTGTTGATCGCGTCGAGGACCTCACTCATCGCGGTTTGTCGCTCGAGCGCGCCCTTGGTCTGGTTGAAGAGGCGCACGTTCTCGATCGCGATCGCAGCCTGGTCTGCGAAGCTCGCCACCAAGGCGATCTCCCGCGCGGTGAACGGCCGAACGGTGTTGCGCAGCAAGTTCAGCACGGCGACCGGCTCGCCTGTCCGCAGGACCGGCACGCCCAACATCGTCCGGAACCCGCCGGCGCGTTGTCCTGCCAGGCCGGCGTACTCCTGGTCCTCGAGCACGTCGGTGATGTGGACGACCCGCCTCTCCAACACGACCCGCCCACCCAGGCTTCCGCGTGTGATCGCGGTCGGACCTTCGCGCACGACCGCCGCAAATTCGCTCGAGGCTCCGGTGAGCGCGGCCACATGCAGCGTTCCGTTCTCCACACGGAACGCCCCAGCCCAGTCGGCCTCGCACAGCCGCGCCGCGAGTCGCAGGATGGTTTCGAAGACCGGGTCCAGGTCGAACGCCGAGTCGTTGATCGCCCTGAGCACCTCGGCCATCGCGGACTCCCGGTCGAGCGACTCCTTGGTCTCCTTGAGCAACCTGGCGTTGTCGATCGCGACTGCGAGCTGGTCGGCGAACGTTTCGACGAGAGCAACGGCAGAGTCATCGAAGCCGCCCGGCTCGCCGCGCGACATCATTAGGACGCCGATCACACCGCTCCTGCGAACGATCGGCATCGCCAGCCGCGTGCGCCTCTTCGTCGGGTCCGATCCTGCGAAATTCGGCTCGCGAAGCGAGTCTCTGACATGCCATGGCTTTCCGGTCGTGGCCGCGCGTCCGAGCATCGAGTCCGGGTCAAGCGTCACATGGTCGCCGCGCCTTGCCGGGGCATCACCGTAGGTCGCTGCGACGACCCGGTCGTCGCCGACAACTTCGATGAACGCTGCGTTCTCCGCCCCGGCAAGACGCGTAGCCGCAGCGACGATCATGTCGGCGACCGCATCGACCGAGACCGCGGGATCGGCGAGCGCCTTCATCACCGCGCTCACCGCGGCCAGCTGTTGGCGCGCGTCGACCACGACGTCCGGCACGGCGAGGGGCTTGCTGGCGGCCCGTTTCGGCGCGCCCGGAACGACCTTCTTCGCGTCCGGCTTCGTCGTTTTCTTCGCTCCCGCCCTCACGCTGCCCAGTATCGGCGCGCCGTCCGGCCGCAGGCTAGGGGTGTCCGTTACCCGCGAGATCTCCGCGGAGTGCTCTTCGCAACGCGGGCCGGCGCCGATACCCTGTCCTTCGGACGAGGGGAGGGCGCATGGACGTCTGGGAGATCCTGCGCGAGCGCCTGGATTACGCGGCGTTCGTGCCCGCGCCGGTCGCCGACGTCGAGCGCGCTGACCTGAAGCGGCGCGACGGCAGTCCCTACACGATGCTGAAGAACCCGCACGGCGATAACGGGGCCGGCCGCTATCTGCGCCTCGAGCCGGCCGACGTGCAGCTGTTCGAGCTCATGGACGGCGAGCGCAGCATCCAGGACATCCTCGTCGCGAGCCTCGAGCGGAGCGGGGTGTTCGCGATCGATCGTCTTGCCCGGCTCACCGCCGCCCTCCGGGCGAATGGCTTCTTCGGCGAGGAGCCGCCGATGCTGTACGAGAAGCTGTTCGCCCGCCGCGCGATGCGCGATCCAATCGTCCGCTCGTCGCTGTTCCTCCGGCGCCTGGTGACGTGGGACATCGCCCGCTGGTCGAACGCCGACGGGGTCGTCGATCGCGTGTACCGCTTCGGCGGCTGGCTGGCGTTCACGCGCATCGGGGCCACCCTCCTCGTCACGTTCGGGTTGTACGGACTCTGGTTGTGGTTCCAGGAAGTTCGCGACCCAAAGCTGCAGCTCGTCACGATCGACGGCTCGTACGTGCTCGGCATCCTCGCCCTCACCGTGCTGCAGGTGCTCTCGATCTCCGTGCATGAGGCCGGACATGCGCTCGCGATCCGGCACTTCAAGCGGCACGTTCGGCGGTTCGGGTTCGCGATGTACTACCTGTTCCCGTGCTTCTACGTGGATTCGACGGACATGACCCTTGGCTCGCGTGGCCAGCGCATCGTCGTCTCGCTCGCAGGCCCGTTCGCGGGCCTGACCACGGCCGCGGCCTGCGCGGTCGCCGCGGCGGCGCTCCCCGGCACGCTGCAGGGTGAGCTCGCGTTCAAAGCGGCGAGCCTCTTCGTCTTCCAGTTCGTCTTCAATCTGCTCCCGATCCTCGAGCTCGACGGGTATCACGTGCTCGTCGACGCTGTGGACGCGCCATTCCTCCGGCAGCGGTCGCTCTGGTTCGTACGCAGCGCGGCCATCCGGAAGCTCCGCGCGCGCGCGAAATGGACGCGCGAGGAGGTCGGCCTCGCTGCGTTCGGCGCCGCGGCGATCGTGACGTCCCTGTTGACGCTCATCCTCTCGATCCAACTGTGGCGCTCCCGCATCGTCGTCGCCGCGCAGGAGCTCCTGGCCATCGGCGTCGTGGGCTACGCGATCTTCGCGCTCATCCTCCTTGTATTCATCGGTCCGCTCTTCGTCGCGGTCATCGCGCGCCTGGTCGGCATCACGAAGACGACAATCGCCCTCGCCTCGGCGCGCAGCCGCGCCGCGGCGGCACGGGAGCAGGGCGAGCGGGTCGCAATGCTCGCGCGCGTCCGGTTCCTGGCCGGGCTTCCGGGCCCGACACTGGCGGCCCTTGCGTCGCACCTTCGCGTCGAGCGGGTCGACGCGGGCCATACGGTCATCACGGCCGGGAGCGTCGGTGATCGGTTCTACCTGGTGCGGTCGGGGCGGCTGCAGGCCGTCGCGCCCGACGGCACGATCTTGTCGCAGCTCGCGCCCGGGGAAGGGTTCGGGGAGCTCGCGCTGCTCGATCGGACGCCGCGGTCCGCGACCGTGGAGGCGTTGGAGGCGAGCGAGCTCTGGTCGCTCGATAGCTCGCACTTCCAGCGCTGGGTCCGGGACCGGGTCGAGATCGCCGCCCGGATCCGCGCCGATCAGAAGGAGCGCACCGCGCTCGGGTCGCTGCCCTTCTTCCGCGACCTGGAAGGGCGCGAGCTTG
>JALZAB010000109.1 GCA_030948585.1 Chloroflexota bacterium
GCCCTGCCGCGAGGCAGGGCCCGTTCTCGCTCTAGGCCGACGGTGCCGAAGAGTCGCGCTCGCGCAGGCGCTCGATGCCGCGCACGAGGCCGTAGCAACCGCTCAGCATCATCGCGCCATGCGGCGCGGCTTCATACCAGCCCAGCGGCTTGGCCAGCCGACGATTCGGTCCGGTCACCGCGACAAAGTCGAACGGTGCCTGCGCGGCGTACTCGTCGAGAACGAGAGCCCCATGTCCATCGTCCGCGAAGACCTCGTCGTTGGTCACCGTTCCCGCGATGAGCCGGTCCACGAGGCGCCTGAGCTTCTCCGTGTCGATCGCTTCGGTGTGATGCTCCACCACGCCGTAGAGCGTCTCGCCGCGGACCAGCAGCGCCAGTGCGTGCTGATTGCCGACGTTGACGATGCACGCGCCCGCGCGTGCGCGCTCCGCGACGCGCTCATCCTCCAACGCGCCAAGTACCGCGACGGGACCAGTGTCTGCCACGAAGGCGCCCGGCGCGTCGCGCTGGATCGCGAGCAATCGCGTCAGGTACGCCGGCGGCTGTCGCCAGATGTGGTCGGCCAGCGTCGCGCCGGGGGTCAGGAACCGGCGCCAGTGCTCGAACCGGAAGAGGCGGTTGCTCGACCTGGGCGAGAAGCCATGGTCCTGGGCCGCGACGGCGATCGTGTCCGGCAGCTCGATGTCGTACGCCGCGAGCGTGCGCTCGAGGCGCGGGAGGTCCAGGTCGCGCATCTCGACGCGGACCGCGTCGCGCGGCGGATCGTCGGTGATCATGATCCCTCGTGTGCGCAGTAGATCGAGGTCGTCGTGCACGGTCCCGGCTGCCGTGGCCGTCGCGTAGACCGCGAGTCCGGCCTGCAGGTGGGCCCACACCGCGTTCGTCGTGTGGTACCCGCCCATGAGCGTGCCATGCAGGAAGACGGGCTTGTGTTGCTCGCGGATCGCGGAGATCCGACGCCCGACGAGGCTGGTCGCCGATGGCAGGACTAGCTGAACGGCGTTCTCAATGGGCTGGGCCGGGTCGTACACGAGCGTGTCCATGGTCCCGGCCCCGATGTCGATGGCGAGGATGCGCTCGTCCTGCACCCTCCGATGCTCGCACAACGTCCGGGCATGCGACCTGCTCTGTCCGTCGGTGCGAATTGTGGAGGTGTGTCGTGGACGAGATCGTCAAAGGCGAGATGAAGAAGGCCGAAGGAAAGGTCAAAGAAGAGTTCGGGAAGGTCGCCGGTGACCGCTCGACGGAGTGGGGCGGCAAGGTCGATCAGGCGAAGGGCGAAGTGCAGAAGCGCGCGGGCGAGCTCCAGCAGGAAGGCGTCCGCGACGAAGGCCAAGGTGAGCTGAACAAGGTCAATGGCAAGGCGAAGGAAGAATTCGGTAAGGCCGTTGGTGATCGCTCGACCGAGTGGGGCGGCAAGGTCGAGCAGGCCAAAGGCGAGCTCCAGAAGCGAGCCGGTGATGTCGAGCGTGAAGGCCGTCGCGACGAGGGACTCGACAAGCCCGCGTCGTAGTGCGCGGCGACCTCCCCGGGTAGACTGACGTCATCTGGCCACCTCAGCGTCCCGGGGAGGTCGCATAGTCTGGTCGAGTGCACGACGGTGCTAACGTCGCAGGTCTCGTAAGGGGCCTCGCGGGTTCGAATCCCGCCCTCCCCGCAGGTCTGGACTGCAAGCCGCAACCGATATCCGTGGTGTGAACACCACGGAGCTCGCCTGGGCCGCCGGTGTGTACGACGGCGAAGGATCAGCGAGCACGTACCTGCCAAAGGATCGGAAGTCTCGGCTGCGTCAGATGGCCGTGTATCAGAGCGGCGACCAGATCCCCCCGCCCTTGCTGTTTCGGTTCCGTGCCGCGGTCGGAGATCTGGGGCGCATTCACGGGCCGACTCGCGTCTCCCGCTACCAGTGGCATACGAAGAGTCACCCGGTCGTCGAATCGGTCAGTGAGCTTCTGTGGCCTTGGCTAGGGGTGGCGAAGCGCGCGCAGCTCAGCCGTGCGGCCGCGGACGTCGGACGCACCGTGCCGGCCTTCAGGGATGTGCGGTGGTCGTCTGAGGAGGGCCTCGCGTGGGCTGCCGGACTGTTCGACGGCGAAGGATCGGTCGGGCTGACCGGCGACCCGCATCGGCCCAGCGTGTGGATGGAGCTGTCCCAAGCATCGGCCGCCGCAGTGCCCGATGTCCTCGAGCGCTTTCGCGCGGTCGTCGGCGTCGGTCGCATCTCCGGCCCTCGAGTCGTGCCGAGTCCGTGGTCGAAGCTGCCCCAATATCGGTGGGAGGCGGCGCGTTTCCCTGATGTGGAACGCGTCGCACAGATGCTCTACCCGTACGCCGACGTCGTGAAGCGTGAGCGGATGTTCAATAGCGTCGATCACGTGCGTCGCGCTCGAGCGATGAGGACGCAGCACGAGGACTCGTACCATCGCGTTCAATGAAAGCGCCGCGCCGCGATCGACCCCATCTCCCCAAGGGCTACATCACCACGGCCTCGAAGGGCATGCTCAGGTGGGCGGCCGTCGAAACACTTCTTCGGGCGTCGCCGTACTTCTGGATCGCGACCACCGGCGATGACGGCCGGCCGCATCTGATCCAGCAATGGGGCGTCTGGATCGATCAACAGCTCTTCTTCGACGGGAGCGAGCGCACGCGCTGGGCCCGCAACCTCGCGCGCGATCCGCGTATCGGCTTTGGCATCCAGAGTGGCAACAACGCCGCATATGGGGACGGCACGGCTGAGATCGTCCGAGGCGTGCCGGCGCCGCTCGCTCGCCGGATCGCCGCGCAGTACGGGGCGAAGTACGGACGCGGCTTCAAGTACCGGCCGCAGCCGGAGCAGTACATCAACGGTTATTCCTTCCGCGTCCGGCCCGAGAAGCTCATCGCCTTCGACGTGAAGAAGTTCAACACGTCCGCGACGCGCTTCACCTTTCCCACGGCCTAATCGCCCAGCGGCCTCAACACCAGTCCGGCCGGCACCTTCGGGTAGAAGTACGTCGTCTTCTGGGGCAGCCGCTCCCACGAGTCGGCCACTGTTCGCAGTGTCTCAGCCTCGACCGCACGGAGCAACACCGCGGTCGCGCCACTCCGGGCCTGCGCGATCGCGCGCTCGACGTCGTGCTCGTAGGTGACCTCGCCGCCGAGCTTGCGCGCCGGCTCGACAAGCAGCTCCTCGGCCAGGGCGACCGGAAGGGTCCGCCAGCTCTCGGGCATCGCGGAGAGGTCGAGGTCGGGCTTCGGGGTCAACGCGCTGAATCTGCCGTCGCGGACCAGCACGATGCCGGGCTGGGTGTCGCCCAGCGCGCCACGGTCGATGACCGCGGTGTCGAAGTTGCGCGGCACGAGCTCGTCGATCGCGGCGTCCGCTCCTCGCACGACGCGGTGCGTGCCCAGGATCCTCAGGCCCGGATCATCCAGCGCGCACAGATACGCGAGCGTGAAGTGCGCGCTGTCCTCGTCGAAGTCGATCTTCGCGGCGTCGATCTCCTCCTTCAGATACGCCAGTCCGGTCTCATAGCGATGGTGGCCGTCCGCGATGTACACCCGCTTCTCCTTCAGTGCGGCGGTGAGCTTCGCCGCGGCGGGTCGGTCATCGAGTGCCCAGACCAGGTGGCGCTCGTCGCCCACGCGCGCATCGGCCACGAGCGTCGCGGGCCCGCGCACCATCCACGCTTCCAGCGCCGCGGCCACCGCGCCCTTGTCGTCCGCGAACAGGCCGAACACCGGACTGATGTTCGTGCGCGTCGCCCGAAGGAGCTTCAACCGGTCGGTCTTCGCCTTCGGGAACGTGCGCTCGTGCGGACGCACGATCCCCCGGCCCTCCTGGTAAAGGCGGAGCGCGCCGAGTAAGCCACGCCGTCGGATCCGCTGTCCGCCCGCCACGAAGTAGTGGTCGTAGAGATAGAACGCCGGCGACGAGTCGACCTTGAGCACGCCCGTCCCGAGCCACTCCTCGAGCGCCGCCTTCGCCCGCGTGTACTTGTTGTTGGCCGCCGTGTCCGCAGCCTCTTCGACGCCCTCTTCGAGGCGCACGACGTTGTACGGACTCCGCGCGTAGAGCGTCGCGCGGTCCGCGTCGGAGATGACGTCGTAGGGTGGTGACACGAGATCGGCGAGCGGTCCGGCCTTGGATTCGTCGAAACGCAGACCGTGGAACGGAACGACATCGGCCACGCCGAGAGCGTAGGGTCTTCGCCCGATGAGACTCGAGACGGCCCGACTCGTCATCCGTTCCTTCCGAGCATCGGACGCGAGCGCGATGCTAAAGGTCTTCGGCGATTCCGTCGTGCGCCGGTACCTGCCGCCGTTCCCGGATCCCACGCTGGAGTCGATGGAGCAGAGCGTGGGGCGGCGGATGGCGATGGAGCGCGATCACGGCCACGGTCTCTGGGCCGTCGAGCGGAAGGACACCGGCGAGCTCATCGGCGACTGCGGCCTGATGCTGGTCGAGGGGACCGGGCCCGAGGTCGAGCTCGCGTACCACTACAAGCAGAGCGCGTGGAACAAGGGCTACGGCACCGAGGCCGCCATCGCGTGCCTCGGACACGGATTCGGGCCTATCGGCCTGGAGCGGATCATTGCGATCTGCGTCGCGGAGAACGTCGGGTCCTGGCGGATCATGGAGAAGGCCGGCATGCAATTCGAGAGGATCGCCAACTACTACGGGCTCGTGGGCCTCAAGAAGTACGTGGCCGAACGGGCGACCTGGGCAGCGCCCTCGTGATGGACCCCGACGCGCTCGAGCGGGAGGTGCGGGTGACCATCGCCGAGAGCATCCGGGACCGCGGCGTCGTGCCGAGGCTGACGGAGGTCGCCGCTCGGGTCGCATCGCCGGAGAAGGAGGTCGCCCGAGCGTTCGATCGGCTGGCGGCGGCGCGAACGATGATCCTCCGGCCGGGCACGAACGAGATCCTCAGCTTCAATCCCTTCGCAGCCGGCCCGACGGACTTCCGAGTGCGTGCCGCGGACCGCGACTGGTGGGCGCTCTGCGCGTGGGACGCCTTCGGGGTGGCGGCTGCGCTGCACGACGACGGTCTCGTCCTCGGCCGGTGCGCGGACGTCTGCGGTGTTCCCCTCGAAGTGCGGCTCGCAGGCGACGCGGTCGGCGCGCTGGACGGCGTCGTGATGCAGTTCGCGCTGCCGGCGCGCGAGTGGTGGAAGGACATCGTCTTCACCTGATCGACGATGCTGCTGTTCCGGTCGGAAGAGCACGCCCGCAGCTGGCGCGACGAGCGGCGCTTTCCAGACGCGACGATCCTCTCGCTCGAGACGGGATGGAAGCTCGCCCGCGCGTGGTACGCACGCAAGCTGGAACCCGATTGGCGACGCCACACGCTGGATCAGGCCGAGGCCCTCTTCGCGGATCTTGGTCTGTCCGGTGACTTCTGGCGATTGCGCTGAAACCAGTCAGTACGTGAACGCGACCTGCAGCACCGTCTCCGGATGCGCCACCGCCTCGAACGCCTGGCCGGCGTCATCGACCGGGTAGGTAACTCGGGGCAGGCCCCCCAGCGCGATGCGTCCGCCGATGGCGAGGTCGATAACTCGCGCGCGCAGCGCCGCCATGGACCAGTCCGGATGGATGTTGCCGATCTGCGCTGAGCGGATCTCCACGGCGTTGTGGTGGAACTCGTCGCCGAGATACAGCCCGTTGGACTCGCCCTGGTAGAAACCGACGGCAACTACCCGTCCCCTGCGGCGCACGGTCCTGATCGCCTGCTGCAACGCACGGGTGGATCCGGTGCACTCAAAGACGACTGCGATCGCGTCGGGTCCGAGGCGGCGCTTCAGATCGCGCGCGACATCAACGTCCGCCGCCGCCATGAGCGTGTCGAGACCACGTGACCGCGCGATCTCCAGGCGCGAGCCGAGACGGTCGACGACATGTACCGCGGAGGCGCCCGACACGGCGGCGAGCTGCGCGACGATGAGGCCGACCGGGCCTGCGCCAAAGACGACGGTCGGGGTTCCGCGAAGTTCCTCGCCTGCGTATGCGATCGCGTTCATGCCGATCGGAGCCATCTGCCCGAGATCGACGGCGTCATCGAATGACAGCTCATCGGGGATGCGTTGTGCGGCCGCGATCTCCGCGGGAATAGCGACGAGCTCGGTGTGGCGCCACTTGCCGTAGATCCGCGTGCCGAGGGGAACAGCCGCGGTGGCGCTCTCCACGATCTCACCCGCCGCGCGATAGCCGAATACGATCGGGTAGCTGACCGACGCGTCGCCGGCCTCGAAGAGCCGGAGCGTGGGATCCCAATGCCGGTGCAGGTACGGGTTCGAGGCGCCCGCGCCGATGTACGTCAGCTCGGTGCCCGGACTGATCGCGGACCGTACCGTCCGCACGCGTACGTGGCCCGGCGCCAGTGCCCCCGCCGGATAGTCATGACACTCGACCGTGCCATCACTCTGGATGCGCACTGTGCGGCCACCGATCTCCCCGGCGGCCAGCAGCTCGTCGATGTGGCGAGGGTTCATCGTGATCACCCGCCTTCCGCGATAAGGCTGCGCAACAGCGCCGCCGCGCGCGGCAGCACGACTTCGGGCTCGCCGGACAGCGATGCACACTCGACGCCGATGTCGCCGTCGTAGCCGATCGTGCCTAGTGCGGAGAAGATCGGCGCGAAGTCGATGTGCCCGGCTCCTGGCTCGAACCGCTGGGAATCCGCGACCTGCACGTAACCGAGCCGCTCGCCGGCCTGGACCAGGGACCTGCCCATATCGGCCTCTTCGATGTTCATGTGGAACGTGTCGCCAACGACGGACACGGCCGGACTGCCGACCCGGTCGCGCAGACGGATCGCGTCGCCGATCGTCACGCACACGTCGTTCTGATAGCGGTTGAGGGGCTCGAGGAAGATCCGTGCGCCGACGCGTTCGGCCTGAGCCGCGAGGGGCCCAAGCCCGTCGAGGAACAGCGCCTCGTCGTCGTCCCGCGTGCGGCCGGTCGCGATACCGGGAAGGTTCTTGGTGCGACCCCAGATGGGCACGACCACGATGCCCGTGCCGAGCTCGCCCGCGAGATCAATGAGCGCGGCGAGGTCGGCCCGGGCGGTAGCGACCAGCTCGGGGTCCGGATCAATCAGCCAACCGCGGTAGCCACCGGCGATCGCGGTGACGGGGATCCGCCCGCGGATCGCCATGCGGGCCTCGTCGAAGGCCGGACGCTCCGACAGCTCGACGGCGTCGAAGCCAAAGCGGCGCGCCGATTCGTACTTCTGCGGTAGCGTCCCGCCGGGCACCAGGCGATCCTGAACGCCGATCCTCGTCACGATGCGTGATGGACCGCGGCCGACTTCATGTCCGCTACCTCGACCCAGGCACCCCGCGTCGCGCTCCTCATCGCGGCCTCGGCGAAGCGCACGTGCCGCAGGCCGTCGGCGAACGTCGGCAGGGGGAGAGGCGATGGTCGTCCGTCCAGCGTTCCGTAGAACGCTGCCAGGAGATTCCGGCGGCCTTCATCGAAGCTCCGTGGGTGGTCCGCCAGCGCTTGCGCAGGTCGCGAGCGCAGGCCGCTTCGCGTCACGACCTCCGGGGCACGACCGCGCGTGCCGATCCACAGCTCGTCGCGTCGGGCGCTGAGCCAGGTGGCCGATCCCGTCGTGCCGTCGAACGACAGCTCGAGATCATTGCGGTGGCCCGCCGCCGCCTGCGACAACGTGCAGATCCCTTGCACCCCGCCCGAAAAACGGATCAGCAGACCCGCGTGGTCTTCGGTGGTGCGGCCGTGTAGGTAGCCGAGCTGCGCCACGACGGCCTCCACCTGCCGACCAGTGATCGTTTCCACCAGATCGAGCCAGTGCACGCCGATGTCGGACGCGGTCCGTGCGGCGCCGCCCCGCGCCGGATCGAGTCGCCAGTCCCCGTCCGTTGGGAGGAGCAGCCAGTCCTGGAGATACGCGCCGCGCGCCAGGTGGACCGGCCCGAGCTCGCCGGCGGCGACGCGCCACCCGAGCTCGGCGATCAAGGGCAGGAAGCGATAGTTCTGGCAGATCGTCGACTGCAAGCCGCTGCGTTCGGCCGACTCGACGAGCTTCTCCGCTCCGTCGAGGTTTCCGGCGAGCGGCTTTTCGCAGACCACATGCTTTCCCGCGAGGAGCGCTTCGTGGACGAGCGGCTCATGCAGGTCGTTCGCCGTAGCTACGTGCACCACGTCGACGGCAGGATCGCGCAGCGGTGCGAGATCGGTCACGGTCGCGGTCCCGCTGATCGGACCGACGACATCCACACCGATGCTCGTCAGCGCCTCGGCGTGCGCCCGACCGGCATTTCCGGCGCCGAGGACCAGCGCCCGGTGCGTCACCGGCCCATAGTGCAGCAGCGATGAGCTACGAACGCGAGCCTCGCTACCGCCTGGCTGCCCCGGCCCGGATCGATGTCGGGTCCGATCATCTCGCCGCCGGCATCGGGGGACTCACCTCGGCGGTCATTGCCGTGGACGGTCCGGCGGCCGTCGACTGGCACGAACTGATCGGGTCGCTCAGTGATCGGCTCGCGGCACATGGACGGGTCGTTGTGAACGTCGACGTGCGGGACCTGCTCAAACCCTGGACCGAGATCGAGCGCCTGACCGACCGCGGCGCTCTACGGTCGGACCCGGTCTTCGCCACGGTGTTCGAGGGAACTCTGGCGGATCTGTTCACGACCGGCCAGCCCGAGGTCCGTCGAGACGGCGCGATCACGGTCGTCTTCGGACCGGGCAGCGCCGTCGTGCCGCATGACGTGCTGTGGTACGCGGACCTACCGAAACGGCTTGCGCTCGAAGCCGTCGCGAACGGCCGCGCGAGGAATATCGGGCAGCCGCCGGGTGCGACCGGGACCGTGCGCCGTCTGCTGTTCATCGACTGGACGATGGAGGATCGCCAGCGCCGTTCGCTGGCGCCGCGCTGGGATCGATACGTCGACGCATCGAACGCTCGTCAACCGCGGTCGCTCGCCGGTGACGTGCTTCGGAGCGCGCTGCGAGACGTCGCCGGCGCACCGTTCCGTCCGGTCCCGACATTCCAGGCGCAGCCGTGGGGGGGCCGGTGGCTGCACGACGTCCTGGGGGTACCGTCGCCGACCGGCAAGATCGGCCTCGGCTTCGAGGTCCTCGCGCCGGAACACGGCGTGTCGCTGACGGATGGCGATGCGGATCTCGAGGTGAGCTTCGACACGCTCATGGCCCTCGAGGCAGATGCAGTACTCGGCGCCGGCGCCCTTGCCCGATTCGGTCCATCGTTCCCGATCCGCCTCGACTACCTGGATACCGTCGATGGCGGCGACCTATCCGTGCACTGTCATCCCGGCGCGCGGTACATGCGGGAGGTCTTCGGCCTGCCTGTCGCTCAGCATGAGAGCTACTACGTCGTGGCGACGCGGCCGGCTGCGCGGATCTTCCTCGGTCTGCGCGACGACGCGGACGTGACGGCCTTCCGCGATCGCGCGGCGACCTCACGGGCATCAGGTGCCCCGTTCCCCATAGAGGACTTCGTGCGGACGTTCCCCGCGGTCGCGCACCAGCTGTACCTCATTCCAGCCGGTACGCCGCACGGGAGCGGGGAGGGCAGCGTCGTGCTCGAGATCAGCTCGACGCCCTATCTCTACAGCCTGCGGTTCTACGACTGGGTCCGCGCGGATCGGAATGGCACGCTTCGTCCGGTGCAGCTGGAGCATGCGTTCGCGAATCTCGATCCCGACCGGCGTGGACCAGAACTTGGGCAGCTCGTGACCGAACCCTCGGTCGTGCGGACCGGACCGGGTTTCGTCGAGCGCGACCTCGGTCGCCATCCGGATCTGTTCTTCGCGGTCCGCCGCCTCGATCTCGATGGCGGCACCGCCCCCGAGAACACCGCCGGCCGCTTCCACGTGCTCGCGCTCGTCGCGGGCCCGTCCGCGATGGTCGAGACCGCCCGGGGCGACGAGCATCGGCTCGCGTTCGGCGAATCGTTGATCGTCCCGGCGAGCGTTGGCCCGTATCGGGTGCGGCCGATCGGCGAGGGCCCGCACAAGGTGATCAAGACGTTCGTCGATCCGTGAGGGACGGCCCTCTCACGTTCGGCGGCATCGAGGTGGGCGGGACCCACGTGAGCAGCGCCCGCATCATCCTTCGTAGTGATGCGGCCGACCTCGTCGACCTCCGGCGCGCGGACCTCCCCCTTGATGCGTCGCGCGACGAGCTGCTCGCGTGCATCGTGGCCACGGCCAGCCACGCGGCCGATCCGTCGATCGCGGCCTGGGGTGTCGCCGTCCCCGGACCGTTCGACTACGCCCGGGGCATCTCACGGATCCGTGGTGTCGCGAAGCTCGACGGGCTGTACGGCGTCGACCTACGCCGTGAGCTGGCAGTGGCGCTCCACGTCCGGTCGCCGGAGCTCATCCGGTTCATCAACGACGCAGATGCGTTCCTCGTCGGGGAGGCGTTCGCCGGGGCGGCCCGTGGCCACCGCCGGGCGATCGGCCTGACCCTCGGGACCGGACTCGGGTCCGCGTTCCTGCGGGACGGTGGGATCGTCGAGACAGGTCCCGGCGTTCCGCCGGAGGGACGCTTGGACCTCGCCCCGTTCCGCGGCGGTGCGATCGAGGACCTGATATCGCGCCGCGGTCTGCTCTCGGCATATGCCCGCGCTGGTGCCGACGTCATCGACATCGCCGGGCGGGCCCGCGCGGGCGAGGCCGCCGGCCGGGAGGTCTTCGCCCGGTTCGGCGCGGCCCTGGGCGAGTTCATGGCGCCGTGGCTCCTTGCGTTCGCGCCCACGGCGCTCGTGATCGGCGGCTCCATCGCGCGGTCGTGGGATCTGTTCGCCGAGGCGTTCCGTCAGGCGTGCCCCCCGGCGCTCGACCTAGCCAGCTGTGGGGTCGCAGAGCGGCTCGAGGAGGCGGCGCTCCTCGGCGCGACGGTGCACGCCTGGCGCGACCTATAGTGGCGCCGCTATTCCGGGCGAAGGGGAGTGACGACATGAAGCGATTCAGGTTTCGGTCGATCGCGACGATCGCGGCGGCCGCACTGATCACCGCGGTCTCGTGCGGTGGCGGGACCGGAGGCGGGACCGGCGGCGCGGCGCAGGCCTCAGGCTCCGGCGCCGTCTCGAGCGATCCGTTCGTCTTCCTGTCGACCCAGTTCAACACCGTGACCGAAGCTGAAGCGGTCCGCAGCCAGGTGCTCGCAGGCTTCACGACCGCGAAGGTCGACTTCGTGGGGTCGGAGCTTGGGCCGTTCAATGACCGCATCGTCGCCGAGCAGAAGGCCGGCAAGGGCACGATCGGCATCGTCGGCGGCCAGTACGGCGACTTCGGTGCCTTCGCGAATACCGATACGTTCGAGGACCTCGGTCCGCTCGCGAGCCGGCTCACCGGCATCCCGAAGGACCTGATGGATCTGGGCAAGCTCGGCACCAACAAGCAGGTGTTCATCCCGTGGATGCAGGCCACCTACATCATGGCCATCAACAAGCAGGCGCTCCAGTACCTGCCGGCGGGGGTCAAAGAGACAGATCTCACCTACAAACAGCTCGCCGACTGGTGCAAGAACATCGCGGACAAGACCGGCAAGAAACGCTGCGGCTTCGCGGCCGGGCCGAAGTCTTTGATCCACCGCTTCATCCAGGGGTACCTGTACCCGGCCTACACCGGAGGCCTCGTGACGACATACAAGTCCTCCGACGCGGTGACCATGTGGCAGGACTTCAAGGGCATCTGGGCGAACGTGAGCCCCCAGTCTCTGCAGACCGACTTCATCCAGGAGGCTCTGCTCTCCGGCGAGGTCTGGGTGGGCTTCGATCACGTGGCCCGGGTGGTGGACGCGCTGAAGACGAAGCCCAATGACTTCGTCGCGGTCCCCGCTCCGAAGGGTCCCAAGGGACTGTCCTACATGACGGTCCTCGCGGGCCTCGCGATCCCGAAGAGCTCGCCCAACAAGTCGGGCGCCGAGAAGTTCATCGAATACATGACAACGCCGGCCGTCCAGGCCAAGACCCTCACCGCCGTGGCCTTCTTCCCGGTGCTCAGCCAGCCGCTCCCGACGGACCTCGCGCCCTACCTGAAGCTTGAATCCGACGCGGTGCAGGCGCAGTCGAAATCGCCCGACGCGAAGCCGGCACTGCTTCCCGTCGGCCTCGGCGCAAAGGGTGGCGAGTTCAACAAGGTGCAGCTGGACACGTTCCAGCAGATCGTCGTCCAGAACAAGGACATCCAGACGGTCTTGAACGAACAAGCCGCGATCCTGCAGACGGTCATGAACGATTCCAAGGCGCCCTGCTGGCAGCCGGATCCGCCCAGCAGCGGACCGTGTCAGGTCAAGTGAGCTAAGCGTTGGCGGTCGGCGCGCGGAGGGCCCTTCCGTTCCCGCAGAGGATCACGCGTTCGGAAGCGGCCCTCCCGCTCGGCCTTCTCGCGCCCACCGTCGTTTTCCTGTCGCTCCTGATCCTGGTTCCGGTCGGCCAAGCGGTGCTGCTGTCGTTCACCGCCGCCGACGGCACCATCGGACTCGCGGCCTACCAGCGCATGTTCAACGACATCGCGTTCGCTGATTCGTTCCGCAACACGATCCTGCTCCTCATCGCGATCGTCCCGATCCAGGTGGTGCTCGCCCTCGCGATGGCGCTGCTCATCCACTCCCGGTTCCCCGGCCACGGCATCTTCCTGTACATCTACGCGATCCCGCTCGCGATCTCGGACCTGGCGGCCGGGATCGTGTGGCTGTCGATCTTCACGGAGAACGGCTACCTGAACACGATCCTCACCGGGCTGGGCATCATCAAGGAGCCGATCTCATACCTCTCCTACGAGAACCTGCAGTACACGTTCATCGCGATCGTCGTCGCCGAATCGTGGCGCGCGACCGCGCTCGTGCTCGTGATCCTCCTGGCCGGCCTGCAGCTGATCCCGCGCGAATACTTCGAAGCGGCGGAGGTGTTCGGCGCGAGCCGGATGCGTCGAACGCTGCAGATCGTCCTTCCACTGCTTCGCCCCAGCCTGCAGTCCGCGTTGATCATCCGGACGATCTTTGCCTTTAATGCGTTCGCCGTCGTGCTCACGCTCGCCGGACGCCAGCTTCCAGTCCTCGGGTACGAGGCGTACGACTGGTACTACAACAACCGCAACGACAACGTCGCCGCCGCGTTCGCCACGCTCATTCTGGTGCTCACGGTGACGGTCACGGTGGCGTACCTCCGCTTGCTGCGGGTGCGCGACGTGGAGATCGCCCGATGAGCGTGGCCGCGGCGACGGGTCGGCGCTCGATGACGCGGCGCGTTCTCATCGACCGGGTGCTGCTCTACGCCGCCGCAGGCGCTCTGGCGCTCTGGACGCTCGTCCCGATCTATCTCATCGCCCTCTCGGCGTTCAGCGAGCGCGCCGCGATCTACGACTATCCCAAGCCGCTGCTGCCGACCCGCTTCTCGACGGACACGATGGCCTTCTTCGTGAACTCCACGGGGGTCCTGCCGTCGGTCCGGAACAGCATCGTCGTGGCGATCGGCACGATCGCGCTCGGACTGGTCATCGGCGCGCCCGCAGGCTACGCCCTCGCGCGGTTCCGATTTCGCGGCCGGGATACGTTCCAGGTCGGGGTGCTCATCTCGAAGATGTTCCCGATCGCGATCCTCTCCATCCCGCTCGCGGTGACCTTCATCAACCTGAACCTGTACGACACGCTCCCCGCGGTCGTCCTGGTCCACACGGCGATGGTCCTGCCGTTCATCGTCATCGTCACCGCGGGGGTGTTCCTGGGCGTGTCGGCCGAGCTCGAGGAGGCCGCGATGACGCTTGGGACCACGCGGCTCGGCGCGTTCAGGCGCGTCGCGCTCCCGCTCGCACTGCCGGGCCTCGCAGCCGCGGCGATCTTCAGCTTCGTGACCTCGTGGAACGAGGTCTTCGCCGCGACCATCCTGACCGTTCGGAACACGACGCTGCCGGCGCAGGTGCTTGCGTCGCTGAATCTGTCGCCGTTGTACTTCCGGTTCGCCGGCGGCTTCTTCCTGATCGTGCCATCGCTGTTCTTCATCTTTTTCATGCGCAAGTACCTGTTCAACCTCTGGGGACCGGGTCGCTGATGGCGAGCGTCACGTTCGAGAACATGCGCAAGCTCTACGGGAAAACGCTCGCGCTGAAGAACATCGACCTGACCGTGCGCGACGGCGAGTTCATGGTGCTGCTCGGTCCGTCAGGCTGCGGCAAGACCACGCTGTTGCGATGCCTCGCGGGCCTCGAGCGGATCGATGGCGGCACCGTACGGATCGGCGATCAGGACGTCTCGGACCTCCCCCCGCGCAGCCGGAACATCGCCATGGTGTTCCAGTCCTACGCGGTCTTCCCGCACATGACGGTGTTCGACAACATCGCCTTCGGGTTGCGCATGCGCAAGACCCCCAAGGCCGATATCGACCGACGGGTCCGTGAGGGCGCGGCGCTCCTGCAGCTCGAGCCGTTCCTGGCCCGGTATCCAGCGCAACTGTCGGGCGGGCAGCGGCAGCGCGTCGCCGTCGCCCGGGCGCTCGTGACGGATTCCCCAGTGCTGCTCATGGACGAGCCTCTTTCGAATCTGGACGCCCTGTTGCGGCTGCACGCCCGAGCGGAGCTGAAGCGGTTGCATTCCGAAGTCCCTCGGACGACCGTGTACGTGACGCACGACCAGGTCGAGGCACTGTCGATGGGCGACCGCATCGCGGTCATGCGGGATGGCGAGATCGTGCAGCTCGACGCACCCGGCGTGATCTACGACCGGCCCACATCCGTGTTCGTCGGGTCGTTCATCGGATCGCCACCAATGAACTTCCTGCGGTGCGTCACCCGGGACGGGACGGCCGCCGGCGACGGCTTCGAGATCGACGCTCCGTCCGGCACTGACGGCAGGACGCTCCTGCTCGGGATCCGGCCGGAGAACATCCGCATCGGTGAGGGGCCCATCAACGGGACCATCGTCGTGGCCGAGCCGCTCGGCTCGCACACGCTGCTCACCGTGCGGGTCGGCAAGGAGCACATGAAGGTCGTCGCGCCGGCCGACTTCACAGCGCGGCCGAACGAGCAGATGCGATTCGCACCGGAGCCCCACAAGATCCGGTGGATGGACGAGCCGACCGGCCGCGCGCTACCCGTACCGCAATAGCGCTCAACGACGGGGCGCTGCGGGCCGCCGCCACGGCCGTGCTCCGCGCCAACGACGTTGGAGGGTGGACGAAGCCGGCGCCGCGCCTGTACCCGCATCAGTGGAGCTGGGATAGCGCGTTCATCGCGATCGGTCTTGCGCGGATCGATCCAGACCGCGCCCTCGGCGAGGTGGAGCACCTCTTCCGGTCGCAATGGCGCGACGGCCGGGTCCCGCACATCGTGTTCGATCCGGGGGTCGAAGACTACCGTCCCGGACCGGCTCTCTGGGCATCGGCCGCGTCCAGCGCCTTGGCCCCGCGCGACATCGCGACGAGCGGACTGATCCAGCCCCCGATGCACGCGATCGCGGTGGATCAGATGTGGTCGGTCGCGGGCTCCGAGGCGAGTCCAGCGTTCGTCGATCGGATCCGGGCGCTGTACCCGAAGCTCCTCGAATGGCACCGGTACCTGGCACGCGAACGGGATCCTGAGGGCACCGGTCTGCTGACCATCTACCACCCGTGGGAGGGCACCGACAACACGCCGCGGTGGGACGCGGCACTCGCGCGGCTCGAGGTGGGTGACCAAGGCTCCTACGCGCGGACCGACGTGGCCGTCGCGGGGGCTTCCGAGCGGCCGACGAAGGCGGAGTACGACCGCTACCTCTGGCTGGTCCAGCAGCTACGGCTGGTGGGCTACGACGACGCGGCGATCCGGGCGAAGCACCCATTTCAGATCAAGGATGTCCAGTGCAGCGCGATCTTCGCGGCTGCCTCCCGTTCGCTCGGTGCGATCGCCGCGCGCCTCGATGCGCCGGCCGAGGAGCGCCGCGAGATCGCGGGGTGGGTGGCGGGGTCGACCGCCGCGGTGCAGGCCTGCTTCGATGAGGAGCTCGGGCTCGTCCTCGATCACGACGTGCTGACCCGCGCGGCGATCCGGGTGCGCACGAGCGCCGGCCTCTCCGCGCTGATCCTGCCCGATCTGCCGCGGGCCCTCGCCGGCCGGCTGATCGCAACGGCGTTCGGACCTGATTTCTGCAAAGCGCCCGGACTGGCGCATGCCGTCATCCTCAGCACCTCGCCCCGCGCGCCCGAGTTCCGGCGGCGCCAGTATTGGCGCGGCCCGGCCTGGCCGGTCAGCAACTGGCTGTTGTGGTGGGGACTCACGCAGCACGGCTACGCGGCCGAGGCGGCGGCGTTGCGGCACGAGAACCTGGCCCTGCTCGCGCGGCCGACATCGCGCTTCGCTGAATACTTCGAGCCGTACACCGCGGAGCCGCTCGGATCGGTCGATCAGTCCTGGACCGCGGCAGTCACCCTCGATTGGCTGGCGCCGCCGACCGGATCAGCGGGGCGCTGAGGTGCTGCGGGGAGCGAGGCCCTCCCGCACCGCACCTGCGATCTCCTCCACGGCGGCACGGGCCATGTCGACTTCGCTCGCCATCGACAGGAAGCCGTGCACGGCGCTCTCGTAGTTACGGTGGTCGACGGGTACACCGGCCGCCCTGAGGCGGCATGCGTACTCGCGGCCTTCATCCCGCAGCGGATCGAATTGCGCCGTGACGACCAGCGCCGGCGGCAGGCCTCGCAGATCGGTCGCGCGGAGCGGCGACGCGTATGGGTCGCCGCCATCGAGATCGCGAGCGAGGTACTGGCTCCACCACCACATCATCTCGCGGCGCGTGAGACCGTAGCCCTCCGCGTTCTCGAGGTATGACGCCGTGTCGAAGGCATGGTCGAGGGCGGGCGTGACCAAGAGCTGCAGACACAGCGCCGGTCCGCCGCGATCGCGGGATACCTGCGCGATGGCCGCCGCGAGATTGGCCCCGGCGCTCTCCCCGCCGACGGCGATCCGCTGCGGGTCCGCCCCGATCTCGTGGGCCGCGTCACGCACCCAACCCACGACGCCGTACGACGCCTCGAGTGCCGCCGGGAACTTGTGCTCTGGGGCGAGCGGGTAATCGACGGACACGACCATGCAGTGGGCTCGATCGGCCAGCGTCCGGCACAGCGCGTCAGGCCCGTCCAGGTCTCCGACGACCCAGCCGCCGCCGTGCAGGAACACGAGCAGGGGAAGCGATGGGCCTGCCGGGGCATAGATCCGGACGGCGACATCGCCTGCTCGCGTGCGGACTCTGCGATCAAAGACGCGATCGACCGCCTCGACGTCGCGCCGCAGTACCTGTGCCCGCTCTCGCGATGCACGACGGGCCTCGATGACGTCCATCTCGGGCCGAGCTGCCGCCGGCATCCGAGCGAGCACGCGCGCGATCTGCGGATCGACGCCCGTCACGCGAGGAGCCTACGCGCGGCATTCCTACACTCACCGCCCGTGGGCTTCGAGCTCGATCCGTCGCGACCTTATCAACCGCTCGAGATCGGCAATGGCCGCGTCGCAGCGAGCGTGGCGCCCGACGGACGGCTGCTCTCGATCTCCACGTACGACCGTGAGCACGGGATCGTCGTGCTCACGGGGGTCCCGGCCTTCCGCGATGCGGCCCGGTACGACCCGACTGCCGTCCGCACGCATCGGGCGGCGCTCGCCGATCCGGCGCGGCCGGGTTTTGGCCTCGACCTCGACCTGCGAGGCGCGGCCTGGCGGGTGGCCCTCCTGGGCGACGCGGTCCCGGAGTCGACCCACGACGCTCCGGGACTCCGGATCACGGTCACGACGTGGGCCCCACCCGATCACGCCGCCGTCGCTCAGGTGTGGCGGATCACGACACGGCGCCCGCTCCGGTGGCGTCGGGTCGTGCCGCGCCTGGGCCGCGCCGACTACACGCAGCTGACCGAAGGGGGACCACTTCCGCCGGCGGGTCCCATCGCGCGACGCTGGCACCTGACGGGGCTCGATGGCGAACACGGTGAGCTTCCGCCCGGCGATCACGAGCTCGTCCTACGCATCGGCTTCGATCCGACCGGCGAGCTGCCACCCGTCGTCGTTCCCGAGCTGGCCGGCGAGACGACCGCATCCCGGCGCGGCCTGGCGTACGCCCGCATCGTCGCGCTCCGCACCGAGCCCGGCGCGACCTGCATCCTCGCGGACCACGAGATCCTCCCGCTGTCGTGGAACCGCGACGCGTACTTCGTCGCATCCCTGCTGCGCGAGCGCGGCGACGAGCGGACGGTGCGCGAGCACCTGGAGTGGCTCTTCCGGATCGCGGAGCGCCCGGGCGGCGTGTGGGGTCGTGCGCACCTCGCGAACGGTCGGATCAAGGACCGCGCGTTCCAGCTCGACCAGCAGTGCTACCCGCTGCTCGAAGCGTGCGACGCAAGCGCCGCCGGGACATATCGCGATCAGATCGGCGACGTCGTGCGGGCCATCGAAGCACGACGCAACGGCGAGCTCTATCCGACGGATGAGACCCCGGCCGACGACCCACTCCGACTCCCGTATCACTTCTCCAGCCATGTCCTGCTCTGGCGGACGTATGCCGCCCTCGTCCGCGCCGGCATTCCGGCTCCGGATGCCGAGCGGATCCGGGGTGCGACCATCCGTGCGTTCACCGATGCCGGACGATTCGCCTATGCCACCGACGGCAACGGATCGTTCCGTCATTACCACGACGCGAACGATGTGCCGACCGCGTTCGCGCCCGCGTGGGGCTTCTGCGCCGCCGACGATGCCCGCTGGGTCGCGACGATCCGCTTCGCGTGGAGCGAGGCGAATGCCGGCGGCTTCTATCCCGGACCGCTGGGCGGACTGGGCTCGATCCATACGCCGCATCCATGGCCTCTGGGTGATCTCCAGGCGATCGTCGTCGCGCGGGCGCGGGGCGACGCGGCGGCCGAGCGCGCGGCGCGCGTGAAGCTCGATCGCATAGAGACCTGGAGCCACATGATCCCGGAGGCATACGACGAGCGGTCCGGCGCGGTGCGCTCGCGACATTGGTTCGCGTGGCCGCTCGCGCTGCGCGCGACCCTCGAGGGCTAGACCCGGCTCAGATCGCGGGGCGCGGTGGCGCAGGAAGCAACCCGGCCGCCCACTCAGCGGCCGCAAGGAGCCGGCGATCCGATCCCCGCGCGCCGACGAGCTGGAGGCCGAGCGGTAGGCCGGATGGACCGAGCCCCGTGGGCGTCACGAGCGCGGGGGCGCCAACGAACGTCCACCGCGAGCAGAACCGCGGATCGCCGGTCGTCTCGACCGCCGGCGCCTCACCGGTGGTCGGAATGCTGAGGATCGCGTCGTAGCCGGCCGCCCACTCGTTGAACGCGGCGATGAGCCGCAGCCGCTCGCGGATGGTCCGGTCATATTCGTCGGTCGAGATCGTGCGGCCGCGCTCGAAGAACGCGCGCGCCTTCTCGCTCACATCGGCCGGCCGTGACGCCGCCAGCGGGCCGAGCGTCCGCGCCGACTCGTAGGCCATGACCGCCTGGATCAGCGCCGGCGCGTCGTCGAGCCCCTCCGGAAGCGCGGGCCACTCGACCGGCCCACCCTCGCTCGCGAGCGCGTCGACGTCAGCCTGGAATCGAGCCCGCATCGTCTCATCCGCCATCTCCCAGTCGGACGTGCGCACCGCGGCGAACCGCGGGACGTGCTCGGCAGGCGGTGACCACCATTCGTCCAACGCGTCGCCTGAGATCGCGGCGGCGAGGCGCGCCACCGATGCGACGTCCCCGGCGAAGACCCCGACCTGGTCGAGCGTCTTCGAGAACTCGAGCGCGCCGGCGGTCGACAGGCGGCCGCCGGTGGGCTTGAAACCGACGACACCGGAGAATGCACCCGGCCGGATCGTCGATCCGTTGGTCTGGGTGCCGACGGCGCCAGGGATCACGGCCGCCGCCACCGCCGCCGCCGAACCCATCGACGAGCCGCCTGGCGTGCGCCGCAGGTCGTACGGATTGCGGGTGGGGCCTGGGGTGAGGAACGCGAGCTCCGCCGTGACGGTCTTGCCGATCACGATGGCCCCGGCGCTCTCGAGCGCGCGCACCACGTCCGACGATCGTTCGGGCACGCGGCCGCGAAAGAGGGCGGAGCCGTTCTCCGTCGGGATGCCCCCGGTGTCGAAGACATCCTTCACGCCGACGGGCACGCCGTGCAGCAGGCCGCGCGGCGGCTGGGCGTCGCGTTCCCGGGCCAGCCGGCGCGCGCGATCAGGATCGAGCCACGCGAACGCGTGGAGGCTCGGCTCCGTGGCGGCATATCGATCGAGGCTCGCCTCGATCAGCTCAGCGCTGGAGAGCTCCCGGCCGCGGATCCCGTCCGCCGCGTAGCAGAGGTCTTCGAGGGCGCGCATCGCTTGGCCATGATGCGCGCGAGGCGGCGGACCCGTGCCTCGGCCTGGGCGCGCCACCGCGGTGTGCCGAGCCCCAGCTCGAGCAGGAGCTCGACCATCCGCAAGGCGCGCTCGCCGTGGCCGCGCACCTCGAGTGCCTTCGCATAGGGAAGCGCGACCCGGATGCGCAGCTCGCTGTCGGCATCGGCGTAGGCGCTCTCGTAGCAGAGGTACGCGATGTCGTGCTCGCCGGCCCGCTCGAACGCCTTCCCGAGCGCGAAGGCGGCCGGCGCGTGGTCCGGCGCGCGGCCGGCGCGCGCGTCGATGACGGCCTGCGCGATCCGGTCGGTGATGCGCACCAGGGAGACGATGTCCCGTGCGTTGTGATCGAGGATCGGTCGGATCAGCCGGGGCTCGCGCAGCGCGAGCCAGCGGAAATACCGCTCGGGGATGAGCGAGCCGGGGATGTCATCCTCGCGGACGATGTCGAGCACCGAGTCCTCGAGCTGGCGCAGCGATGTCGAGCCGAACCGGTCGCGCCACAGCCGGCGCGCGGGATGAAGCAGATCGAGATGCGACTCATCGACGCTCAGATCGCTGCGCAGGGTCATCACGAACCGCGTCCGCAGCAGCGGCAGGTCGAAGCACTTGCCGTTGTACGACGCGCACGCCCGGAATGGAGCGAGCTCCTCGCGCAAGGCGGAGACGAAGGCCGCCTCGCTCCCGAGCTCGTGCAGGAGATGCTGGCGCAGCACCAGCTCCCCGTCGCGGATATGGGCCGTACCGAGGAGGAACACGTACGTGCCGGTGCCGCCCATCAGCCCGGTGGTCTCGGTGTCGAGGAAGACGATGTCCTCCCACCGCGACGGCGAGGCGCCCTTCAAGCCGAGATGGGTCACGACCCGCGCGTCGGGCTCGCTCTGCCCGACGACGGTGAGCCCGAGCGTCGATAGCTCGATCCGTTGCTCGATCACCTCGAATGGCCGATCGGATCGCATCGCGGGCGGCCGGGTGACCCGGCCCAGCGGCAGGACATCGAGCCGCGCGCGGAGATCCCTCACGCGAGCTGCCGGAGCAGCTCCGCGACGCCGACCTTGACCTTGGCGCCGAGCGCGTACGCCGGTCCGACACAGCTCGGACAGCCCTCCGCGCAGGGGCACTTGGCGAGATGTTCGGCGGCGCGCTCGAGGAGCGGCTCGGTCGAACGGAACAGCCGCTCGGAGAACCCCACGCCGCCGGGCGTCATGTCGAACAGGAAGATGGTCGGCAGCGACGTATGCGGCGACCGCACCTCGACCGCGAGGCCGAGATCGTGGGGGTCGCACATCAGGAACAGCGGCGCGAGCGCGTGGAGGAGGTTGCCCAGCCCGGCGAGCGCGACCTCGAGGCGCTCCTTCGGCCACGTCCGGGTGACGGCGTCGGGCAGCGAGAGCCAGAACGATGTGGTCTGGAGCTCCTGCTCGGGCAGATGGATCTTGCCCCAGCCCACGTTCTCGTGGGTGTAGAGGGTGAGCTTCTTGTACACGGTCGCGAGGGCCGACACGAGCACCTCGCCATGGGAGCGAGTGGCCTTCTCGGTCGAGGTCGCGAAGTCGGCGAGCACGCGGATGCGCACCGCAAGGCCCGCGTCGGTGTAGTAGTCGACCTTCACTTCGCGGACGTAGGCCTTCGCGTTCTCCCAGTCGAGCTTCTCGACCTGGAACTGCTTCGACTCGTGGAGGTAGATGGCCTGCTCGTGCACGAGCACCGGCGCGGCGAACCGGTCGACCTCACCGATGACCCGGGTGCGCCCATCGGTCGTGTCGATGATCACGACGTTGTCGTTGCTCGCCGTGCGGAGCGACATCGTCTCGGCCGGGAATGCCTGATCGGACCAGTGGTACCGGCCCTCGGACTCATGGAGGATGCCGTGCTCGTCGAGGTACGACAGGACGCCCTGGGTGTCCTCGGTGCCGAACCGTTCGGTGCGCTCGAACGGCAGCTCGAAGGCCGCGCATTTGAGGTGGCCCACCAGCACGTGCAGGTTGTCCGGGTTGATGAGCCCGGCTTCTGGTGACCGGCCGAGGACGAACTCGGGGTGCTGGACGATGTACTGATCGGTGGGCGAGCTGGTCGCGACCAGGAACGCGACGGACAGGTCTTCGCGACGGCCCGCCCGGCCCATCTGCTGCCAGGTGGAGGCGACCGTCCCGGGATAGCCGACGAGCACCGCGGCCTGCAGCGCGCCGATGTCGATGCCGAGCTCGAGGGCGTTCGTCGACACGACGCCGCGCACCGACCCCTCGCGCAGACCGCGCTCGATCGCGCGGCGCTCCGACGGCAGGTAGCCCCCGCGATACCCGCGGATGAGCTCGGGTGGCCATTGCGGCTGCGGGAACCGCGCGCGCAGGTACGTGAGCAAGAGCTCCGTCTGCACGCGCGATCGGGCGAACGCGATGGTCTGGATGCCGGACGCGAGGAGCGTCGCCGCGATGTCGCGACCGGTGAGCAGGGCACTCCGGCGGATCCCGAGCCCCGCGTTCACGACCGGCGGCTGGATGAACACGATGACCTTCTCGCCTCGCGGCGCGCCCGACTCGTCGATCACGAGCACGTCCTCTTCGACGTGGCGCCGGGCGAGCTCCTCGGGATTCGCGATCGTCGCCGAGGTGAGGATGAACGTCGGATGCGAGCCATAGAACGCGCAGATGCGGCGCAGCCGGCGCAGCACGTTCGCGACGTTGCTCCCGAACACGCCGCGGTACGTGTGGAGCTCGTCGAGCACGACGTACTGGAGGTTCTCGAACAGCTTCACCCATTTCGTGTGGTGGGGGAGGATCCCGGTGTGGAGCATGTCGGGGTTCGTGATGACGACGTGGCCCGCCGAGCGGATCGCGGCGCGGGCCTGCGGCGGGGTGTCGCCGTCATAGGTGAACGTCTTGAGCTCGATGTCCATGTCGGTCGAGAGCCGCTCGAGCTCGGCGAGCTGGTCCTGCGCGAGCGCCTTGGTGGGGAACAGGAACAGCGCGCGAGCCGATGGATCCTTTGCGATCGCATCGAGGACCGGCAGGTCGTAGCAGAGGGTCTTGCCCGACGCGGTCGGCGTGACCACGACGACGTGCTTCTTCGCGTGTGCCGCGTCCAGCGCGGCGGCCTGGTGCGTATAGAGCGCCTCGATGTCCCGGGCCCGAAGGCTCCGCGCGATCCGCGGATCGAGCCAGTCGGGGAATGGGGCATAGCGCGGGGCCCTTGGCGGGATGCGCTCCCAGTGCGTGACCTGGCGCAGGAACTCGGGGTCACGCTCGAAGACGTCGAGGATCTGCCCAAGGGACGTACGGGCGGGGAATCGCACATCTGTTCGCATTGTCAAAGGACGATATGGAACGCCCGTTCGGTCGTCAATAGCGGCGTTCCGCCTGGATACGATGCCGCCGTGCCGTCCGACGTCCTGCTCATCGGCCTCGCCACGCTCGGCGTGACGCTCGCCGGGTTCGCCGGCGTCGTCGCGGTCTTCCGTGAGGACAACACCTGGACGGACGTCCACTCGTTCCGGCTGCGGGTCCTCGTCCGCAACAGCCTCGCGGTGATGTTCATGTCGCTGCTGCCGCTCGTCTTCTTCGCGGGATTCGGTGATGAGCGTGCCGCGATCGGAGCCGCCAGCGCCTCCTCGGCCGTCTGGATGGTGATCTCCATCATCCAGCTGCAGCGTTAGTGGCTGCGGATCGCCAAGTTCACCGTCCTGGCGAATGTGACATCGTCCGTGATCGCGTGGGTCGCGACCGGGCTGTTCGTCGCGAACGCCGTCTGGCTCGACCGGGCCTGGCCCTACGTCACCGCGCTCTGCCTCGTGCTGCTCACCGCCGCGCTGGCCTTCCAGCGCATGATCGGCGTGCGCCGGTAAGGCCTACGGCGCGGTCTTGGTCTTTCCGCGGCGCGACAGGACGTACCACGCGGCGGCGATGATGAGCACGCCCACGACCGCGGCGAGCATCGCTTCGAATGTGCCGCTGCTCGCATCGGGATCGATCCCCGTGATCTGCTCGAACCAATCCATCTAGATCACCCCCAGCCATGGTTGCGCGATTTTCACTATGGTCTGGGGACAGCGTACTTCGGGAGGGACGAGCATGCCGCCACGCACTGCCGCGAACACCGGGGTGTCACTCGACGGACTGGAATGGCGCCAGCTCGGGCCGTTCCGCGGCGGTCGCGTCGAAGCGGTCGCGGGCGATCCGCGCGACCGGAACACGTTCTACATGGGCTCGTGCGGCGGCGGCGTATGGAAGACGACCGATGGCGGCCTCTACTGGCGCAACGTGAGCGACGGATTCTTCAAGCGCGCGTCGGTCGGCGCGATCGCGGTCGCCGCTTCTGATCCGAACGTCGTGTACGCCGGGATGGGCGAGGCCTGCATCCGCGGGAACGTCTCGCACGGCGATGGTGTGTATCGCAGCACCGACGGCGGGAAGACGTGGGCCCACCTCGGGCTCGAGGACACCCGCAACATCGGCAAGGTGCGCGTGCATCCCCAGGATCCCGACACGGCCTACGTCGCGGCCCTCGGACATGCGCACGGACCGAACCTGCAGCGGGGCATCTTCCGTACGACCGACGGCGGCAAGACCTGGAAGAAGGTGCTCTCTCGCGGCACGAAGGCGGGCGGCATCGACGTCAGCATCGATCCAACGAACCCCCGCATCGTCTACGCGGCCCTCTGGGAGGCGATCCGCCGGCCGCATCAGCTGATCAGCGGCGGTGAGGGCAGCGGGCTGTTCAAGTCCACCGATGGCGGCGACACCTGGACCGAGATCTCGCGCAACCGCGGGCTGCCAAAGGGCATCCTCGGGAAGATCTCGGTTTCCGTGGCGCCGTCGCGGCCGGACCGGGTGTTCGCGCTCGTGGAGGCCACCGACGGCGGCGTCTTCCGATCGGAGGATGGCGGCGCCAGCTGGTCGAAGGGCTCCGAGGACCGCGAGCTGCGGCAGCGGGCGTGGTACTACACGCACCTCTTCGTCGACCCGAAGGACGCGGAGACCGTCTGGGTCCTGAACGTCGACGCGTGGCGGTCGAGCGATGCCGGCAAGACGTTCGCGCGGCAGACGATCCCGCACGGCGACAACCACGACATGTGGTTCGACCCGAACGACCCGTTGCGGATCATCGAAGGCAACGATGGCGGCGCGACGATCTCGTTCAACGGCGGAGCATCGTGGTCATCCCTCTACAACCAGCCGACGGCCGAGTACTACCACATCACCGCCGACACGCAGACCCCATATCGCCTCTATGCGGCGCAGCAGGACAACTCGTCGATCTCCTCGCCGGTGCGCTCGTCACTGAGCGGGGTGCTCTGGCAGGATTGCTACGAGGTCGGCGGTGGCGAGGCGGGCCACATCGCGGTGCGGGCCGACGATCCGGACATCGTCTTCGCCGCGGATCACGCCGGACTCCTCACGCGCTACGACCATCGGAGCGGCCAAGTGCGGACGATCAACGTGTGGCCCGACGCGTCGTCCGGTATCGCGGCCAAGGACATCAAGTACCGCTTCAACTGGACCGCACCGGTGGCGCTCTCCCCGCACGACCCTGGCGTCCTGTACACCGCGTCCCAGTACGTCCACCGCAGCCAGGATGAGGGGACGACGTGGGACCGGATCAGCCCAGATCTCACGCGCAACGACGCCCGGACGACCGGCGACTCCGGCGGTCCGATCACGCTCGACCAGACCGGCGCCGAGTATCACGCCACGATCTTCGCGTTCGCCGAATCGCCGCTCGAGCCGGGAGTGCTGTGGGCCGGCAGCGACGACGGCCTCATCCACGTTTCGCGCGACAACGGCAAGCGCTGGACGAACGTGACGCCGCGGGCCATCGCCGCGCAGACCCTGATCAGCATCATCGAGCCCGGTCAGCACGACGCCGGCACGGCGTACGTCGCGGCCAACCGGTACAAGCACGATGACTTCAAGCCGTACATCTACCGCACCGACGACTACGGGCGGACGTGGTCCAAGACCACGGCAGGCATCCCGGCGGACACGTTCGTGCGAGCGGTCCGCGAGGACCCCGAGGTCCCGGGGCTGCTGTACGCGGGCACGGAGGTCGGGCTGTACGTCTCGTTCGACCGCGGCGCCAGGTGGCAGCGGTGGCAGGGCCGGTACCTCCCGGTCGTCCCGATCCACGACCTCATCGTGAAGGATGGTGACCTCGCGCTCGCCACGCACGGCCGCTCGTTCTGGGTCTTCGACGACCTGTCCCCCGTGCGCGAGCTCGCGCGCAAGCGGGCGACGGGCGCGTCGCGGCTGTTCACGCCGCGCACGACGATCCGGTACAAGACCTACGGCGGCTTCTCATCCAAGAGCGAGCTCGCGCCGATGAAGAACTACCGCCATCCGGCAGGCAGCATCTTCACCTCGATCGTCGAGGAGCTGCCGAACGGGGACAAGGTCGAGACCAACCTCGACGCCGGAAAGAATCCGCCCGACGGCGTGATCGTCACGTATTTCCTCCGCGGGGTACCGAAGGACATCACCCTCACGTTCCTGGACTCGCGCGGCCGGACGATCCGCTCGTACACGAAACGGCCGGAGGACGCCGACCCGAAGGACAAGGAGCCGCGCGTCCCGGTCGAGCCGGGCATGAATCGCTTCGTATGGGACATGCGCTACGCCGAGGCAGGGCGGATCGATGATGAGCCGCTCGTCATGGAACAGCTCGAGGGCGCGCTGAAAGGCGCGGTCGCCGCGCCGGGGAGCTACACCGTGCGTCTCGCGGTCGACGGGGACCGGAGCGAAGCGCGCTTCGAGATCCGGACCGATCCGCGGATCCGGGCGACCCAGGCGGATCTCGACGCGCAGTTCGAGCTTCGGATGAAGCTTCGCGATCTGCTGGACCGCGATCACAAGGCCGTCAATCGGCTTCGTGAGGCGCGGAAGGATCCGCGTACGAACGCCGCGACGAAGCGCACGCTCGACGCGATCGAAGCGCAGCTCATGCAACCGAAGGCGAAGAGCCGTCAGGACACGCTTAACTTTGGCGTTCGGCTGAATCATCGGATCGGCGCGCTCGTCGGCGCCGTCGGCTCGGCCGACGCGGTGCCAACGCGGCAAGCGCTGGAGCTCGCGACGCAGCTCGAGGGGGAGCTGGTCAAGCTCGAGAAGCGTCTCGATGCCGCGATCGGCCGGCGTGGGAGGCGTGCCGCCGCGTAATCAAAACGACTGAGGTACCGAAGTAACCCGCACGCTCGCTTGCTGCACCCGTTAGTGGAGCAGTGGGCAACGTGGGTGGGCTTCGCGTAGCGCTCGCGGCGATCCTGACGCTGGGACTGATGGCATCCGGGGCGACATCGGTCAGCGCCAACGACAACCAGAACAACGAGGAAGAGGCCATTCCGCCGGGCCCGGGGCTCGCGGATCTGAAGCAGGCCATCGACGACTTCCGGGTCGCGCTCGCCGATCTTCGCCAGGCGTGCCAGGCGGAGCGCGATGCCGCGGTGAGCGAAGTGACGACCGCGCGGAAGCGCCAGCCGAAGGTCGACTCGGAATGCCAGACGACGCTCAAGCAGCTGAAGGCCGAGTTCCAGTCGATCAGGGAGCAGGCGAAAGCCCTCGAGGCGAAGTACGTTGCCGACACCAAGCAGCAGCGCATCGACGCGGCGAAGCAGAAGGACGCCGAGGCGAAGGCAAAGCTCGAGCAGGCGCAGAAAGAGGAGCAGGCCCGTCAGCAGCAGCTGAAGAAGGACGTACAGAAGGTCATCCCGACGCCCAAGCCCGCGCCGTCGACGACCGATCAGGTCGCCAAGAAGCGCGCGCAGCTGATCGAGCCGCTGAAGCAGGTCGACGCGACTCTCGTGTACAAGCAGGGGCTGTTCAAGCAGTCAACGGACGCGGCCGCCGAGTATCGCGCGAAGGCCGCGACGCTCACCGGCGCCGACCGCGATCGATATCTGGCCAAGGCGGCGCAGGCCGATAGGGACGCGGCGCAGTGGGCCAACTACGTGAAGGACTACACCGCGCAGCACGACCAGCTCGTCGCACAGCTCGCGCAGTTCGGGACCACGGTCGTGCCGCTGCCGGCGCCGAAGCCGGAGGACACGGCGACGAAGCGCGCCACGCTCGAGCAGACGCTCAGCGAGCTCAACGACAAGGTCACCTACAAGTGGTCGGAGTCGGACCGCTACGCAGCGATGGCCACGGACTTCCGCGCGCAGGCCGCCACCACCACGAGCCCGGCCATGCGGGACCTGTTCAACGCGAGGGCCGCTGAGGCCGATCATCAGGCCGACGACTGGGCCAACCTCGCACGTCAGTACGAGGATCAGCGCGAAGCGGTGCAGGCCCAGCTCGACGCGCTGGGCCACCCCTGAACCGCGCGATCGCGGTCGTCATGACCGTCGCCCTCTCGCTCTCCGTGCCGCAGGCTTCGCTTGCGGCGCCGAGAGCTTCTGCGATGCCTGAGGCGCCGGGCTGTCCGATGTATCCCGCGGACGACGTGTGGCACTCCCTCGTGCAGGGCCTGCCCGTCCTTCCGCAGAGCGACACCTGGATCGGGAACATGGGCGGGCCGGCCCAACTCCTCCACCCGGACTTCGGCGCGTACCCCTACGGCTACCAGCTGCAGGTCGTGGACAACACGACGCCGACGACGCGCGTGACGTTCGGCTATGCCGATGAGAGCGACGACGTCCCGTACCCATTCACGGCGTCGACCCCGATCGAGCCGGCGAGCGACGCCCACGCGCTCATGCTCAACAAGGACACGTGCGTCCTGTACGAGATGTTCGATGCCTCGTGGAATTCCGGGCGGCCCACCGCGGGATCCGGGGCGGTCTTCGATCTGAAGACGCACACGCTGCGGCCATCCGGATGGACGAGTGCCGATGCCGCCGGCCTTCCCATCTGGCCGGGCGTGCTGCGCTATGACGAGGTCGCGCGGGGCGTCGTGGATCACGCGATCCGGTTCACCGCGCAGCGGACCGACACGCGGTTCGTGTGGCCGGCACGCCACCAGGCCGGCGCGACCAACGACGCGTCGCTGCCGCCGATGGGCGCGCGGTTCCGGCTCAAGGCCGGGTTCTCGCTCGACGGCTTCTCGCAGCAGACCCAGGTCGTGCTGACCGCGATGCAGCGCTACGGACTGATCCTCGCGGACAACGGATCGAACTGGTTCTTCACCGGACAGACGTCAACGTCGTGGTCGGATCAGCTGCTCGGCGAGCTGAAGCGCGTCCCGGCCGGCGCGTTCGAGGCCGTTGATGCATCTGGCTTGATGCTCGACCCGAACTCCGGGCGCATCGCCTCGGCGGCGGCCGGACGCTCGCTCGTGCCGGGTTGGCACTCGTCGTGGCAGTCGCAATCGCCGTACCTCGTCATGGCGCCGGGGCAGGTCGCGGACTTCTGGATCCGCTTCACGAACGCCGGCACGCAGCCGTGGGTCCGCGGGGTGTGGGGGCAGCAGGCGAACCTCGGGCTCAACGGCGACGACCGCTCTCCCTATGCCCTCGGCATGGCGGCCAACTGGCTGTGGGAGGATCGCATCGCCACGACCACTGCCGGGGTCGTACAGCCCGGCGACATCGCGGAGTTCCGCTTCAGCGTTCGCGCGCCGCTGGCGCGCGGCCTGTACCGCCTGAACCTGCGGCCGGTCATCGATGGGAACGTGTGGATGGAGGACCAGGGGATCTTCTGGATCCTCGACGTGCGTTAGCGGCCGAGGCCTCCGCCGGTGAACAGGGCGTAATACACGAACGCGAGCAGCGCGACGACGATCGCGAGCCGGATCATGATCTCGGTCCGGCTCATGTTCATGCCCGACTCAGCGCGAAGCGGGATGCGGACAGGAATCCGACCGGATGACGCGTCTGGCCATCGAGCGCGAGCTCCGCAAGCACCTCGCCCATTACGCTCGCGAACTTGAAGCCATGGCCGGAGCAGGCCGAGGCGTAGGTCACCGGCCCGTTCGTGTCCACGATGAAGTGCTCGTCCGGCGTGACCGTGTACATACAGATCTTGCTCATGCGCACCGGACCGTCCGCGCAGGGCAGCCGCTCGCGGATGAAGTCCCGGATCGGTGCCTCGTCGGAGGTGTGCGTCTTGCGGTCCAACAGGTCCGGATCCGCCGGGGTGCCGGCTCCGTGCGCCGCGATCTTGAGTCCTTGGTCCGGCAGATACGGGAAGCCGTAGCACCCGTGCCCCTGGTCGGAGTCGACGATGTACACCGGCAGCGCGGCGAGCGCCTCACGATCGCCGACCGGCTCGAACCAGAACAGCGGGACCCGCTTCACCTCCAGGAACGGAGCGAGCCGCGGCAGCAGCCGCGCGTTCCACGCCCCGGCCGTGATGACGAGCCTGGACGCGCGGTACGTCCCGCGATCGGTCGTCACGCGCACCCCGGAGCCGTCGCGCGCCCACGCCGTCACCCGTTCGCCGAATCGAAGCGTCGCCGCGTGGCGCTCGGCGACCGCCAGATGCGAGGCGATGGCGACGTCCGGCAGGAGATAGCCGGCGGTGGCCTCGGCGAGTCCCCACCAGTCCGGCTCGAAGCGAAAGAGTGGCAGCCGCATTCGCAGCGCCGCCGGGTCGAGCAGCTCGTGCTCGAGACCGTGCTCGCGCGCGCTGCGCAGAGATCCCGCGACGAGCTCGCCCTCCCGTGGACCGACGTACACGCCGCCGGTCCGTTTCAGCACGACCGCGCCGGTCTCGGTCTCGAGCTCGCGCCACAACGTCCACGCGCGCTTGAGCAGGGGCACGTAATCCGGATGCTCGTAGTAGGCGAGCCGGATGACCCGGGTCAGCCCCCCGGATGAGCCGTCGGTGTGCCCGCGTGCGAACGCCTCGAGGCCGAGGACGCGGGCACCCCGTTTCGCCAGATGCGCCGCGGCCGCGCTGCCGTCCGCACCGAGCCCGATGACGATGACGTCGGTCACCTGGCCGCCCAGTCAGCGCGATCGAGCCGGTGGTTCCAGACCGTCGCGCCAGAGGGCAATACAGCGTCGTCGACGCGATGCATGCCGATCCTTCGCATGACCGCGTGGGACGCCGCGTTCTCGGGGAAGGCGAGGCTGATGAGATGGTCGAAGTCCTGGGTTGAGAAAAAGTCGTCGCGGCTCGCGGCGGCAGCCTCCGTCGCGTAGCCCTTGCCCCAATGGGCGCGGCCGAACCGCCAGCCGATCTCGGGAGACGACGCGAGCGCCGGGAGGAATCGCGGGAATCCGACACCGGAAAACCCCAGCAGCTCGGCGTCGGCCTTTCGCTCGACGGCCCAGCGGCCGAAGCCTTCCTGGTCCCAGTGCGCCCGCAGGCCGGCGAGGAAGGCCCCGGCCTCAGCCTGGTTATGCACGTGCCCGTCGCCGATGAACCGCATCACCTCCGGGTCGCCGTTCATCGCGGTGACATCATCAAGGTCATCGTCCCGCCAGCGCCGTAGTACGAGCCGTGCGGTCTCCAGGCTACGTTCGGCTGAACTCATCGAAGAAGCGCCCCAGTGTCATGGCGGCCATTGGCATGAGGTCGAGCCGCACGTTCTCGTCGGGCGCGTGCACGCGCGAGTCGGGATGGCTGTAGCCGATCGCGACCATCGGCAGCTTCTGCGGATTGCAGACCTGGTACTGCGGCGCGGTGCCGGGGCTCGAGAAGAGCCGAAGCGGCTTCGATCCATAGACGGCCATCGACGCGCGCTCGGCCGCGTCCACGATCGGCGCGTCCACTGGGCCCCAGTACGGATGTTCGCTGCCCCAGTTCTTGATCAGGATGTCGTCGAAGCCCCGCTTGTCCAGATGCGCGCGGAGCTGCTGCTCGATCTTCTCGGGATCCTGATCCGGCACGAGCCGCATGTCGATCTTCACATGGGCTTCGGCGGGCGTGATCGTCTTCGCGTCATTGCCCGTCCATCCGGACCAGATCCCGGCGATGTTGCAGGTGGGCGCGAACAGCTGGGCCACCTGCGCGTCAGGCCCGGATTTGCCCCCGACGAAGCGCCTCGCGCCGTAGATGGCCTTGAGCTTCGCCTCCTCGAACGGCACTGTCTTTAGATGTACGAGCTGCTGCGCCGTGGGCTTGCGCACATCGTCATAGAAGCCGTCGATCGTCACGGTGCCGTCCGGCGTGCGCATCGTCCCGAGGGCCTCGACCAGCCTCCACGCCGCGTTCTCGTACAGGGAGGCGCCGCCGGAGTGCGCGTCGTAGTTCAGCGTCTTCACCGAGAGCTCGACGTACAGGATCCCGCGCACGCCGCAGATCAGCGTCGGGCGATCCTGCGCGTCGAGGCCGCCGCCCTCCTGCAGCGCGCCGTCGCCCGTTGTGAGGTCGGGTCGCTCCTGGAGCATCGAGTTGAAATGGCGGCTGGAGGATTCCTCCTCGCCCTCGACGAGGAACCGGATCTTGATCGGCAGCGGTCCGATCGCATCCTGATACGCCTCGGCGGCTTGGACCCGGATGAGGAACTGGCCCTTGTTGTCCGAGACGCCCCGCGCGAAGAGCTTGTTGTCGCGGATCGCGGGCTCGTAGGGCGGCGTCGTCCAGAGCTCGAGGGGCGCGGCCGGCTGCACGTCGTAGTGCTGGACGCAGATGAGGGTGCGCGGGCCACTGCCCATCTCGCCCACGACGAGCGGCGCCACCCCGGGCTTCTCGATGAGCTCGACCGTCGCTCCGGCCTTCCGCAGCCGATCGGCCGTCCAGGCCGCGCCGCGCGCGAGCTCGGGCAATTGCGCGGTTTCGCACGGGATCCGGCAGTAATCGCTCAGCTCGTCGGTCCACGTCTTCGTGCGTTCAGCGACCAGCCGGTCGAATGCTTGATAGTCCAAGAACGACCTCCCCGCGATGGTCGGCCGATCGTATGTCGGCAACGCGCCGATCGTCGGCGCGGGTCGTGCATTCCCTTGGGGCATGACGGGTGATGTGATCGCGGGCCGCTACGAGCTCGGCAAGCGGCTGGGCAGTGGCGGCATGGCCGACGTGTACGCGGCGTACGACCGGACGCTCGAACGGACGGTCGCGCTCAAGCTGCTTCGCGATGGCCTCTCGGCCGATAAGACGTTCGTCGCGCGGTTCACGCGCGAGGCCCGGGCCGCGGCCTCCATCGCGCACCCCCGCGTGGTCCAGGTGCTCGACGCGGGTAGCGCGGACGGACGCCACTACATCGCGATGGAGATGGTGCCGGGCGGCACGCTCAAGCAGGTCATCCAGCGCGACGGGCCGTTCCCCGAACGGAGGGCGTTGCGGATCGGGCGCGAGATCGCCGACGGCGTCGCCGCGGCACACGCGCGCGGCATCATCCACCGCGACCTCAAAGCCCAGAATGTGCTCATCGACGCGGAGGGACATCCCAAAGTCGCGGACTTCGGGATCGCCCACACGGCGGAGGACACCGGGCTCACCCAGACATCCGCGCTCCTCGGTTCGGTGCACTACCTCGCACCCGAGCAGGCCAGCGGCGGCCCCGTGGACGAGCGCGCGGACGTGTACAGCCTCGGCGTGCTGCTGTACGAGATGCTCACCGGGATCCTTCCGTTCCGTGCGGACACGCCGCTCCAGATCGCGAACCAGCATCTGCACGAAGAACCGGTGCCGGCACGGCGCATCCGCTCCGGCCTCGAGCCGGAGACCGACGCCCTCGTCGCGCGCGCGATGGCGAAGCGGCCCGCGAAGCGATTCGCGTCGGCAGCCGCGCTGCGCGACGCGATCGACGCCCTCCTTGGCGAGCGTCGCGCCGTCGCCGCGATCCCGGCCGCGGCGACTGCCGCTGGGGGAACGGCTCGCCGGTGGCCCCTGCTCGCGGCGCTGGCGATCCTCGCGC
>JALZAB010000157.1 GCA_030948585.1 Chloroflexota bacterium
GACGAGCAGCTCCGCATGCTCCGGCGCGGCGGCCACGACTACCGCAAGCTCTACGCGGCATACTCGGCGGCGGTCGCCCACCGGGACACCCCAACGGTCATCCTCGCCCAGACGGTGAAGGGGTGGACGCTCGGCGCCAACGTGGAGGCCCGCAATGTCACCCACCAGGCGAAGAAGCTCTCGGTCGCGGAGCTGCGGATCTTCCGCGACCGGCTCGAGCTCCCGATCCCCGACGACAAGCTCGAGAGCGCGCCGTTCTACCACCCCGGGGTGGACAGCGAGCCGATCCAGTACATGCTCGAGCGCCGTCGCGCCCTTGGCGGCTCGGTCCCGAAGCGCGTCGTCCGCGCGGCACCACAGGCCGCGCCCGACCCGAGCGTGTTCGCCGAATTCCCAAAGGGCAGCGGGACCGCCGCGGCATCGACGACGATGGCGTTCACCAGGCTCTTGCGGAATCTGCTGCGCGACAACAACATCGGCACGCGGATCGTGCCGATCATCCCGGACGAAGCTCGCACCTTCGGTATGGATCCCCTCTTCAAGGAGGTCGGCATCTATTCGCCCATCGGCCAGCGGTACGAGCCGGTCGACGCGGAAACGCTCCTCCCCTACCGCGAGGCCAAGGATGGCCAGGTGCTCGAGGAAGGCATCACCGAGGCCGGATCGATGGCGTCGTTCACGGCCGCGGGGACCTCGTACGCGACGCACGGCGTGCACATGATCCCGTTCTACGTCTTCTACTCGATGTTCGGGCTCCAGCGCACCGGTGATCAGATGTGGGCCTTCGGCGACACCCGCGGCCGCGGGTTCCTCCTCGGGGCGACCGCCGGTCGCACGACCCTCAACGGCGAAGGCCTCCAGCACGAAGATGGGCACAGCCACCTGCTCGCAACGGTGATCCCGAATATCCGCGCGTACGACCCCGCGTTCGCCTACGAGACGGCGGTCATCATCGAGGACGGTCTCAAGCGAATGCTGGTCAACGACGAGGACGTCTTCTACTACCTCACGCTGTACAACGAGAACTACCCGATGCCCGCGATGCCGGAGGGCTCCCGCGACGGGATTCTGCGCGGGATCTACAAGTACAAGGCCGGGCACGGGGGCAGCCGCCGCCGCGTCGCGCTCCTCGGCTCGGGCTCGATCATGCAGCAGGTCCTGCGCGCGCAGGAGCTGCTCGCGGATAAGTACGACGTGTCGGCCGACGTCTGGAGCGTCACGTCCTACCAGCTCCTCCGGAACGAAGCCCTCGAGGCCGAGCGCTGGAACCGCCTGCATCCGGAGTCCGAGCCGCGGGTCCCATACATCACGCAAGTCCTCCGCGACGCTGGCCCGGTCATCGCCGCGACGGACTTCTTGAAGGCACTCCCCGATCAGATCGGCCGGTGGAGTCCGCAGCCGTTCATCCCACTCGGCACCGATGGCTTCGGCCGCTCCGACACCCGCGAGGCACTCCGGCGGTTCTTCGAGGTCGATCCCGAAAGCATCGCGGTGGCCTCTCTGCACGGGCTCACCCAATACGAGCAGTACGCCCCGGCCGACGTCGCCAAGGCGATCGCCGACCTCGGCCTCGATCCGGACAAGCCCGAGCCCCGCGTCTCCTAGGTGCGGCGGTCCAGCGCCTCGCGCACCGCGAAATCCGGGTTGCGCCTGGCCGAACGAGCGCATAATCGCCCGGGAATCCAGGACGCGGGAGGACTAGGTGGAAGACGGATCCGAGCGCAAGCTCACCCGGCGAACGATCCTCAAGAGCGCGGCAGTGGCCGCGGCGGTACCGATCGCAGCGGCCTGCATCGGCCCAAGCAGCAGTGGCGGCGCGACGACCGCGCCCACCGGGAGCGCGGTCGGCAGCGGCACGGCTGCGCCGAAGAAGCTCAGTGGCACCCTCAGCATCCTGCAGTGGAGCCACTTCGTCCCGGAATTCGACACCTACCTCGACAAGTGGGCGGCCGACTGGGGCGCCAAGAACGGCGTGACCGTGAAGATCGACCGGATCCCGCAGGCCGACCTGCCCGCCCGGTTCGCGTCCGAGGTCGCCGCGAAGAGTGGCCACGACCTGGTCGCGCACTTCGCCAACGGCCTCCCGGCCCTTTTCACCTCGAGCCTGGTGGACATCACAGACATCTGCGACCGAGCCGCCAGCAAGTACGGCGGCTGGCTCCCGGCAGGTGAGGCGATCGGCAAGGTCGGGGGCAAGTGGTATGGCTACCCCGACTTCCTCGTGCCGTTCCTCTCGGCCTGGCGGACCGACGTGTGGAAAGGCGTGGGCTTCACCGCCGATCACCTGACGAACTGGAGCGACATCTTCGACTACGCGGCCAAACTGAAGGCCGCCAATAACCCGATCGGCACCGCGATGTCGCAGACCTCCGACGGCGAGCACACGTGGCGATCGCTCATGTGGTCCCACGGCGCCTATGAGTTCAGCAAGGACGGCAAGTCGGTCGCCATCGACAGCCCCGAGACCCGCAAGGTGCTCGACATGGCGAAGGGCCTGTTCGGGAACATGGAGTCCGCGGTCCTGTCGTGGGCCGACGTGGACAACAACACCTACCTGCAGTCAGGCAAGGCCGCCTGGATCTACAACCCGATCAGCGCCTACCGAACGATCGAGACCCAGAACCCGGACCTGGCGAAGAAGATCAACATCGACCTACCCCTGAAGGGATCAAAGGACCAGATCGCGTCGATCCAGTTCACGGTCTATGGCATCTGGAACTTCTCCAAGAACGTCGACGCCGCGCGCCAGTTCCTGACCGATTACAGCGACGACTGGAGCAACCAGTTCACAGCGAGCAAGGGCTACAACAACCCGTTCCTCAAGGCCCATCTCGCCAAGCCGATGCCGGTGCTGGGCAGCGACGCCAAGCTCAGCCACCTGCAGGACGTTCCGAACTTCGTGCAGCCGGTGGGCTACCCGGGCCCGTCGTCGCAAGCCGCGTACGACGCGCTCAACACCCATACCGTCACGGACATGTTCACCGCGTACTGCACCGGAAAGTCGACGGCGGATGCCGCGATCGCCGACGCGGTCAAACGCCTCCAGGCCTCGTTGACCAAGTTCCCGGTCTGATCTCACGGCGCAGTGTCGGAGGGCCGCGGCGCAAGCCGCGGCCTTTCTATTTCAGCGCGCCGCCGGTGATCCCGCGGACGAACGTGTCCATCATGAAGTTGTAGGCAATGGCCACCGGGATCGCGACGAACAGCGCCCCGGCCATCAGCGACCCCCAGAAGAAGACGTCGCCGCGGACGAGGTCGGTCACCACGCCCAGGGTGACCATCTTCTCGGACGAGTCGGACACAAAGACCAGCGCGTAGACGTACTCCTGCATGACCAGCGTGAACGCGAAGATCGCGATGGTCAGGATGCCCGGCACGCTCACCGGAAGCACGATCCGGAACATCGCGCCGAGCCGGCTGCAGCCGTCGACGCGCGCGGCCTCGGTGATCTCTCGCGGCACGTTCTTGAAGAACCCCATGAGCAGCCACGTGCAGAACGGGATCGTGAACGTCGGATAGACGACCACGAGGGCCCACTTCGTGTTCACGAGGCCCAGCCCCACGACGAGCTGGGACAGCGGAAGGAACAGGAGCGTCGGAGGGACGAGGTAGGTCAGGAAGATGCCGATCCCGAGCGCGCCGGATCCGGGGAACTTCGTCCGCGACAGCGCGTACGCCGCCGGCACGCAGATGACGATCGTGATGATGACGACCAGCAGCCCGACCTCGAGCGTGTTGCGGACCCAGGCGAGGTACTGGGTCTTGTCGATGAGGTAGCGGACCTGGTCGAGCGTGGGCGCGAGGTTGAAGACAAACGGGTTGTTCTGCAGGTTGTAGAGGTCGTTCACCTGCTTGAACGCGGTGATCACCATCCAGTACACGGGGAACGCGGCGAAGACGATGAACACCGAGAGGAGCGCCCAGAAGCCGACTTCCTTGAGGATCCTGTTGCGCCGGTACGCGGACGAGTGCTTGGTCTTGCGGGGCGCAGTGGGCACATGCGCGATCGCGGCGCTCATCTAGTCCAGCTGCCGCGCTTTCAGCGAGCGAAGCATCACCAGCGCTCCGAGCAGCAGCGCCGGGAAGAGGAACAACGAGATCGTCGCACCGCGGCCGAGCGAGCCGGCCACGACGCCCTGCAGGAACGCGTAGGACGCGAGCACGTGGGTCGAGTTCACCGGGTTGCCACGCGTCAGGAGCCAGACGACGGTCATGTCCGTGAACGTGAACACGAGCGAGAACAGGAGCGCGATGTAGAGGATCGGGGCGATGATCGGGACCATGATCTTGCGCCACCGGGTCAGGAACCGCGCGCCGTCCAGGCTCGCGGCCTCGATGATCTCCTGGGGCACGGCGCTGATGCCGGCCATGAGGACGATCGCGGTGAAGGGCAGGTTGCGCCAGACGTTCACCAGGATGATCGACGCCATGGCGTACTTCTCTTCGCCGAGCCAATTCGGCCCGTACTGAAAGAGGCCCATCCGCTCGCCGACCCAGTTGATGACGCTGTAGGTCGGATTGAGCATCCAGTTCCAGGCCATCGCGCCGATCGCGACCGGGATCGTGAACGGGAGGAGGATGAGCGCCCGGATCGTTCGGCGGAACCGGAATTTGCGCATGAGCAGGAACGCGAGCGTCGTGCCGAAGACCATCTGCAGCGCCTGCGATCCCAGCGTGAAGACGAACGTATTGACGAGGGCGCGTTTGAACACGTCGTCGTCCAACACGGCCTTCAGGTTGTCGAGGCCGGTGAACGTGCCGAGGGGGTCGCCGACCGTCGCGTTCGTCACGGTGAACCAGAGGGCGATGCCAAAGGGGTACGCGATGAGGGCGATGATGTAGATGACCGCCGGCGCGACGAGCACGTAGCCGAAGACCTTCTCGCTATCGAGGAGGTGGCCGAACGTCCGGCCGACGACGCCCCGCCGGTATGCGGCACTCCGCGCGACATCGGCCATTTGGAAAGAAGATACCGCCACGCCGGAGTGGGCGGTCCGGACTACGCCCGCATCAGCGGCCTGTAACGGAGGCGGTGCGGCCGGTCGGCCTCGGCCCCGAGCTCCCGGTGCCGGAACGCCTCGTATTCGGCGTAGTTCCCGTCGAACCATCTGACCTTCGAATCGCCTTCGAAGGCGAGCATGTGGGTGGCGATCCGGTCGAGGAACCAGCGGTCGTGGCTGATGACGACGGCGCAGCCGGCGAAGTCGAGGAGGGCTTCTTCCAGGGCGCGCAATGTGTCCACGTCCAGGTCGTTCGTCGGCTCATCCAACAGGAGCAGGTTGCCGCCCCGCTGGAGCAGTTTCGCCAGATGGACCCGGTTCCGTTCGCCGCCCGACAGATCGCCGACGCGCTTCTGCTGGTCGGTCCCACGGAAATTGAATGACGCGACGTAGCTTCGGGCGTTCCGCGGCCGGCCGCCGACCATGATCGTGTCCTGACCACCGGCGATCTCCGTCCAGACGGTCTTGGCCGGATCGAGCGCGTCGCGCGACTGCGAGACGTACGCGGCCTGGACCTGGTCGCCGATGCGGAGCGTGCCGCCATCGGGAGTGTCCTCACCGGTGATGAGCCGGAAGAGGGTCGTCTTGCCCGCGCCATTCGGTCCGATGACGCCGACGATGCCGCCTCGGGGCAGGTCGAAGGTGAGCTCATCGAACAGGAGCTTGTCGCCGTACGCCTTCCGCAGGCCGTCGGCCTGCACCACGATGTCGCCGAGCCGCGGGCCGGGCGGGATGCTGATCTCGAGCTCGCGCTCGCGCTCGTCCGGATTCTCGGCCAGGAGCTTTTCGTACGACGTGATGCGGGCCTTGCTCTTGGCGTGGCGCGCCCGCGGAGAGAGGGCGACCCATTCGGCCTCGCGGGCGAGCGTCCGCTGCCGCGCGCTCTCCTGCTTCTCCTCATCGGCCAGCCGCTTGCGCTTCTGGCCGAGCCACGAGCTGTAGTTGCCCTCCCACGGGATGCCCTGGCCGCGATCGAGCTCGAGGATCCACCCGGCGACGTTGTCGAGGAAATACCGGTCGTGGGTCACGGCGACGACGGTGCCCGGATAGTCCTTGAGGAACCGCTCCAGCCAGGCGACCGATTCCGCGTCCAGATGGTTGGTCGGCTCATCGAGGAGCAGCAGGTCCGGCTTCTGGAGCAGCAGTCGGCACAGCGCGACCCGACGGCGCTCCCCACCGGAGAGCGTGCTCACATCCTGGTCGCCGGGCGGCAGCCGCAGCGAATCCATGGCGAAGTCGACGGTCGAGTCGAGATCCCAGAGGCCCTTGGCCTCGATCTCGTCCTGGGTCTTCTGGAAGTCGTCGCTGAGCTGTTCCATCTCGGCCGGGGTGAGCTCCTCGGCGAACTTGGCCGAGAGGTCGTTGAACCGTTGCAGGACCGCCCTCTGCTTGGCGACCCCCTCCTCCACGTTGCCGCGCACGTCCTTCGATGGGTCTAGGTGGGGCTCCTGGGGGAGGAAGCCCACGGTGTGGCCCTCGGTCAGCCGGGCATCGCCGATGTACTCCCGATCGACCCCCGCCATGATGCGAAGGAGCGTGCTCTTGCCGGCTCCGTTCGCGCCGAGCACCCCGATCTTGGCGCCCGGATAGAACGCCAGGTAGATCCCTTTGAGGATCTCGCGCTGGGTCCCGGGGGCGATCTTCTTGAGATCGCGCATGGTGAAGATGAACTGGGGCGGCATGTGGGCCCTATCACCGTAATTGATTAGTCTTCGCGCAGCATCGCTGGGGAGGATCGCGTGAACGATTTCCGGCTCTCGAAGGACGTGCGTCCGACGCGCTACGCGCTCCAATTCGATCTGGACCTCGAGTCCTGGACGTTCGTCGCCGGCGGCACGATCGGGCTGCAGCTCGAGCGCCCGGCACGCGAGATCACGCTCCACAGCGTCGAGCTCGACATCAAGACGGGCGGCGATATCGCGAGCATCACAAACGACGATGAGGCGCAGACCGCGACCCTGACACTCGCGAAGGAGCTGGCGGCCGGCGCGCAGGAGCTGCGACTCGAGTGGAGCGGCGTCATCGCCGAGCGGCTGCGCGGGCTGTACCGCTCGACGCGGCCCGGCGAGCGCTACGCCGCGACGCAGTTCGAGGCGGCCGATGCCCGGCGGGCGTTCCCCTGCTTCGACGAGCCCGAGTTCAAGGCGCGCTTCACGGTCACCCTCATCCACGATGCCGCGCTCGCGCCGATCTCGAACATGCCGATCGAGAAGACCGAGAAGACCGAGACGGGCCGCCAGCGCACGTCGTTCCGGGAGACGCCAATCATGTCGTCGTACCTGCTGGCGTTCACGGTCGGGCCCTACGAGTCGACGCCTCCTGCGACGACCAAGACCAACGTCGAGTGCCGGGTCTGGCTCCCAACGGGGACCGCCGATCAGGCCATCTTCGCCCGTGACGCGCACGTCCAGTCGGTCGAGTGGCTCGAGCAGTACACGAACATCCCCTACCCGTTTGGCCCGAAGGTCGATGCGATCGGGATCCCCGACTTCGAGGCGGGCGCCATGGAGAACCCCGGTGCGATCACCTACCGCACGACGCTCCTTGCGGCGGACCAGAAGACCGCGTCGATGGCGACGTTCAAAGCGGTCTTCAGCGTCGCCGCGCACGAGCTCACCCACATGTGGTGGGGCGATCTGGTGACGATGGCGTGGTGGAACGACCTGTGGCTGAACGAGTCCTTCGCGAGCTTCGTCGGGGAGAAATGCACCGCCGGCGTGAATCCGGACTGGCGGTACACGCGCGACGTCGTCGCGCAGAACGCGCCGGCGTTCACGCTCGACAGCCTCCTGTCGACCCACCCGATCTCGATGGAAGCGAAGAATGTCGACGAGGCGAACGAGCGGTTCGACGCCGTCACGTATCTGAAGGGTCAGGGCGTGCTCCGGATGATCGAGAACTACCTGGGCGAGGACGAGTTCCGAGCCGGCGTGCGCATCTACCTCGACCGGCACAAGTGGGGCAACGCGACGGCCGGGGACTTCTGGCGGGCGCTCGATGAAGCCTCCGGGCGGGACGTCACCGGTCTCGCGACCGCCTGGATCACCGAGCCCGGCCACCCGTTCGTGACGTGCACGGTGCGCGAGAGCGCGTCCGGGCTGGCGGTGGATCTTGCGCAGCAGCGCTTCTTCGCTGATCCGGCCCTCGAGCCGACGCAGCAGCGGTGGCC
>JALZAB010000017.1 GCA_030948585.1 Chloroflexota bacterium
GTCGCTCGCTGGGGATCGCTCGCGTCGTCTGGGCCGATCGCCAGGTCGAACGCGCCACTGGCCACAGCCGCGTCCGCTGCCTCGGCCGGGATCTCTCGAACGTCGGCGGCGACCCCGATGGCCGCAAGGTCTCCGGCCACCAAACGGGCAGCGTCGCTCCGGGCGGTCGAGCCCGCCGCAACGAGGATCGAGACGGTGAATCGTTCGGCGCCCCGCTCGAGGATGCCGAACGTGCCGTGGGTGTAACCGGCCGCCCCGAGCAGCATTTTGGCCGCGTCGCGATCGACGGCCGGCACGCTCCCGGCGTCGGACGCTGCCCACCCGGGGGCGACGAGGTACGTTCGCGGCACGACCGCGCGGCCTTCGAAGAGCGTGGCGCTCATCCGCCGCCGGTCGACGGTGAGCTCGACGGCCTCGCGCAGCACGGGATCGGCGAAGCGCGGCCCGTACCGCAGGACCTCCACCGCCTCCGCTTGCTTGTAGAACGTCTGAAGGGTCGTGCCGTCGGCGAAGCGGTCCAACGTGCCGGCGAGGTCGGCCTCGAGCCCCGGCGACGGGACAACATCCACGTCGCCGCGCCGCAGCGCGTCGAGCAGCGCGGTGCGGTCCGCGAAGAAGTGGATCTCGAGCCGGCCGAGGCCGGGCGCGCCAAGGGCATAGGACTTGAACGCCGACAGCGTGACGCCGATGCCGGGCAGCCACGCCGCGACCGCGAACGGGCCTGCGTGCACGGGCTCGCGCGCGTATTTCGCGCGCTGCGCCGCCGTCGCGTTCGCGAGCACGTGCTCGGGCAGCACATGGGCCGCAAGAGCGTAGCCGTCCCATCGTTCGTTCGGGACATACGTGAACCGCACGACCCGATCCGTGACGACGTCGACCCGCTCCACACGCTCGGCGGTCCACCGGGCTTCCGTCCCCTGGGCCGCCGCCCGGTCGGTCTCCCAGGCGAACCGCACGTCGTTCGCGGTCAGCGCGACGCCGTCCTGCCACACGAGGCCCGGTCGGAGCTCGAAGGTCGCCACCAGCCGACCCCCTGGGGCCGACGGGTCGTCCGTGATGATGGCGAGCCCGCCGTTCTCGACCGTCGGGACACTGACCGCGAGACGGGCGACGAGATCGTCGTGCGCGTCACGCCGGACGAGCTGCTCGGTGACGGCGGCCGCGATGATCCGCGCGTTGGGATCCTCCGCGAACACCGAGGCCGGCTCGCCGACGAGCCCGATCACCACGTCGCGGCGAACGGGGCGCGCCGACGTGCAGGCCTGGAGGGTGACGAGGATGAGGACGCCGAGGATCGCGACGGACCGCGAGCGCACGCGACGAGGCTACGGTCTGCCGGCGAAGGGCTCCGAATCGCGAACGCTGTGGACCGGGGCCTCCTGCTCGGGACGCCGAGCGGAGGCGGCGTTGGCGGCCATGGTGCCTGCGGTCGTGCGGTAGGCGGTCGCAAGCGAGTCCATCGGACGCTGGAGCGCGTTGCGCCCATTGAGCATCCACTCGCCTGCGGTCACGGCGTCGCGGGAAACGTCAGGTACGGCAGGTACGGACTGGACCGCGGCGACCGATCCGGCGAACAGGAAGCCTGAGATGACGGCCGCCACGGCGAGCTCGGAGACGCGGTTGAGGAGCGCGAGCCCCCGGAGCGGCCGGGGCTGCGGCGCGGTCCACCGCACGGCCGCGCGCACACGCGCCGGACCGACGGTCGCGGTGCGCGCGCGGAGGGGCGCGAAGGCGTCGTCGAGGAGCGCATCCACGGCCACGCGCTGGTCGAGCGGCAGCGGGACCGGGCCGAAGCGCTTCATCGGATCTGCCTACGCATCTGCTGTTCCGTAGCGCCGAAGGCCTCCGCGGGTTCGAAGTCGAGGCCCGGGTGTGCCGAAAGCTGCAGTCGCAGCTTGCGCAGCGCGTAGTGCAGCCGGGATTTCACGGTGCCCACCGGGCATTCCACGATCTCGGCGATCTCCGCCAGGTTGAGACCGTTCAGATAGTGAAGCACCACGACGATGCGGTGCTTCGACCCGAGGGTGTCCACGCACCCGAGGACGACACGGCGACGCTCGGCGCGTTCGGCCGCATCGCTCGGCGACTCCGCGTCAGCGGCGATGTCCTCGGTGCCTTCATCGAGCGAGCTGAACGTGACGCCTTTCCGCGGCCGGCGATTGTACGAGAGGTTGACTGCGACTCGGTACAGCCACGGCCGCAGTGAGTCGTCCGGCTCGAGGCGTTCGATCGCACGGTGCGCCCGCGCGAACGTGTCGATGACGATCTCCTCCGCCGCGGAGGGGTCCTTCGTGATCGAGATGCCGAGGCGATAGATGCCGTCGCGATAGCGGTAGAAGAGGCCGTCGAACGCGAGCACGTCGCCGGCGCGCGCGGCGTGCACCAGCTCGCGGTCGCCGCGGAGCTCCGGCTCGGCGCCTTCGCCCTTGGGCTTGGGCTGCCAGGTCACAGGAGGTATCGCCGGATCGCCCGGAGCCGCGCCGGATCGGTCAGCTCGCCGCGCTGCACGATCTTGCCGGACTCCGGCGCGTGGATGAACGTCCGCTCGCCCGTGACGATGGCCGTGTGCGTCACGCGGTCCTTCCCGAAGAAGAACAGGTCACCCGGCCGCGCGGCATCCACCGGTCTGCCTCCCAGCGCCTGCTGGTCCGCGTCGCGGTCCAGCCCCACACCGTTCAAACGATAGACCCGCTGGGTGAAGCCGGAGCAGTCGATGCCGTGGATGCTGGTCCCACCCCAGAGGTATGGCACCCCGAAGAACGACTCGGCCGTCGCCAGGAGATCGTCGGGCGTCGGGACGCGCTGCGGGAGGTCGTCGGTAAGGATGGTGTCCGTCGCAGCCACCCATCCGCCGCCACACCGCATCCATCCGCGGCTGAGCTCGGAGCCGACGACACCCGCGCCGACCTCGCCGATGGCTTCGCTCTCGCTGTTCGGCTCACGCCGGACCGTGGCGTTACGTGCCGCCACGACGATCTGTCCGGACGGATGCGTGTCCTTCCGGATCAGCTCGCGATGGACCCAGCCGAAGTACAGGTCCTCGCCCTGGATATACGCCCAGTCGCCGGACTCGCCGAGCAGCGTGAGGAGCTCGCCCGCGTGGGCCTGATCGACCAGCTCGCTGGCGCCATCGGGCTGCGCCCGGAGGTCCGCCAGGATCGCGGTGACCCGCGCGACCGGCGGCCGCACCATCGCGACGCGTGTTGCCGGCGCGACGGTCACGACGCGCGGTATCTGAGCACGGGCTTGCGGGCAGCCGCGACCTCATCGAGCCGGCGCAGGGGCGCCCGTACCGGCGCGTCGTGCACGCTCTTGGGATCCGTCTCGATGCGCTTCGCGATGCGCACGAGCGCCGCGGCGAACGCATCGAGCGTCTCCTTGGGCTCGGTCTCGGTCGGCTCGATCATCAGCGCCTCCGGCACGATCAGGGGGAAGTACACCGTCGGAGGGTGGAAGCCCTCGTCAATGAGCGCTTTCGCGATGTCGAGGCCGTTCGCGCCCTGGCGCTTCTGCTTGGCCGCCGTGAGGACGAACTCGTGCATCGGAGTCCGCTGGTATGCGACGTCATAGGCGTCCGTCACGAGCGCGAGCAGGTAGTTCGCAGCGAGGATCGCGTCACGCCCGGTCTCGACGAGGCCCTCCTCCCCGAGCGTGCGGATGTACGTGTATGCCCGAACGAGCACCCCGAAGTTCCCGAGGTACGACCGCACGCGCCCGATGCTCTGCGGATGATCGGCCGCGGTCTCGCGGCGGAACGTTCCATCGCCGTCCTTCACGACCCGGGGCACCGGAAGGAACGGCTCGAGGTGACGCTTCACGCACAGCGGGCCGGCGCCCGGCCCACCCGCGCCATGCGGCGTCGAGAACGTCTTATGGACGTTGATATGCACGCAGTCCAGGCCGAGGTCGCCGGGCCGCGCGACGCCCAGGAGCGCATTCATGTTCGCGCCGTCGCCGTACACGAGGCCACCGGCCTGATGGACCGCGTCGCAGACCTCGCGGACCCGCTCCTCGAACAGCCCGAGCGTGTTCGGGTTGGTGAGCATGAGCCCGACGACGTCGTCCCCGAGCGAGGCCGTGAGCGCCTCGAGGTCCACGTTGCCGCGGACGTCGCTCTTGACCGTCGTGACGTCGAAGCCGCACATCGCCGCCGACGCCGGATTGGTGCCGTGCGCCGAATCAGGCACGATGACCCGACGTCGCTTCGTATCGCCGCGGGACTCGTGATACGCCTTGAACATCAGGATCGCGGTGAACTCCGCATGCGCGCCGGCGGCAGGCTGCAGGGTGACGCGGTCCATTCCGCTGATGCCGGCTAGCAGCTCTTGGAGCTCAAACAGCAGGCGCAGCGCGCCTTGCACGGTTTCGTCCGGCTGGTGCGGATGGATGTCGGCGAATCCGGGCAACGAGGCGGCGCGGTCGTTGATCTTCGGGTTGTATTTCATCGTGCAGGAGCCGAGCGGATACATGCCTGCGTCGACCGAGTAGTTGAGCTGAGCGAGGTGGGTGTAATGCCGCACCACCTGGGGCTCTGAGAGCTCCGGCAATGCGAGGGGCACCGTCCGGGCGAATGACGCCGGGATCGCGGCACCCGTGTCATCGCCGCCGCGGACATGGCGCCCCGCGCGCCCGGGCTGATGCAGCTCGAACAGGAGCGGCTCGAGCGCGGGCATCGCCGTCTTGGTGCCGGTCTCGAAGCGCACGCGCCCGCTCACGATGCCGGCACCGGACGGCGCGCGGTCATGCGCTCGACCGCGCCGACGAGCGCGTCGACGTCGGCATCGGACGTGAGCTCGGTGCACTGGATCGTCACCCCGTCGCCGCAGCCGGTGTAGTGGCGGCCGATGCCCTCGCCCACAAGGATCCCATCGGCGAGCAGTGCGGTGCGCAGCTCGCCGCCGAGCGGGGTGCGCATCGCGAACCGGTCGAAGAACGGCGCGCCCGTGCCCGCGGTCACGTCAGGCAGCCGCCCGAGACGCTCGGCGAGCGCGTGTGCCTGCGCAACGCCGATCCGCGCGGCCGCGCGAAGAGATTCCGGTCCCATGAGCGAGAGGTACACCGACGCGGTGATTGCCGCGATCGCCTCATTGGTGCAGATGTTGGAGGTGGCCTTCTCGCGGCGGATGTGCTGCTCGCGCGTCTGCAGCGTGTTGACGAAGCCCCGAGTGCCCGTCGCGTCCACGGTCTGCCCGACGATCCGACCCGGCATCTGACGGACGAGCGCGTCGCGGCAGGCGATGATCCCGAGGTGCGGCCCGCCGAACGACAGCGGGATGCCGAGCGGCTGCCCCTCCCCCACGGCGATGTCGACGCCGAGAGCGCCCGGCGGCTCGAGCAGCGCGTTCGCGTGCGGCTCCGTCACGTGGACGCAGAGGCCCCCCGCGGCATGCGCCGCGTCGGCGATCCCGCGGACGTCCACGAGCGTGCCGAGCGCATCCGGGTGCTGCGCGATGAGGCATGCCGCGCCGGCGGCATTCGCGGCGAGCTCCGCCGTCGGGACCTCGACGATCTCGAGCTCCGGCCCCTTCGCGTACGTGGCCAGGGTTTGGCGAAATTGCGAGAAGACCTCGTTCGCGACGACGACCCTTCGGCGTCCGGTGAGCCGCACCGCCATGAGCGCGGCCTCCGCGACGGCGGTCGAGCCGTCGTACATCGACGAGTTCACGACATCCATCGCGAGCAGCTCGGCCATGAGCGACTGGTATTCCCAGATCGCCTGCAGCGTGCCCTGGCTGACCTCGGGCTGATACGGCGTGTAGGCGGTGAGGAACTCGCCGCGCAGTGCGAGGACCGGAACGGCCGCTGGGATGTAGCGGCGCTGGACCGGGCCGCCGATGAAGAACGGTCCGGCGCCGGCCGGACGATCGAGGGCCCCGATACCTTCGAGGTGGACCTGGATCTCTGCTTCGGAGAGACCCGGTGGCACGCCCATCGCGGGACCGCGGGCGTCAGTCGGGACCGCCGTCAGCAGCTCGTCGACGCTCGCTATGCCGATCCGCGCGAGCATCGCGGCGCGATCGGCGGCGGTGTGCGGTGAGTACGGATTCTGACCCACCGCTGTGGTTAGTCCCCCGCTGCGGCGGAGCCCTCGCCGATGTGCGAGCGGTAGTCAGCGGGTGACAGGAGCGCGCCGAGCTCGCCCTTGTCCGCGAGGCGGACCTTCACCATCCACCCGTCGCCGTACGGCTGCGAGTTCACGAGCTCGGGGCTCTCGATCACCTTCATGTTGCGCTCGAGGACCTCGCCCGAGACCGGCGCGTACACGTCGCTCGCCGCCTTGACCGACTCGACCACGCCGAGCGAGGCATGCTGGCGCACCCGGGCGCCCTTCTCGGGCAGCTCAACGAACACCACATCACCGAGCTGCTCCTGCGCGAACGCGCTGATGCCGACGGTGGCCGTGTCACCGTCCACGCGGACCCACTCGTGCTCCTTGGAATACCTCAGGTCATCGGGGACGCTGCTCACTAGCCACTCCTCTTATAGAAAGGAACTTTCACGACTTTAGCGGGGATGTCGCGGCCGCGAATGCGGACCGCGAGTTCCGTACCCACCTTGGCGAGGTCGGGGCGCAGGTAGGCGAGGGCGATGTTCTTCTGCACCGTCGGGCCGAACGTGCCGCTCGTCACGTGGCCCACCACGGTGCCCTCGCTGACCACATCGTGTCCATGCCGGGCGATGCCGCCGGTGACCTCGAGGCCTGCCATCCGCCGGTCGGGTCCGCGCTCCTTCACCGCGGCGATCGCATCGCGCCCGACGAACGGCTTGTCGAGCTTCGTCGTCCACCCGAGCCCCGCGGCGATCGGGTCGGTGGTCTCGTCGATGTCATTCCCGTAGAGCGAGAAGCGCGCCTCGAGCCGCAGCGTGTCGCGGGCGCCGAGACCGATGGGGATGATGCCGGTGGACTCGCCGGCGGCCAGCAAGCGGGACCAGACCTGCGCCGCGCGATCGTTGTCCACGAATACCTCGAACCCGTCCTCGCCGGTGTAGCCCGTGCGCGCGACGATGGCCCGCGAGCCGGCCACCCGCGCCCGAGTCACACCGAATGGCGGCAGCCCTTCGATCGACTGCTCGCGGATCTCGAGGTCGGTCACAGATGAGAGGATCGTCGCGGCCCGCGGTCCCTGGATGGCGATCAGGGCGGTCTCGGCCGAACGGTCGTCGAGCCCGACGCCCGCGGGCAGATGACGCTGCACGTGCGCGTGGTCCTTCGCGATGTTTGCCGCGTTCACGACCATCATGTATTCATCCTCAGCGAGGCGGTACACGATGACGTCGTCGACGATCGTGCCCCGTTCGTTGGTCAGGAGGCCGTATCGCGCCTGGCCCACGTGGAGCCCGGCGATGTCGCTCGAGACCATCCCGTCGAGCGCGGGGCCCGCGCCCTCGCCGACGAAGAAGAACTCGCCCATGTGCGACAGGTCGAAGAGGCCCGCGTTCGTCCGGACCGCGCGATGCTCGGCGACGATGCCGGTCGGGTACTGGATCGGCATGTCGTAGCCGGCGAACTCGACCATCTTTCCACCCGCGCGTACGTGCGCGTCGTACAGGGGCGTGCGTTGGAGGTCGCTCACGACCGCTCCTCGAGGGCGCGGTCGAGCACCTGGCGATACGTGTCGAACGTCAGCATGCGTCGCGCATCGGGCACGGCGACCCACCGCACCTCGTCGTATTCGGCGTCGTGAAGCGACGGATCGCCGCCGGTGGCCTCCATGAGGAAGAACTGGACGACCTTGTGCACCCGCTCGCCCCCAGCAGCGAAGCTGTACTTCATCTCTCCGAGTGGCCGGATGATCCGCACCTCGAGGCCGGTCTCCTCGCGGACCTCGCGAAGGGCCGTCTCCTCGGCTGACTCTCCGGCCGCGGGCGTGCCTTTTGGGAAGACCCACGAGCCGTCGTTCGTGCGGCCAAGCAGCGCGACCTCGGCGCCGTGGTCGCCCGACCGCAGCACCACCCCGCCCGCCGCGATCGCGGTGCGCTGACGCAGCGGATGGCGCGCGCGATCACGCGTGGTGGACATGGACCGCCTCCCTGATGAAACAGGCCGAGGAAGGCCGTCATTCTGTCACGCTCGATGCCGTCGCGTACGCATCCCGCAGCCTCGCGGACACCACCTGGGCCGACCAGGCCGCCTCGGCCCGCCTCGCCGCTTCCGTGCCGAGACGCTCATGTAAGCCGCGATCGTCGAGCAACCGGTCGACGCAGCCGGCGAGCTCCTCCGCCGACGGCGCGCGCGACGGGAACAGGCCACCGGCGTCGTGCCGCAGGACCTCCGCGTATCCACCGCGATCCGGCGCGATGACCACACATCGCGAGGCAGCCGCCTCGCAGAGCGCGAGACCCTGCGTCTCACTCCGTGACGCGCTGACGACGACGTCGGCAGCGGCGAACGCGTCGGCGAGCGCGTCGAGCCCGAGCTGACCGGCGAAGACGAGGCGCGCAGCGACGCCGCCCTCGCGCGCCGCGGCGCGCAGATCCGCTTCGAGCGGCCCGCTCCCCGCGAAGACCAGGACGGCGTCGGTGTGCGCGGATGCGCGCAGCAACCCCACGAGATCGAGCACGCGCTTCTCCACCGCGAGCCGGGAGGCGGAGAGGAGCAGCGGAACATCCGCTGCGACACCTAGCTGTTGGCGCCCGCGCGCGGCGTCGCCACGGGTGAGCCTCGCGTCGGTCGGGGCGGGCACGACCCGCACGACCTTCGCATCGCCCGCGGCCCGTAGCTCGGACGCCAGCTCATCGTTCGGCGCGATCGCGAGGTCCGCCGCGGCGACGACCGAGCCGATGTACGGACCGACCAGCGTGCGGGCCAGCGGCGCGGCAAGACCCGCGTAGTGCGCGTACTCATCGAAGCGGGTGTGCACCGTGACCACGAACGGCACCCGCAGCGACCGAGCCGCCGCCAACGCCGCCCATGACGCCCCGAACACCGAATGCGCATGCAACAGCTCGACACGGAGCGAGCGCAGTCGCTGCGGCAGCCGCGGCCCGAACAACGCGAGCTTGTGTCCCACGGGCGCGCCCGGCACATGGATCTCCTGCTCCGCGATATCGACATCACCATGTGGTCCGACGACCGTGACCCTGACGCCGGCCTCACGGAGCGCATCGCGCTGCCGCCGCACGGCGACGGTGACACCGGACACATAAGGGAGCGCGACATCAGTGAGAAACGCGACGTGCACGAACGGAAGCCTAGGGGCGTGGCTGGAAAGGTCGGTGGCCTGCTCGCGCAAGGAGTGAGCGCCCGAAGGGCGCGAGGCGTCAGGACGGAACGAGGAGCGAGCCGTGTCGAGGCGCCCCTGCGCGAGTAGGCCGCCGACCTACGCCGGCCGCGCCCCTAGGTGCGTCAGAGCAGCCGGGTGTTGTTGATGACGAGCGCGAATTGACAATGCAGGAATTCCGCTGCCCGCCGGCACAGCATCATGCGCGAGAGGAAGATCTCGAAGTACTCCATCAGCGGCGCCACTTCGGTGTCGATCGTCAGGTCGAGGGTGATCAGCTTCTCGCGGCGACTGACTTTGATCTCCGCGTTCGTGGCGGCGTAGTTCACGCGATCGTGGATGTCGAAGGTCGTGGTCTTCGGATTACGGACGCGCGAGCGGTGCACGTCGCTCTTGTCGGCGATGATGACGGCCGCCGAGACGGCGCTGACCGGGAGACCGCCCTCGGCCTCCTCGTGGTTCGCGATCGCGCCCATGATCACGGCGACCTCTTCGAAGGTGAACCCCAGGTCCAGAAGGATGTCCTTGGCCAACAGCGCGCCGGTCTGGCCGTGCTTCTCGCGCGTGATGACGTTGCCCATATCGTGCAGATACGCGGCGACCGCGCCGAGCTCCGTCCGGCGGGCCTCATGGCCCAGCGACTTGAGGATGAACCGCGCGCCGTCTGCCGTCGTGTTGGCGTGACGCTCGCCGTGCTCCGTGTAGCCGATGGCTCCTGTCTGCGCGTTCGCCGAGCGGATGTAGACGCGGACGCGCTCGTCCTTCTTGATATCCTCGAGCACCGGGCCCTGGCGCTTGGCCTCGACCGGCGTCTTCGTTTTCGTCTCGGAGCGGTGGACCTTCGTGGTCTCGTCGTCGGTCTTCGTGTCGTTCGGGCGGGGCGTGCCGGGCGACTCTCGCATCCCGCTCATCCGGCCGACTCTAGCCGACGCGCCTCTTCGTACCCGCGTTGCAACCGCTCCGCCGTCTGCTGCATCCAGCGCAGCTCGGTGATGCCGGCGCGGCAGATGACGAGGCCGCGCGTGAACGCAAGCCACGGCTTCAACGTGCCGCCGAGAAGACCGAGCCAGGTCGCCGCCGTCGCGTCGACCTTCGGGCCTTTGCCTTTGGGCGCGGCGGCCTCGGCGAAGAGCGTGCCATCGCCGGCGCGGAACTCGATCGCCCGAGCGCCGTCGGTGATCCGCAGGAGCGCCCGCCCGTCCCGCGCGCCCTTCATCGCCTCGAGCACCGCGGGCGTATCGCTCGCTTCGGTGAGGATCCGCAGCACGAGATCGATGACCGCCTCCGGCACAGGCTCCCCGCGGGCCCCGAGATCGAGCGCCTCATCCAACGCCGCGACGAGCGATGCCGCCGTCACGCGAGCGGCAGATTCGAGCGGACGCCGGCCGGCATCTCAGCGCCCCGATGGCGCATCGAGAAGAACGCCGCCGCGCCGACCATCGCGCCGTTGTCGGTGCAGAGCCGCGGCGGCGGCACGTATAAGGGCACACCGATGCGGCGCTGGATCTCGGCGCGCAGCGGACCGTTCGCCGCGACGCCCCCACCGAGCATGACGCTGCGCACGCCGTGCTCGGCCGCGGCCCGCGCGGTCTTCTCGGCAAGGGCCTCGACGATCGCCCTCTGGAACGAGGCCGCGACATCGCCCACCGGCACCGGGCCCTTCTCCTCGAGCGAGCGCACGAGCCGCAGCACCGCGGTCTTCAGACCGGAGAACGAGAAGTCGTAGCGATCGGCGAGCCACGCCTTGGGCAGCGGGAACGCGCCGGGGTCGCCGTCCCTGGCCGCGCGTTCGATCTCGGGACCTCCCGGGAAGCCCAGGCCGAGCAGGCGCGCGACCTTGTCGAACGCCTCCCCCGCGGCATCGTCGATCGTCCGACCGAGAAGGCGGAACTTGCGATGCGCCTCCATGAGCACGAGGTCGCTGTGCGCGCCGCTCACGACGAGCACGACCGCCGGCAGCTCGGGCTCGGACCGGGCGTCCTCGGTCTCGACGAGCCAGTTCGCATAGACGTGCCCTTCGAGATGATTGACCCCCACGAATGGCAGGCCCGCCGCGAGTGCGAGCCCGCGAGCGTAGTTGGCGCCGACCAGCAGACAACCGATGAGGCCCGGACCGACGGTCGCGGCAACGACGTCGACCTCGCGAAGCGCGACGCCGGCGT